>JBGSID010000289.1:0-9038 GCA_041751895.1 Lysobacteraceae bacterium | reverse complement strand
CGGTTGCCGAGTTCCAGGGCTGCGGCCAATGCGCAGGCGCGGGCCGGGCCGATGCCGGGCAGTTTGATCAGCTCGCGTGGGCTGCGTTCGAGCAAGGCACGCAGCGGGCCGTGATCGCTCAACAGGTTCCGGGCGCTGGCCACGGCATCCGAACCCTGCAGGCCCGATCCCAGGAAGATCGCGAGCAGTTCGGCATCCGACAGAACCGCCGCGCCACGCTGCAGCAGTTTTTCGCGGGGGCGTTCGGTTTCGGGCCAATCGCGGATGTGCATGGCGGTGTCCGTGCGGAAGTGTCGACACAGTTTTCCCGGACCGGCGCACCCGCAGTGTCGGGCAAACGCGCGGCATCGGGTAAGCTGTGCGCTGGTAAACGCGTAGGAAAACCCCCGCATGGCGCAGACGCTGACCGGTCGACGCATCCTGCTCTGCGTGTGCGGTGGGATCGCCGCGTACAAAGCGGTGGAACTCGTGCGTCGCCTGCGTGAGGCGGGTGCCGAGGTGCAGGTGGCGATGACCGAAAACGCGCAGCGTTTCGTCGGCGCGGCCAGTCTGCAGGCGGTCTCAGGGGCGGCTGTGCGCGGCTCGCTGTGGGACGAAGCCGCCGAAGCCGCGATGGGACATATCGAATTGGCGCGCTGGGCCGATCAGGTGCTGGTGGCGCCGGCCACCGCCGATATCCTTGCCCGGCTCGCGCACGGGTTGGCCGACGATCTGGTCAGCACATTGTGTCTGGCGACGACTGCCCCGATCGTGGTCGCCCCGGCGATGAACAACCGGATGTGGCTGCACCCGGCCACGCAGGCCAATCTCGCCACATTGCGTTGTCGTGGCGTGCAGGTGATCGGTCCCGACGACGGCGCCCAGGCGTGCGGGGAATTTGGTCCTGGGCGTCTGCGTGAGCCGCCGCAGATCGTGGAAGACCTGGTCGCGGGGCTTGCCGCAGGGCAGGGCGCCCCGAACAACGGGGGGAAGCGTGACCTGACCGGTATCCGGCTGTTGATCAGCGCCGGTCCGACTTTCGAAGACCTCGATCCGGTGCGCTTCATCGGCAACCGGAGCAGCGGGAAGATGGGGTTTGCGATCGCCACTGCGGCTGTCCATCGCGGTGCCGAGGTGACGCTCGTGGCTGGACCCGTCTCGCTGGGCACGCCCGCAGGTGTGACCCGCATCGATGTGCGTTCGGCGCAGCAGTTGCATGACGCGGTATTGGCTGCGCTGCCGGCAGACATCTATATCGGCACGGCGGCGGTGGCCGATTACACGCCACGCACGGTCTCCGCCCAGAAGATCAAGAAGACCGCGAAACTCGGCGACGGCAAGACGCAGGCCATCGACAGCCTCACGCTTGAGTTGGTGCGCACGCCGGATGTCCTGGCCGAAGTGGCCGCACACGTGCAGCGGCCGCGGGTGGTGGTCGGTTTCGCGGCGGAAACGAACGACGTGGAGTGCTATGCCCGGGGGAAACTGCAGCGCAAGGGGCTCGACATGATCGCGGCCAACCAGGTGGGGCGCGCCGGCTGCGGATTCGAAAGCGATGACAATGCGCTGACCGTGATCGATACCGAGACCGTGCATGCGCTTGGGCCTGCGCCGAAGACGGTGTTGGCCGATGCCCTGCTCGATCTCATCAGCGCGCGGTTGCAGTGATCGTCATGCGTGCAGCATGGCGTACCCATGCAATGGCGATCGCGGCTGAGGCCGTCTCGACGGAATGTCTTCGATGATGCGCAGCCTTCAGGTCAAATTGCTCGACAACCGCTTCGGCGGTGAATGGCCGCTCCCGGCCTATGCCACCGATGCCAGTGCCGGGCTCGATCTGCGTGCTGCGCTCGACGCGCCGCTGATGCTGCTGCCCGGTGATGCCGCGCTGGTGCCGTCGGGCCTGGCCATCCATATCGGCGACCCCGGCTTGTGCGCGGTGGTACTGCCGCGTTCCGGACTCGGACACAAACACGGGATCGTGCTTGGCAACGGCACCGGCCTGATCGATGCCGACTACCAGGGGCCGCTGATGATCAGCGTCTGGAATCGTGGCAAAGATGCATTCACCATCGCACCGGGCGACAGGATCGCGCAGTTGGTCGTGTTGCCGATCGTCCGCGTGCGCTTCGAGGTCGTGGATACTTTCGTCGACAGCGCACGCGGTGAGGGTGGCTTCGGCCATACCGGCGTGCGTTGATGGTGCGCGATACGATGTTCGACGGGGGCAGGGCATCGCCATCCGTTCCAGACAGCAACAGGGCCAGAGAGCACACTGAATGAAAGACAGCTTACGCGAGCAATTGATCCGGATCCGCCCCGCGATGAAACCGCTGGCCGTCCTCTGCGCGCTGCTCGCGTTGTGGCTGGGCTGGAGTGGGGTTGCCCAGTTTCGCGACAATTCGCGTCGCAGTGATCTTGAAATCTCCCGCGACGGCGCGGTGCAACTGGTCCACCAGGCGATGTTGCAGAATCAGAAACGATTAACCGAAGCGCTCGAGAGACCCGAAGTACAGACAGTGTTGTCGGCGGGAAACCTGCAGGGGGCCGCCAAGGAAATCGCCGCCGGCTGGCCGAACGTGTCGCTGGTGCAGATACTTCCACCGGGCCTGGAGAGCGCCTATGACGGTTTGCCCAAGGGCGGATATGGCCGTCTGGCGGTCGCGGAGTCCGCCGTGGCCGAAGGCAAGCTCCGCAGTTGGATCATTCGCGATTTGGGCCAGCCGCGTTTCGCCCTGGCCGCGCCAGTGAAGGTCGGCGATCGTCTCGTCGGGGTGGTTTATGCGCAGTTGCCGCTCAATGAATTGACCTCGGGTCTGGACACCATCGGCATGGTCAGCGACACCTACATGGGGTTGCGCCAGGGGGGGGAGACCCTGTGGGAGCGCGGTGAGCAGAGTTATGTCGACAGTGCCGAACGCATGGCCGTCCCCGTGTCCGACTCCGGTTTGCGGTTGGTGGCAGGGACCGCGCCACCTCCCCCGCAGGCGTTGGGCCTCGGCGCAGCCCTGGCATCGCTTGCGGCCGTGATCTTCGTGTTCCTGACATATCTGGCATGGCGGCTGTCGCGGCTCACCATGGGCCAGGTCGAGGAAGAGGTGTCGCCGACCCTGCTGGAGGCTGTCGCCAGCGAACCGGGAGAAGCGGTGATGCCGTTGGTGCTGGAGATCAAGGAGCCGTCGAAGCCGGCCCCGGTTCTCATCGACCGCAGCATTTTCCGTGCGTACGACATCCGCGGCATTGTCGGCAGAACGCTGGACCGCAGTGTGGCCGAAGTCATCGGTCAGTCGGTCGGCTCGCTCATGCATGAGCAGGATCTGCACGAGATCGTGATCGGCCGCGACGGACGTCTATCCGGGCCCGAGATGGTCGAAGGCTTGATCAGCGGTCTGCGCAGGGCGGGTGTGAATGTGATCGATGTCGGCATGGTGCCGACGCCAGTCGTGTATTTCGGCGCTTACCACCTGCGTACCGGATGCTGCATATCGGTCACCGGCAGCCACAATCCGCCGGATTACAACGGTTTCAAGATCGTGGTGGGCGGCGAGACGCTCTACGGCGATGCGATCACTGACCTGCATGCGCGGGTGGCTGAGAATCGACTGTTTGAGGCGCCCAACCTGGGCAGCCTCTCCGAGCGCGACATCAGTGCGGACTACGTGCAGCGCATCGCCTCGGACGTGCAGCTTGGCCGGCGCCTCAAAGTGGTGGTCGATGCTGGCAATGGCGTCGCCGGTGAAATCGGCCCGCGTGTGCTCGAAGCCATCGGTGCCGAGGTCGAGGAGTTGTATTGCGAGATCGACGGCACGTTCCCGAACCACCATCCCGACCCGAGCGAGCCGCACAATCTGGTCGACCTCATCAGCATGGTGCAGCGGTTGGATGCCGATCTGGGCATCGCGTTCGATGGCGATGGCGACCGTTTGGGTGTGGTCACCCGCGACGGCGAGAACATTTACGCCGATCGCTTGCTGATGTTGTTCGCCGCCGATGTGCTCGAGCGCAACCCCGGCGCGATGATCGTCTACGACGTGAAGTGCACCGGCCGTCTTGCGTCGCACATCCTCCGCCACGGCGGCAGCCCACTGATGTGGAAGACCGGGCATTCGCTGATCAAGGCAAAGATGCGTGAGACTGGTGCAGAGCTCGCCGGTGAGATGAGCGGCCATTTCTTCTTCGCCGAGCGTTGGTACGGTTTCGACGACGGAATCTATGCTGCGGCGCGATTGCTGGAAATCCTCGCCACGGCGCCAGAATTGCCCGACGAGGTGTTGCATGCCTTGCCGAAGGGTGTGTCCACGCCGGAGATCAAGGTCGATGCGCCGAATGGCGACCCGCACAGCTTCGTCGAGCGTTTCCGCGAAGGCGCCTTTTTCGAGGGTGGACGGCTGTCGACCATCGACGGTCTGCGCGTCGACTGGCCGGATGGGTGGGGTCTGGTGCGCGCGTCGAATACCACGCCGGTGTTGGTGCTGCGCTTCGATGCGGACAATGCCGAAGCGCTGGCGCGCATCCAGCAGACGTTCCGCGAACGCCTGTTGAAGCTGCAGCCTGATCTGGTATTGCCGTTCTAAGCCGTTCTACAGGTCCGACGTCAGTGCTCCTGATGTCGGCAATACGCAGGGAGTGCAGGCTGTTCCGGTTTGAGCGCTGAAGATCAGCCTCGGTTGGGCGGCGGCGTGGCGCCCGCTGTGGCGCCTCCGCCATTCGGTGCTTCCTTGAGGGCGCGGTAGCGCGACAGCGCTTCCTGAAACTCGCTGCTGAGGATCTCGCGTTCGGCCTGTTGCCGTTTTTTCAGCGCGCGCAGGGCCTGCAATTCGGCATGTTGATTCAGGATCTTGTTGTGGAGCACCTTGCCCACCGGCTTCGACTGCAGTTCGAGCTCGTTGGCTTGGCGCAGCAGGCTGATCAGGCTGTTGTGCAGGTTGGTCAGTGCCAGTGCCGAGCCTTTCAACGATTCCTCGACCAGTTCGAACCGGTCGCTGAAGGCGCGTTGCAGATCCTCTTCGGTTTCATACGAGGCCACCATCGCCATTTCGCGGCGGTTGCGCTGCGCCTCGATTTTCTGTGCTTCTGCTTCCTGTTCGGCGCGCACGCGCTCTTCAGGCGTCAGTTCGCGCGCGACCCGCTTCACCGCCGTGCCGGTCTTCTGGTCGAATTCGGTCCGTTGATTGCCGACAGCGGATGCCGGCAAGGCATCGCTGCAGATGCGCTGCCCGCCCTCATCCCAGCAATAGAGTTTCTTTTCCTTCTTCTTCTGCTGGGCGGAGGCCGGCAACGGCATGGCCAAGGATGTCATGCCCAGCACAAACCCGGCTGCAAGCAGCGCGAGCGTCAAGCGATTCGGCAGCGGCGTACGCGGTTGCATCAGGCCTACCCCCCGGTCGGCGCATCGTGGTCGGATGTGCGGCAGCCGTAGCGGGCCCGATAGGCCAGCAAATGCGCGCGCTGGTCGAGAAGGTCGGCGCTTTCGCCGGCAAATGCAAGCAGATCGTCCAGTCCTGCGACCGCGATCACGGGAATTCCCGATTCGGCCGTGACCGCTTGCGCCGCCGACAGCGCCGGGCGTTCGTCGCGCTGGTGGTCGCCAGTGAACTCCTGCCGGTCGAGTGCGATGACGATCCCGGCAGGAATGCCGCCGCCTTCGCGGATCAGCGCCAAGGCTTCCCGGATCGCCGTTCCGGCGGTGATGACGTCGTCCACGATCAGCACGCGTCTGCCGGTCAGCGGTGCCCCGATCAGCGTGCCGCCTTCGCCATGGGTCTTAGCTTCCTTCCGGTTGAAGGCTACAGGCAGGTCGCGACCGCGCCGCGCGTACTCGCAGGCCAAGGCCGTCGCCAGCGGAATGCCTTTGTACGCCGGGCCGAACAGCAGATCGAAGTCGACGCCGGCGGCGTCGATCGCGTCCGCATAGCAGCCGGCCAATCCGGCCAAGGCCGTGCCGGAGTCGAAACGGCCCGCGTTGAAGAAATACGGGCTGACCCGCCCGGATTTGAGCGTGAACTCGCCGAAACGCAGAGCTTCGACGCGAAGAGCCAATTGCAGGAAACGGGTGCGATGGTCGGTCACTGGGGGCGGGGACGGGTAGTGGCAAGGAGAGTGTTGCAAACACTGTTGCAAACAAGGGAGTGATGATAAGGGCATCCGCTCGACAACGAGGTGCCCTGTCGCCCGGCCAGAGCGCGTGTGCGGCAATCCGCGACGAATCCGGTACTCTTGCACGGGACGGTGCTTTTTCCCGTTACCCCACATCCAGTCTTCCGGCATTTCATGCGAATCATCAGCTTCAACGCCAACGGCCTGCGCTCAGCGGGCACCAAGGGATTCTTCGACTGGTTCCGTGCCCAGGACGCCGACGTGCTATGCGTGCAGGAGACCAAGGCCCAGGAACACCAGTTGCACGTTCCGGAGCTGTTGCCGGACGGCTACCGGGCGTTCTTCAAGGACGCGATCACCAAGAAGGGCTACAGCGGCGTCGGCATCTACAGCCGCAAGCCGCCGGACGAAGTCCGCACCTCGCTGGGCTGGGCGCCATTCGACGACGAAGGCCGCTACATCGAGGCGCGCTTCGGAAATCTCAGCGTGGTCTCGTTCTATATCCCGTCGGGATCGTCCGGCGATCTCCGCCAGCAGTTCAAATTCGAGGTGATGCGTTGGCTCAAGCCCATTCTCGACGAATGGCTGAGCAGCGGCCGCGATTACGTGCTGTGCGGCGACTGGAACATTGTCCGGGCCCGCAACGACATCAAGAACTGGACCTCCAACCAGAAGAACTCCGGCTGCCTGCCCGAAGAGCGCGCCTGGCTCAACGGTCAGATCGCCGACGCCTGCGGCGATGGCACCGCTGCGCCGGAGCAAGGCTGGCTGGACAGCTTCCGCGTCAGCAAACCCGATGCGGTCGAATACAGCTGGTGGTCGCAACGCGGCGCTGCGCGCGCCAACGATGTGGGCTGGCGTATCGATTACCAGTTCATCACGCCGTCGCTGCGTGATGCGGTACAGGCCTGCGCGATTCACAAGGATCCGCGGTTCTCGGATCATGCGCCGTATGTAGTTGATTACGCGCTTGACGGGGGCACGCAGTGAGCGGAGGCGGAACCACGGCCCACGCCGAAGAAAAAATCTCGTACAAAGGTTGGGCCGGCATCCGCCGCGCGTTCGCCACGCCCTCCGCGCTCACGATGGCGTTTCTGGGGTTCGGCTGCGGCCTGCCCTTCCTGTTGATCGCATCGCAGACCCTGTCGACGCGGTTGCGCGATGTCGGCCTCGATCTCGGCAGTATCGGTCTGATCAGTCTGGCCAGCTTCTTCTATCTGCTGAAGTTCCTGTGGGCGCCGATCATCGACCGTTACGCGTTTCCACTGACGGCATTTCTCGGACGCCGCCGATCGTGGCTGATCGTGGCGCAGATCGTGGTGCTGATCGGGTTGTTCGGACTCGCCTACACCCAGCCGGAACATGGCGTCGGGCCGCTGATCGCATGGGTGCTCCTGGCCTCGTTCGCGGGGGCAACCCAGGATTCCGTGGTCGATGCCTACCGGATCGAGATCGCCCCGGCGAATGCGCAGGCCGCGCTCGCGGCCACCTATACGCTTGGTTATCGCATCGGCCTGATCCTGGCGGGTGCGGGGGCGCTCTATCTCGCGCAATTCAAGAGCTGGACCATCGCTTATCTCGCGATGTCGGCGCTGATGATCCTGCCCATCATCGCGACCCTGCTGAGCCGGGAGCCTGAGGTGCCGGTCTCGACGGTCGTTCGGAAAGTCGATTTTGCCGGCGCCTTCTGGCAGCCGTTCAGCAGCTTCTTCTCTACCAATGGACTCCTGTTCGGCATCGCGCTGCTGCTGTTCGTCGGTATGTACAAATTCCCGGATCAGGTCATCGGGGTCATGGCGGGGCCGTTCTATCTCGACTCGGGCTATACCAAGGCCGATATCGCCACGGTGTCCAAGCTCTACGGCGTGTGGATGGGCATCGGCGGCGCATTTCTCGGCGGTGTCGCCGTTGCCGCCTACGGCTTCCGGCGGATGCTGTTGATCGCCGCGATCGGTGTCGCGCTGTCGAATCTCGCCTTCCTGCTGATGGCGAACAACCCGTCGCAGATCTGGGCGTTCTATGCCGCGCTGACCGCCGACAACCTGTGCCAGGGCTTCGCGGGGACAGTGTTGGTGGCTTTCATGTCGTCGTTGACCGATCGCAATTTCACCGCGACCCAGTTCGCATTGCTGGTGTCGTTGGCGAATCTGCCCGGCAAGTTCGTCGGAGGGGCATCCGGCTACATCGTCCAGGCGACCTCGTACAGCACGTTTTTCATGCTCAGCGCCGTGACCGTGATCCCGACGCTGGCATTGCTGGCGTGGTTATGGCCGAGAATCAGGGAATCCGCCGAACATACGTCCACCGCATCTGCATGACCGCATTCGCATGACGCCATCCGCATGACCTCATGACCGACCTCGTTCTCCGTGATATCGATCCGAATCTGGCCGAGCGCATCCGCAAGGTCGCGCAGACCAACGACTGGACGATCCACCAGACGATCATGCATCTGATCGAGCGCGGGCTGTATGCGAGCGAAGGCGGCGCGCTGCGTTTCGACGGTGCCGAGTCGGACGTGATGCAGTCAGTGATCGCAGCGCTGGAAACCATACCCAACGATCCGGGGTTTTCGCTGATCGGGCGAATCGATCGGCCATCGAACGCCGTCGACGAATCACCGACGGCGTTCGATCCGAACGAATTGGAACGTTTTCTCGAAAATGTGCCGATGGGAGCCAAGCTCGGCAGCCGCGAATAGACGCCGTGACCTGCCGCACCCGTTGGCAGGAGGGCCTTCAGGCCCGATGGGTGTCCAGACAGCTCAAGCGTGTTTCTGCGCTGGAGCGCCGTCTACGGTGAATGGATCGCGCCCAGTACCCGTGGCCCCGCCGCGCCGGTGACGCTTGGCAGGTTGCCCGGGCGTCCGAGCACGGTCTGCCGCGCCAGCCACGCGAACCCCAGGGCTTCGACCACATCCGGATCGATGCCGTGCGCGACGGTGGATTCGACCACGGCACCGG
>JBGSID010000288.1:0-2514 GCA_041751895.1 Lysobacteraceae bacterium | reverse complement strand
AGGGTGCGCCGCGTCGGGGCACCGCTGCGCAGTGGAGGCAGTGGCTGGACGGGGCGCAGCGGCGCGGCGGCTTCAAACAGGCTGAACGCGACTGGCTGCGGGTCGATGCCTGGCTGGGCGAGCGCGAGCGGATCACCCGTGGGGAACTGGCCGATTATGTGCGGACGCACCAGGTCCGCATCGGAGAGGAGCTGATCGGTGGCGATGCCAAACGCTTCGGTGACGCGCTGAGCCGCCTGCAAGCGGCCGGCTTCGAGATCGAGGGCGATGACTATTTCGGAGTGTCGCTGCTGCGCGATGGTGTAACCGTCGACAAGAACACGTTGACCAAGGCGCAGCACGCCGATTTGGAAACGCTCGAAGCGGGAATGGATGCGGATGCGCCACTCACGTCCGGTTCGACGGTGTATTCCGGGTCTCAACTGGAAGGCGGGCGGGAATACCGCGAACTGCTATTGACACTGCCGCCGCAGCCGTCGAGCCGGAATGCCAGCGACCCCTACATCAGTTCGCATTTTCCGGCGGCGAAAAATCTGCTGTTGCATGTGCGCTTCAACGAACGTGAGGACGATCAAGGTCGGCCACTGTTGTTCATTGAGGAAATCCAGTCCGACTGGCATCAGGACGGACGCAAATATGGCTATGGCGACACGCTGGAGAATGTGCCGCCTGCGCCGTTTGCGCGCACGGAGGAGTGGGCGTTGCTGGCGCTCAAACGCATGGTGCGCATGGCCGTGGCGCAGAACGTGGATCGGATCGCCTGGACGACGGGCGCGCAGCAGGCATCGCGCAATGGTCTTGAAGGCGACAAAGAGGCGGGCATGCATGCGTTCTACGACCGCATCCTGCCGTCGACAGCGAACCGCTGGGGGCGAACGCTCGGTGCCCAGGTGACGACGGCGAAGATTCGTCCGCGATTCCGTTATCCGGCCATCGAGGTTCACGCACTCGATATCACACCCGCCATGCGTGCCGCCGTAGACGAAGGACTGCCGCTCTTCAGCAAACGCGCCCCCCAGGATGTATTGACCGATCTGGATGCGATCCTCGACCCCAATCCAGACCAGGTCGCGCTCAAGGATCGTGCAAAGGCGTGGCTCAAGGACATCACGCTGGCCAAGTTGAAGGACGCGACCCGCAGCGCGTGGTTGGGTCTGCTGACCACCCGCCATCTGGGCGAACTAGGGCGCGACTATTTCGACAATATCCGTCACTACAACGATTACCTCGCGCAGATGAGCGCGGACCGCAACCAGTTGCAGAGCGCAGCGGACACTATCGCCGAGGACGCGCGCAAGTGGGTCTCGAAGCATCGCGAGCAGGCCCGTGAGCTGTTTCGACTGATGCACGCCGCCACCATCGCGGGGGTCGACCCCGCGAAGGACTACACGCCGCTGCAGTTCCGGTTCAGTGGTCAGTTGAACGAGGTGACGCCCAAGTCCATTCGCGAGGCGCTGAAGGCGTTACGCCAGCAGATGCGCGAGCGTAGTGGCGACAACAAGACCGACATGCTGCAGGAAGCGAAGATGCTGCGCGGGATGCCGGCGCGCGAGAAGCA
Organism: Lysobacteraceae bacterium; assembly: GCA_041751895.1. Taxonomy (GTDB): domain Bacteria; phylum Pseudomonadota; class Gammaproteobacteria; order Xanthomonadales; family Xanthomonadaceae; genus Lysobacter_I. The sequence continues at coordinate 956 of JBGSID010000288.1, read as the reverse complement.
GCGCAAGCTGGCCTATCCGGGGCTGGTGGCACGGTGGAATGCCTTGCCCACGGAAGCGCAGGCGATTTACGTGGCGTTCCGGGGGGCGTATGAGACGCGGCAAAATGAAGTCGAGAAGGCGTTGATCGCGCGCATCGAGGACACCGACGCCACGCCATCCCGCAAGCGTGGCCTCGCCAACGCCATTCGCCTGCAGTTCGAGCAGAACCGATTGCAGGGGGTGTATTTCCCGCTGCAACGTTTTGGGCGGTACTTCGTGGCAGCTGAACGCGAAGGCGTGCCGGTGTTTCTGATGTTCGAGCGGTTGAACGATCAGGATCGTGCGGTCGCCACCCTGCGCGAGCGCGGCTACACCATCCGCGCCAAGGGGTTGAAGGATGCGGGCACCGCCAAGGATGCGCCCGCCGGCACCTTCGTCGCCGAGATCGTCGAACATCTGCGCAAGGCTGGCATTTCCGAGAAAACCCAGGACGAGATTTACCAGATCTACCTGCAGGCCCTGCCCGAGCTGTCCATGCGCAAGCACCAGATTCATCGGCGCTCGGTGCCGGGCTTCGATCCGGACGGCGTTCGCGCGTTCGCCTGGAACATGCACCACGGCAGCCATCAACTCGCGCGCCTGCGCTACGCGCACAAGCTGCAGGCGGTGCTTGATCTGCTTAAGGCGCAGCAGGATGCCGCGCGGCGTGAGGAGGATACCGACACCCGGCGGATCGTCGCGGGCGATGCGATCCTCGCTGAGCTGAAGCAGCGGCATGAATGGATCATGCAGCCGACAGACAGCCCGCTGACGCAGTTGATATCTTCCGCCGGTTTCGTCTACTACCTCGGGCTTGCCCCGGCGTCGGCGCTGGTGAACCTGAGCCAGACCGCGCTCATCAGCTATCCCTATCTCGCCGCGCGCTTCGGCGCGGTGCCGGCGTTCAATGCGCTGCTCGCCGCCGGCCGCGACGCCG
>JBGSID010000287.1:0-26156 GCA_041751895.1 Lysobacteraceae bacterium | reverse complement strand
CCGACGCGCTCGGCTTTGCCGCGCAGGTCTCCGCCGATCCGCGCGCGCAGTCGCTGCTCGGGCATCCGCTTCTCGGTCGCAGCGATGCGGTCGCGCTGCTGTCGCCACCTGCTGGCAACAGCGTGGACAGTTCTGATCTCTTCGGCACTGAGCTGTTCGGCAATTTCCTGGCGATGCTGGCCGACAACCGTCGCTTGCCGCTGCTGCCGGAAATCGCAGGGCTGTTCGAGCAGTATCGTGCCGAAGCTGAGCGCATCGTCAAGGCCAAGGTCACCTCGGCCGCGATTCTGCCTGCCGCAGAACTCGACAACATCAAGGCCGCACTGAAGCGTCGCTTTGGTCGCGAGATCGAAATCGAAACCGCAGTGGACGAAAGTCTGATCGGCGGCGCGGTGATCGACGCTGGTGATGTTGTCATCGACGGTTCGCTCAAGAGCAAGCTTTCGCGTCTGCAGTCAGCGTTGGCGCAATAGACGATTGTAGGGTGGGCTTCATGCCCACCACCGAGATAACAAACCACTGCGACCCTCAAGGTTCGTAATGGTGGGCACAAGGCCCACCCTACACAGGAAACAACGATGTCTACCTCCCAGCTCAACCCGTCCGAAATCAGCGAACTGATCAAGACCCGCATCGAGAACGTCAAGCTCGCTGCAGAAGCGCGCAACGAAGGCACCGTGACTTCGGTGTCCGACGGCATCGTGCGCATCCACGGTCTGGCCGACGTGATGCAGGGCGAAATGATCGAACTGCCCCCCGCTGCCGACGGCACGCGCACCACCGCATTGGCGCTGAACCTCGAGCGCGACTCGGTCGGCGCCGTGGTGCTCGGCGACTATAAAAACGTCCGAGAGGGCGACACCGCCAAGACTACCGGCCGCATTCTTGAAGTGCCGACCGGTCCTGAATTGCTCGGCCGCGTCGTCAATGCGCTGGGCGAGCCGATCGACGGCAAGGGCCCGATCGACGCCAAGACCAGTTCGCCGGTGGAGACCATCGCGCCGGGCGTGATCTGGCGCCAGTCGGTGTCGCAGCCGGTGCAGACCGGCTACAAGTCGATCGACGCGATGATTCCGATCGGCCGCGGCCAGCGCGAGCTGATCATCGGTGACCGTCAGACCGGCAAGACTGCGGTCGCGATCGACGCGATCATCAACCAGAAAGATTCCGGCATCAAATGCATCTACGTTGCGATCGGTCAGAAAAACTCGACCATCTCCAACATCGTGCGCAAGCTCGAAGAAAACGGCGCGATGGCGTTCACCACCGTCGTGGCTGCTTCGGCGTCCGAATCGGCGGCGATGCAGTACATCGCGCCGTACGCCGGCTGCACCATGGGCGAGTACTACCGCGACCGCGGCGAAGACGCGCTGATCATCTATGACGATCTGTCCAAGCAGGCCGTGGCCTACCGCCAGATCTCGCTGCTGCTGCGTCGTCCGCCGGGCCGTGAGGCGTATCCGGGCGACGTGTTCTATCTGCACAGCCGTCTGCTCGAGCGCGCCGCGCGCGTCTCGGTGGAATACGTCGAAAAGTTCACCGACGGCGCAGTGAAGGGCAAGACCGGTTCGCTGACCGCGCTGCCGATCATCGAAACCCAGGCCGGTGACGTGTCGGCGTTCGTGCCGACCAACGTGATCTCGATTACCGATGGCCAGATCTTCCTTGAAACCGATCTGTTCAACGCTGGTATCCGTCCGGCCGTGAACGCAGGTATCTCGGTGTCGCGCGTTGGTGGCGCCGCCCAGACCAAGATCATGAAGAAGCTGTCGGGCGGTATCCGTATCGCGCTCGCGCAGTACCGTGAGCTGGCCGCGTTCGCGCAGTTCGCCTCGGATCTCGACGAAGCTACCCGCAAGCAGCTGGAGCGTGGTCAGCGCGTCACCGAGCTGATGAAGCAGAAGCAGTACGCCCCGATGTCGGTCGCCGAGCAGTCGCTCTCGATCTACGCCGTGGACAAGGGCTACATGGACGATGTCCCGGTGGCCAAGATCGGTGCGTTCGAAGAAGCCCTGCATGCCCACTTCGCCAACACCAAAGGCGATGTGCTGAACAAGATCAACGAGAAAGGCGACTGGAACGACGATCTCGAAGCCGCGTTCAAGAACGGGATCGAAGAGTTCGTGAAAACCGGCACCTGGTGATTGCATAGGGTGCGCCCCGGCGCACCGGCTCCGAATATCGCGACTCCGAACATTCAACACGTTCGATGGTGGGCCAAGGCCCACCCTACGGGAAGAAAGAGATGGCAGGCGGCAGAGAAATCAAAACCAAGATCAAGTCGGTGCAGAACACCCGCAAGGTGACCCGCGCACTCGAAATGGTCTCGGCTTCAAAGATCCGCAAGGCGCAGGACCGGATGAAGGCCTCGCGCCCGTACGCGCGTGCGATGAAGCAAGTCATCGGCCATCTCGCGCAGGCGAACTCCGAGTTCCAGCATCCGTATCTGGTGCAGCGAAAGGAGATCAAGCGGGTCGGTTACGTGATCGTGTCCTCCGACCGTGGTCTGGCCGGCGGTCTCAACAACAACCTGTTCCGCAAGTTGCTTGGTGAAATCCGCAATTGGCAGCAGCAAGGGGTTGAGGTCGACGTGGTCACCATCGGTCAGAAGGCCACGGTCTTCTTCCGTCGGATCAAGGTCGACATGCTCGCCTCGGTCACGCATCTGGGCGACACCCCGCACGTCGACCAGTTGGTCGGCGTGATCAAGGTGATGCTGGATGCCTACGGCAGTGGCCAGGTCGACAAAGTGTTCATGGTCTACAACGACTTCGTGAACACCATGACCCAGCGTGCGGCATTCGACCAACTGCTTCCGCTGCCGCCGGCCGACACGGCCGTCGCCCCGCACGACTGGGATTACATCTACGAACCAGATGCGCAGACGGTGCTCGAACACGTGCTGACGCGCTACATCGAATCGCTGGTGTATCAGGCGGTGATGGAGAACGTAGCGTCCGAGCACGCGGCGCGGATGGTCGCGATGAAGTCCGCCAGCGACAACGCGACCAAGATGATCGACACCCTGAACCTGATCTACAACAAGGCCCGTCAGGCGGCGATCACGCAAGAGATTTCCGAAATCGTCGGCGGCGCTGCGGCGGTTTGACCCTCTTCCTGTAGGAGCGACGGAAGTCGCGACCGGATCGCAGAAGCGCATCGCGACTTCCGTCGCTCCTACAAAACAGCAATCGAAGTTCCAGAGGACACAGTGATGAGCAACCAGGGCAAGATCGTTCAGATCATCGGCGCCGTCGTCGACGTCGAATTCCCGCGCGAAAGCGTGCCGAAGATTTACGACGCACTCAAAGTGCAGAACACCGAGATCACGCTCGAAGTGCAGCAGCAGCTCGGTGATGGCGTGGTGCGCACGATCGCCCTCGGTTCGACCGACGGACTGAAGCGCAACCTGATGGCCGACAACACCGGTCGCGCGATTTCGGTTCCGGTCGGCCTCGGCACGCTGGGCCGCATCATGGACGTGCTCGGTCGCCCGATCGACGAAGCCGGTCCGGTCAAGGCCGACACCACGTGGGAAATCCATCGCGCGGCGCCGAGCTACGAAGACCAGGCGTCGACCACCGAGCTGCTGGAAACCGGCATCAAGGTGATCGACCTCATGTGCCCGTTCGCCAAGGGCGGCAAGGTCGGCCTGTTCGGCGGCGCCGGCGTGGGCAAGACCGTGAACATGATGGAGCTGATCAACAACATCGCGACCGAACATTCGGGTCTGTCGGTGTTTGCCGGCGTGGGTGAGCGTACCCGCGAAGGCAACGACTTCTATCACGAGATGCAGGAATCCGGCGTCGTCAACGTGGAAGAGCACGAAAAGTCGAAGGTCGCGATGGTCTACGGCCAGATGAACGAGCCGCCGGGCAACCGACTGCGCGTGGCGCTGACCGGCCTCACCATGGCCGAGTACTTCCGCGACGAAGGCCGCGACGTGCTGCTGTTCATCGACAATATCTACCGCTACACCCTGGCCGGTACCGAAGTGTCGGCGCTGCTGGGCCGCATGCCGTCGGCGGTGGGTTACCAGCCGACGCTCGCCGAAGAAATGGGCGTGCTGCAGGAACGCATCACCTCGACCAAGGCCGGCTCGATCACCTCGATTCAGGCCGTGTACGTCCCCGCAGACGACCTGACCGACCCGTCGCCGGCCACGACCTTCGCCCACTTGGACGCGACCGTCGTGCTCAGCCGTAACATCGCTTCGCTGGGTATCTACCCGGCTGTGGATCCGCTGGACTCCACCAGCCGTCAGCTCGATCCGAACGTGATCGGCAACGAGCACTACGAGACCGCGCGTCGCGTGCAGGCCACCCTGCAGAAGTACAAGGAGCTGAAGGACATCATCGCGATCCTGGGTATGGACGAGCTGTCGGAAGACGACAAGCTGGCCGTGGCCCGCGCCCGCAAGATCGAGCGCTTCTTCTCGCAGCCGTTCACGGTTGCTCAAGTCTTCACAGGTTCGCCGGGCAAGTATGTGAGCCTGAAGGACACCATTCGCGGCTTCAAGATGATCTGCGACGGCGAATGTGATCACATGCCGGAACAGGCCTTCTACATGGTCGGCGGCATCGAAGAAGCGATGGAAAAAGCCAACAAGATGGCGGCCTGAGCATCGGCCTGACTGTCTAGGGCGGGCCCCGGCCCGCCGCCGACTTATCCGTAACGCTGCCACGGTGGGCATACGCTCACCCGACGAGGAAACGAAACACCATGGCCACCATCCGTTGCGACATCGTCAGTGCCGAAGCCGAGATCTTCCACGGCGAGGCCACGCTGGTCGTCGCCACCGGCGAGCAGGGCGAACTCGGCATCGCGCCGCGCCATGCGCCGCTGATCACCCGTCTGAAGCCAGGCAAGGTCGTCGTGACCCAGCCGAACGGTGAAGTGCTCGATTTCGCGATCTCAGGCGGCATTCTCGAAGTGCAGCCGCAGGTCGTGACCGTGCTGGCCGATACGGTGATCCGTGCGCAGGACATCGACGAGGCGGCGGTTCGCGCGGCGATGGAAGAAGCGCAGCGCGCGCTGGATCACAAGGATCCGAAGATGAGCGCCGAAGAAGCGCAGACCCAACTGGCGATGAGCCTCGCCCAGCTGAGTGCGCTGGAGCGCCTGCGCAAGAACCTCAAGCACTGAGGCTTACGCAATCGTGCGACACCGAAGCGCCGGCGAAAGCCGGCGTTTTTCTTTCGTGTTGCCGGTAGAGCGGCCTTCAGGCCGCTGTGTCATTCGCGTTTAGGTTCAGCGGCCTGAAGGCCGCTCTACCAACAGCACTTCAGGCCTTGTAGACCCAATGCCGCGACAACAGGAAGCCGAATATGCCCAGCATGAGTTCGACGGCCGGCTTGGCCAGCCATGCCCATTGCAGCCCGAACACCGCGTCGATCTGCCCCATTGCGAAGGTGCTCGCCGCAGTGGTGCAAAGCCACATCAACACGAATCGACGCAGCTGCGTGCCGCCGATACGGGTGTCGTCGCTGGCGAACGTGAACTTGCCGTTGAGCCAGAATCCGAGCGTCGCGCCACTGACGCGCCCGCAGATGTTGGCGGCTTCGATCGGCATGCCAAGATGGCTGAGCAACACCATCACGCCCCAATCGAGCAGCCACTGCACGCCGCCGATCATCAGGTAATGCCGTCCTTGACGATGCAGGCTCATGGCGATGTGCCCTCTGAAGCGTTGCTGCGGCGCCAGAGTTCCATGTGGCCCGATGCCGCGAACCGCTCCGCTTGCCCGCGCGTGAGGCCTGCGCGTAGCGCGGGGCTTGCCGTGTCGGTGTTGATCATGATCCAGCGAATGCTTTCGCGTGCGAACAGCTCGGCCCATGCCGCGCCGGTGCGGTCGTCAGTGGCGCGCTTTGCCGCCTCCGCCAGCGAAGGATCGTGGTCGCTGACGACGCGACCCCGACCAGCCAATTCCGCAACGAAGCCGCGCGCGGGGTCGGTGGCGAGTACGAGTCCCTGTTCACCTGCGGGCAGTTGGCGCAGCAGCAGTCGTTCCGGCAGATAGGCGGGCAATACTGCGTCGATGTCGCCACTGCTGCGGATCGTGCGTTTGATCGCTGCCGAATGATGCAGCCAGCTGGCATTGGCCTGATAGGCGAGATTGAGCGTGCACAACCCGAAGATCAGCCAAAGCAGTGTGCGTCGGCCAAGCGCAGCTTCAGCACCGACAGGCAGCAGCACGATCAGCAGCGCGACGCCGGGAAATGCGTAACGCGCGTATTGCATCGGGATCAGCGGCAGTAACGCGGTCGCGGTGACGGCGACCATCAGCGCACGACGACCCGGACGCAGCAATGACGGCAGCCACAGGCCGGCGAGCGCTATCAGCGCGAAGCCGAATCCACCGTCCCAACCTTCGACGTAGCGATCGGTGTCGAACGTGATCCGCCACAGCAGATCCGCGCCGAATCCCGCATGCCAGCGCGGATCGCTGAATTGTTCCGTCGGGAAGAACGGCGAGCGGAATACGTCGTTGAACAGCGGCAACACCGGGTTGCCGGTCGCAAACCAGTTCTGCACGTAACTCGACAGTGCCAACACTGCAAAGACCAGCAGCGCGATCGGCAATCGACGCCACGGCGATTGCGGCCAGTGTTTCCAGCCGGCATACAGGAGCAGCGGCACTGCGGCGAAACCGTGCATCAGCTTCAGCGCGAACAGGCCGGCGAACAGGACGGTTGCGGCCCACAGTCGGTTGGGCGCTTCGGCCACGATCACTGCAGCCAAGGCGAGCGTGACCGCAGTGGCGGCGAGTTCGGTCTGCATGCCTGCAGAGATCCACACCATCGGCGGCAGGCTTGCGAACAGCGCGAGCGATGCCCAGCGTTCGGCAGTTCTCGAGCGCAGACTCGCGATGATCGACCACGCCGCACCCATCGCCAGCATCAGCCAGAGCGCATTCACCGCGCCATGCGCGTCGCGGCGAGCGAGTACGAAGGCGATGCCGTGCAGGATGTCGCCGGCCCACGGCGCGAACGACCACACCTGAAACTCCGGCGCAGGTGAATATCGACCATGCAGCATCAACTGTATGGGCAGACCGAGGTGATAAGTCAGATCGTCCATCTGCATCGTCGGCAGCCAGCACGCGGTTGACGCCAAACCCAGCAGCATCACGCACAGTGCTGCCGCACGCGGCGCTGACGTGACGGCTTCGCGCCAACCCTGCATCGTGTCGTGGAGTGTCCGTTTCAGCGCGGTGCGCTGCAGTGCGATCGGTGTCAGCAGTGCGGCCAGCCACAGCCAGAACGAATGGATCGGCAGGGTGATGACCCAGCCGCTCAGCCCCGCGATGACCAGCAGACCGACGATGGTGGACACCGCCGCGCGCACGGGCAGCGATGGGGGCGTGACCCACAGACCGATCGAAAGCCCGCCCAGGGCGAGCAGACCTGCCGCAAGCACCGGCAGTGGTCCGACGTACACGACCAGCGCGACCAGCCACACCAACGCGAATGCAGTGGCCCAAGTGCTGCGCAACACGCGCTTCAGCGGCCAGGCCAACGCGCAGGCGACCAACGCCAACACCAGTGACAGCGCGAACCGTTCGGCCGGCAAGTCCCGCCAGGTCTGGTGTACGCCGATGCCAGCTACCGTGGCCAACACGCCCGCAGCGACGAGCCATATCGGCCATCGTGAGCGCAGGGTGGGATGGGAAGCGACGGACATGGCATGCCGATGGCGGAAACGCGGGCATCGTAGCAGTGGAGGCCGCTAAAATGCCCCGATCTACAGCCCGGAGTCCTTCATGAGCGCACCTCTTCACGTTGTCGTCCTCGCTGCGGGCGAGGGCAAGCGGATGAAGTCCGCGCTGCCGAAGGTGCTGCAGACCATCGCCGGCCAGTCGATGCTCGGTCATGTCATCGCCAGCGCACGCGCATTGGCGCCCGCCGGCATCCATGTGGTGTACGGCCACGGCGGCGAACAGGTGCGCGCCGTCTTCGCTGATCAGCCCGACCTGCACTGGGCCGAGCAAGCGCAGCAACTCGGCACCGGCCATGCGGTGCAACAGGCGATGCCGGGCGTACACGAAGACGCCCGCGTGCTGGTGCTGTATGGCGATGTGCCGCTGATCCGCAGTGAAACCCTGCGCCGGCTGCTCGATGCGCCCGGGCGATTGGCGGTGCTGGCCGCAGAGCTCGACGACCCCACCGGCTACGGCCGCATCGTCCGCGACGAGCAGGGCCGCGTCGCCGCGATCGTCGAACACAAGGACGCCGATGTGGCGACGCGACGCATCCGCATCGTCAACAGCGGCATCATCGCCGCTGATGCCAACGCACTCGTGCCGTGGTTGAACCGGCTTTCCAGCAACAACGCGCAGGGCGAGTACTACCTCACTGATGTGTTCGCGATGGCGGCGGATGAATTCGTGCCGGCGGAGATCGTGGGCGTCGAAGACCCGGTCGAAACCGAAGGCGCGAACGACCCGTGGCAGCTCGCGCAGCTCGAACGCGCGTATCAGCTGCGCGCCGTGCGTGCGCTCTGCGTCGCCGGTGCGCGGTTCGCCGATGTGAATCGCGTCGATGTCCGAGGTGAAGTCACGGTGGGCCGCGATGTCGAGATCGACGCCAACGTGATCTTCGAAGGTCGTGTCGTGCTGGGCGACGGCATGCGTATCGGCCCTTTTTGCCGATTGAAGAATGTCGAGCTTGCCGCTGGCACCGCAGTGCGCGCGCACTGCGATCTCGAAGGCGCCAGGACCGAAGGCGCGGTCACGATCGGCCCGTTCGCGCGTCTGCGCCCGGGCACGGTGCTCGCCGACGGCGTGCACATCGGCAATTTCGTCGAGACCAAGAACACGATCATCGGCGTCGGCAGCAAAGCCAATCATCTGACCTATCTGGGCGACGCCGTGATCGGCGCGGGCGTCAACATCGGCGCCGGCACTATCACCTGCAACTACGACGGCGCCAACAAATCCTCCACCACTATTGAAGATGGCGCGTTCATCGGTTCGAACGCCGCACTGGTGGCGCCGGTCCGCATCGGCAAGCACGCGACCATCGCCGCCGGCTCGGTCATCACCAAGAACGCGCCCGACAACAAACTCACGGTCGCACGTTCGCACCAGATCACACTCGACGGCTGGAAGCGGCCGGTGAAACAGCCGAAGGCATGAGTCTCGCTAGATGCCCGTAAGGGCCGTTGATTGCGTTGCGGAAACATGCGGCGGGTGTAGCCAGTTCTGCCGAACAAGCACAGCAAGAGTGCAATCCATTGGTATGCGCTTGCTAATGAGCATGCACAGCGACGTGTACCGGTTGCATTGAGCCGTCATTGCTGACGCATGGACGGGCTGGCTACGTTGAGGATGCTTTTTGACACTGCCTGTTGGGGTTCAAAACCCAATCGCCCGGGCGCGGATACCGTCGGCCTATACTGGCCTTCGTTTGATCGGAAGGAGTGGGCCATGACGCTGCATGTCGTTTGCAAGGTCGATGATTTGCCGGTGGGTGGGATGAAGGCGGTTTCAGTGGCGGACGAGAAAATCGTGCTGTATCACTTGGAAGATGGTTTTTTCGCCACGCAGGCGAGTTGCACGCACATGTTTGCGCCACTGGCCAAGGGCAAGATCGTGGACGACTGCAAGGTGCAGTGCCCGTTCCACCGGGCCCGTTTCGATGTCCGGACGGGTGAGGTGATCGATTGGGCCAACTTCCCGCCCGGGATTCAATTGTTGAATGTGGTGCGTGGCGAAAAGGCGCTGAAAACCTACAAGGTGAGCGTCAAGGACGATGTGGTCCGCGTCAAGGTTGGTTGATAGTTCTGTGGTGGGTGTTGCTCATCAACGTTGCGATCCATCCGAGTTTGCGTTGCAGTGCATTGGTGTGCAATTCACGCCAGTTCATTGTAGTGCTGTGCATGTATGGCGGGCAGATGTGCGAAAGAGGTGTTGTCTAGCGTCAAAACGAAAGGCGCCTCGCGGCGCCTTTTTGAAGACTGTTGATTTCCGTCCCCGACCCAAGCGCTTCCTTCTCCCCGCAAGCGGGGAGAAGGTGCCCGAAGAGCCCGGCCCGTACTTGATGCGGGGGCAGATGAGGGGTGCGCTTCTCAGTCGCGCTCCGCCGGCATCGAATCGCGATTGCCTGAGAAGCGCCAAGCCAGCGGCGCATGTTCGGGCAACTGGATCTCAGGCAGATCCTTGGCTTTCAATGCGGCGTTGGCCTTCGCGAGTTCGCCGTTGCGCAAGGTTTCGAAATCGTTCTCGATGCCAGCGAGTTCGCGATCGAGTGCACCCGTGTAGGCGATCAGGGTGTCGGCGGGTTTGCCTTCGTAGCCGATCAATCCGCCGTAGAGAGCGTCCATGTGCTCGCGCAGGCGCTCTTCGCCGGTGATGGCGCCGCCTTCCTTGGTCGCGACGATTCGCTTGCGCAGGGTGTCGGCGCTGCTGGACAGCGCGGCCAGTTGTTTGCGCAGCGGGTCGTTGTCCGGCAGCTTGCCGCCGATCGCATCGGCGCTGCCGCGCACGGCCTGGATCTTCGCGACGACATCGCTCATCCGTCCGAACATGGCATGCACGACCATGGTCGCGTCGTAGTTGGCCTTGCGGTCGGCAATGGAGAACGCTGCACGGCGGTCCAGGCTGACGGCGATCTTGTCCTCGTACACGCGGTCGCCCTTGGTCATGCGCACGGTGTAGGTGCCCGGCGGCACGCGCGGGCCCTGCAGGCTGTTGCCCGCGACGGAAGCGGCGGGCGGTACGACTGGCGGTTTGACGTTCATCGACCACTCGACGCGATTGATGCCGCGGCGTTTGCTGGCGGGCAGGGTGTCGATCACGTTGCCATTGCTGTCCAGCACTTCGAGCTTGAGCGGACCGAACAGGTGACGGGTCTTCTGGTAGTAGGTGATGATCACGTCGTTCGGTGCGTTCTCGCCGGCGTAACTGGCGTCGCCCTCGGACCAGCCGCCCCAGGCAGAGATGCGCTGCTGTTGCGGACGATTCGGCAGGAACACCGCGTCCTGCTGCATCAGTTCGGGTGTGAGCGCGCGCAGCGGGGTGAGGTCGTCGATGATCCAGATGCCACGGCCATGGGTGGCGAGCACCAGATCGTGGTCGCGCGGCTGGACGACCAGGTCACGGACCGACACCGCCGGGAAATCTCCGCCCTTGAACTCGGCCCAGTGCGCGCCGTCGTCGAGCGAGATCCACAAGCCGAATTCGGTGCCGGCGTAGAGCAGGCCGCGTTTCACCGGATCTTCGCGCAGCACGTAGGCATAACCACGCACCGTCTTCGGCTGTTGCGGTGTGACCAGCGGCTGCCAGCTCGCGCCGTAGTCGGTGGTCTTGTACAGCATCGGTCCCATGTCACCGAAGGTGTGGCGGTCGAAGGTCACGTAGGCGGTGCCGGCATCGAAACGGCCGGCGTCGATGTACGACACCCACGAATTCGCCGGCACCTTGGCGTTCGCGGTGACGTTCTTCCAGGTCTTGCCGCCATCGCGGGTGACCTGCACGTTGCCGTCGTCGGTGCCGACCCAGATCACGTTGCGATCTTTCGGTGACTCGCTGATCGTGTAGATCGTGGTGTGCATTTCGGCTGCGGAGTTGTCGACGGTGATGCCGCCGGATTGTTCCTGCTGCTGTTTCTTCGGATCGTTGGTGGTCAGGTCGGGCGAGATCCGGTCCCAGGTCTGGCCGTGATTGCGTGTACGGAACAGGTACTGCGATCCGATATACAGCGTGCCCTTGTCGTTGGGCGAGATATGGATCGGGGCATTCCAGTTCCAGCGCAGCTTTTCGCCGTCGCCTGCACGTGGCTGGATGTCGCGGCTTTCGTGCGTATGCCGATTGATCCGGGCGATGTTGCCGCCCTGATATTCGGCGTAGACGTAGTCGGGATCGGTCGGATCGGCGAACATCCAGAAGCCGTCGCCGCCGTACATGTTTTCCCAGCGCGAGTTGGTGATGCCGCCCGGATAGGACGAGTCGCCGACCCACGAGCTGTTGTCTTGCAGGCCGCCGTAGACGCGGTACGGGTCGTTGTCGTCGATGCTGACGTGATAGAACTGCGAGATTGGCAGGTTGTTGGCCTTCCACCAGCGGTTCGCGCCGTCTTTCGAGAGCCACAGTCCGCCGTCGTCTCCGGCGATGACCTGCTGCGGGTCGGTCGGGTCGATCCAAAGATCGTGGAAGTCGCCATGCGCGCCGCCGCCGGCACCGGCGAAGGTTTTGCCGCCATCGAGGCTCTGGATCAGTTGCAGGTTCGGTTTGAACAGACGGTCTGGATTGGTCGGGTCGACGATCAGGTTGGCGAAGTAGAACGGCCGCCACACCATCATCTGACTATCGTCGCGACGATCCCAGGTCTTGCCGCCGTCGTCGGAACGGAACAGCGCGCTTTTCGCGGCTTCGACGAACGCATAGACGACGTTTGAATTCGATGGCGCCACCGCGACTGCGATACGGCCATAGGGTTTCGCCGGCAATCCGCTGCCGGTGACTTCCTTCCAGGTCTTGCCGCCATCGGCGGAGCGATAGAGTCCACTCCCGGAAGGCGACTCCGGACCTTCGCCGCCGGAGCGGAACGTCCAGCCCTTGCGCCGAAAATCCCACAGCGAAGCGAACACCACATCAGGATTCTTCGCATCGATGCTCATGCCGCCGCAGCCGGTGGAACCGTTGCCGCCCTTCAGCACCTGCGCCCAGGTCTTGCCGCCGTCGGTGGTGCGGTAGACGCCGCGTTCGCTCGAATCGCTCCACATCTTGCCGACGACGCAGACCAGCGCAGTCTCGCCGTTACGCGGATCGACTTCGATTTTGACGATGCGTTCGGAATTCGGCAGGCCGAGATGCTGCCAGCTGTCTCCGCCATCGGTGGAACGATAGACGCCGTCGCCGACCGAGACCGTATTGCGGGTCCAGGGTTCGCCGGTGCCGACCCACACGTTGTCGGGATTGTTCGGGTCCAGCGCGATCTCTCCGATCGACTGTACCGGTTGTTTGTCGAACTTCGGTTTGAACGTGGTGCCGCCATCGGTGGACTTCCACACGCCGCCGCTGGCGGAGCCGATATAGACCGTCAGTGCGCCATCCTTGCGGTGTGCGGCGGCGACGGCCGAGATCCGGCCGCTCATCGTCGCCGAACCGATATTGCGGATGCCGAGGCCCGAGATCACGCCTTTGTCGGGCTGCGGGGCGCGTTCCTGCGCGTGCAGCCCGGCGATGGGAAGGCCACCTGCGAGGGCGATGCCGATGGCAAAGGCCATCGTCTTGATCGAAATGTGCATGACCGGCTCCGGCTCAGGGTTTGGCGGTAGGGAAGTTGAAGATCGACGCATCGATCGGGGTGTTCACCTCGATTGACTCGATCTGGTTCTGGCCCTGCTCGTAGGGGAAGTACACCCCTTCGACCCGTGCGTATTCGCCGAGGTCGGTGCGATTGACCTGTTCCTGCCCACGGATGGTCAGGTGATCCTCCGTACGGATTTCGAGGAAATGATCGGGGTCGAGGAACAAGACCTGGCTGTCGCCGTTCTTGAAGGTCACGCGCAATTTGTGTGCGTCGGTACCGTCGATGTCTTCGGTACCGAGATATTCGAGTTTGCTGCCCTTGGCTTTCCAGTCCAGCAGCGAGCCACCGATATTGGCGGCGAGGACCAGGTCCTTGGCATCGTCGCTGCTCATTTTCTGCGGATCCCGGCGACCCTCGAATGGCTGCACCGTCCATGCCTGCTTTCCGTCCCAGGCGTTGATGGCGGTCAGGCCCTGCAGCGAGAATTCGAAGCGGATCCTGTCGGGGGCGATCGCGAAGGTTTCCGTCTTGGCTTCGATGCCGCCACCGAGGCGCATCTTGCCGACCGTGTGCAGGCTCTTGATCGCACGCAGGCTGTCGCCGCCGCCGCGCGCTTCGAGATTCTTGGCGACCAACTCGTCGGCCGTGATGGCGAAGGCTGGCAACGACAGGCCGGCGAGCCCTGCGATGAGAACAAGACGGAGGTACATGGATGGGCTCCAGTGTCGGGTAATGGCACTAGGCACCCTATTCCTCATTGCATCGTGCGTTCAGGGCCGGAAGTCATGTTTGCCGTGGGACAGCTCTGGCAACATGCACTTTGGCTATTCTGGTGGATCGATTCCATTGCAGCTCCTGATGTATTCCGACTTTCACTTCAATGCCATGCTGTTTTTGACCGAATGTGTCTGATCGCGCTCGCTTGGCGCGTTCACCCCCGGTATCCGCTGGTGGTTGCCGCCAATCGCGACGAGTTCCACGAAAGGCCAACGCTTCCATTGGCCGCATGGGAAGGCGAGCGCGGTATCGTCGGTGGTCGCGATCTCCTGCATGGCGGCGGATGGATTGCGCTGCGTGGGCGCCGGATGGCGGCGGTGACCAATGTGCGTCACCCGCAGCCGATCGAAGGACACTCGCGTGGCGATCTTGTCGCTGACTTCGCACGCAGCGATGTGGATGCGCACACTGCATTGCACACGCTGGCGGCCGCCGCCGAGCACTATCGGCCCTTCAATCTTCTGCTGCATGATGGCGAAACGCTGTCGTTTGCAACCAATCTTTCAGAGGTGACAGCGCAGGTGCCGGAACGACGCTTCGCGACGCGTACCCTGTCGCCAGGGATTCACGGGGTGTCCAATGGCGCGCTCAACGCGCCATGGCCGAAGACCGAAACGTTGATGACGGCGCTTGATCGCTGGCTCGCCACGTCGGACTCTGCTGACTCGGCAGGCAGTACGGCCGATCCCGAGTGCTTGTTTGTTGCGCTTGCCAATACAGATCTCGCACCGGATGCACGATTGCCCGACACCGGCATCGGTTTGGAACGTGAACGATTTCTCTCACCGGCGTTCATCACACACGCTGCTTATGGCACCCGCGCCAGCACCGTGGTGTTGATTGCCGATGACCATGCCGAGATCATCGAGCGGCGGTTTGGGCCGGAGGGGAAGCGGCTGGGCGAGACACGGATGCGTACGGCGTTTGATGGCCGGGAGCCGGTGTGCGTCAGCGAAGCATCCTGAATGCCGCGTCGTTGGAAACTCCCAAGCGTGATCGACAGTGGCCGGCCGTGGCGCAGGATGCCGTTGGCGGATGATTGTGACGTGACATTCTGCTTTCGGCGATGCACAGTCCGATAATGCCCGGTCGCCGCTCTCGGCTCGGCAGTAGACCCCTTCAGGTCAATTCCAGGCGGTCGTGACCATATCGATGATTCGAACGATGGACTACCGATTGCATCGCAACGCAGATCCGTGCTCGGAGATGCAACGTGTACTGCTCGAACAGAACCGCAGTGCGCAGCAGTTGCTGGAGATGTGGGAGGAAGATCCTGCTGGCCATGTTCACGAGGCCCGCCTCTGCTTCAAGCGCATCCGTGCGGCGTTGTCGACACTGCGCCCGCGATTTGGCTATGTCTACGCCGTGGAGAACCGAGCCTATCGCGATCTTGCGCGCATGCTGTCGTATGCACGCGATACCTCGGCGATGGTCGACGCGGCAAACCTGCTCCTTGAACGGTCAGGTGACACCGGGTTGACGCAAGGGCTGCTCATATTGCGCAAGCGTCTGGAGGTACGGGCGGCGAGGGAAACTGCGGCGGCGTTGGCTGGAATGGGAGGCAGTGTGGACACCGTGCGCGCCGAATTGCCGATGTTGGCCGATCGTCTGGAATGCCTGCCGCTGAACGGTCTGCGCTGGAAACATGTGCGCACAGGCGTCCGAAGGACGGTGCGGCGCGCGCAGCGCAACTTCCTGCGGCTGGATCCGTCGGCTGGACCGGAGCAGTACCATGACTGGCGAAAGCAGGTGAAGTTGGCATATTTCCAGGCATCACTGATGTCGGAGCTGATGCCGCGCTGGAGCGCCCGCAACCGAACGACGCTGCATGATCTTGGCCGGTTGCTGGGGGATGCGCAGGATCTCAATGTGCTCAGCGCACTGATCGCCGCGGCACCTGGCGATCTTGGTATCGACAGCCATGCGCGTGAACTGCTGCAGATGGCGGGTCACGTACAAACCATGCTGCAGTCACAGGCGGCCGGTCTGGGTCAGACGCTGTTCGCCTGTAGCGATATGTCGTACATGGAAAACGGGCGAAACGCATCAGTGGAGCGTCACGGCTCAATCTGATCGCCGAATGTGGTGTGCAGCGTCCGTAATCGAATGTGGGAGACGACATCAGGGGGCGAGGTCATCGTGCGGGCTTGGTCATGCCGTCACTATTCAGTCCGATGGTTCCGCATGACCGCATGCGTTCAGTACGGCTATCGTTGCCTGTCATGGCATCCCCCGCTTGACAGTCGTCCGAACCAATCTCATGCCGGCGGTGCGGGGCTGGGATCGCGTGCGCTACGGCATTGGCTGTGCTTTACTCCAATCCATATTCGCAGTCTGGGCCTGTTTGCGGACTTGGAGGGAAAAGATGGCCATCACGAATACGGAATTGCGGCCGAATTCCAACGAATCGATCACACGCCTTCTGGTTCAGGCTCAGTCCGGCGAAGGCCGTGCCTGGAATCGGATTTATGGGTTGCTTTACGATGATCTGCACCGGATAGCGCGGGCGCAGATCCGGCAGCGTATTTCAGGTCGGCTCTCGGCCACGTCCTTGGTCAGCGAGGGCTGGTTGCGCTTGAATGGCGCCCGGTTCAATGTCGAAAACAGCAGGCATTTCACCGCGCTGGTGGCGCGAGCGATGCGTTTCGTGATGATGGACGAGGTCCGCAAGGATTTGGCCGAAAAGCGCGGCGATGGCGCGCGCGCGCTGTCGCTCAATGGTGACCTCGACCCTGGTCAGGACAGCATGCTCGCGGAGATGGTCGCACTCGATACAGCATTGACGCGTCTGTCCAGTCTGGACCGGCGTCTGGCGAAATTGGTCGAGTTGCGCTACTTCGGTGGTCTGGACGAAATCGAAATCGCAAACGTCCTGGGCGTCACCGACCGAACGCTGCGGCGGGATTGGCGCAAGGCACGCGCTTTTCTATTGACGCAATTGGGGGATCGAGCACCGGAGGTGCTGGATAATCCCTAGTATGGTCGAGTATTGAAGTGGGTGGACGCGATGACGCGTCCTGACTGCACGAGTGATGAAAGGCTGGAATTGATCGGCGACAGGGTGGTCGCGTACAGGCGGGATGCTGCAGGCATCTCCGACCACCGGAATCGAGATCCCAGATGCATAACAAGAAGAACGCGCCCGCGAAGGCGCTGATGCTGTTCGATCGCTATGTCGAGATGCCTCATGCGGAGCTGTCGAGGGCGCTTTCCGAGCTGCAGCAGGAAAATGCCGATGTTTGCCTGGAACTGATGCGTCTGCTTGCCGCTGACGAACAGACGCATTCTTTCGCTTCGCCGTTGCAATGGTTCGCCGGGCAAAGCGGCTCTGCGCAGAATGATTCCGCCCCGCAGGCCATCGACCGGATCTGGCCCGATGGCACGCGCCTGGGGCCGTGGTGCGTGGATGGCATCATCGGGATCGGTGGAATGGGCGTGATCTACGCGGCACATCGTGCAGACGGATTGTACGAGCGCGAAATCGCATTGAAGACGATTCGCACCGAGATCATGTCGCCGACCCTGCAGCAGGCCTTCGCCAAGGAACGCAACCATCTCGCGAAGCTGGAGCATCCTTCGATCGTTGCGTTCTACGACGCAGGCATCGTTGAAGATGGCCAGCCCTGGTTGGCGATGGCGCGTGTACATGGCGATGCCATCGATGTTTGGTGCGATATGCGCCGGAAGAGCTTGCATGATCGTGTGCGATTGCTGCTCGATGCCTGCGATGCGATCAGTTATGCGCACGCGCATGGCGTGCTGCATCAGGACATCAAGCCATCCAACCTGTTGGTGACCGACGACGGAAAGGTGAGGCTGCTCGATTTTGGATTGTCCGCGATGTTGACGTTGCATGACGACAGTGGATTTATCCGGGTGGGTGTAAGTTCTGCCTACGCAGCCCCTGAAATCTTCGAAGGCGCGCCGCCGAGCGTCGCTATTGATGTTTATGCGCTGGGTGTCGTGCTCTATCAGCTGTTGTGCGACAGTTGGCCGCGCGAGCCGCGCATGTTGACGACGCTGTCGCGGCCTCACTCGGAAGTCGCGCGAAATCCCAGTCGATTGGCGGAAGATGTGGCGATGGACGTTGCGCTGGCGCGTGGCGCGCGAGATCCTCAGGCGCTCTCGCGTCAGTTGCGAGGTGATCTGGATGCGATCGCGCGACGGTGCGTTCGTCTCGATCCTGTTGAACGTTATGCCTCGTTTTCCGATCTTCGCGCCGATCTGCATGCGTGGCTGCATCACCGGCCGGTAATCGCTCGCGAAGGCGGCTGGATGTATCGCGCGACGCGCTTCGTGCGTCGTAATGCTGTTGCGGTGCCTGTGACGACGATGCTGGCAATCGCGTTGACTGGCGGTGGACTGGTCGCAGTCCAGCAACAGCAGCGAGCCAGGATGGAGGTCGAAAACAGCGGGATTCTGAGTCAGTTGTTCGAGAAATCACTCGGCGATGCGACGCTGAATTCACTCGGCAGTGCGCCGCTGAGTTCAAAAGCGATGCTGGAGGATACCGAGCGTCGGTTGCGGGCTGCCGCTGGTGATGATCGGCCACAACTGCTTGCGCGTGGCCTGGCGGCGCTGGCGCATTCCTATCTGGTCAGGGTCGATTTCCAGAGCGCGGAACGCTTGCTGACGGAATCGAAAAGACTGGGGGTCGGCGATCCGCTGCAGATGGCGAGGACGGATGCGGTATTGGCGAAGATGTTGAATGATCGCGGTAAACCTGTCGATGCCGAGCGACTGGTGAAAGAAGGTTTGGCAATGATCCCGGCAAGAGATGGGATGGAGGACGAATTGGCACGCATCGATCTCGAAGTGCAGCATGTGCATGCCCGTTTGAAGCAGGGTGATCCTTCGGGTGCTTTCACGATTATCGACCGTGAAATCATGTCGGCCAAGGCGCTTGGTAAAGACGCCTGGCCGACGTTGGCGGTTTTGCTGCGCCTGCGTTCCGTGATGAATGACGCGAAGGGGCGTTCTGATGATGTGGAAAAAGATCTGCGCAGCGCGCTGGCCATCACCGATGACCGTAGACTCGCCATTCGCAACGCAGTGAGGCAAGCGCTGGCCCTGCATCTTGCCAAGAAGGGGCTGCGTGAAGAAAGTCATCGTCTGGCAGCCGAATCCTTGCTCAGCAGCGTCAAGGTGTTCGGGCCGACACATGCGGAGACGGGTGAAGCATGGCTGACGATCGCCCAGACCTGGTATCTATGCATGTCTGATCCACGTCGGGCGAAGGTCGCTTTGGAGCAATCGGATGTGATCTTGACCAAAGAACTCGGCCCATACAATTCAAGCCTTGAGAGGGTCAACAGCATGCGTGCTTCCCTCGCGATGGCCACGGAAATCGCGAAGCAGGAGAAAGATCAGGACTGGACGGAGACGCTGGCGTACGCACGTCGCGCGGTTGATATCGCTGAGCGGGTCAATGGTCCGGATTTTGCCCGGACTTACGCTCTGAAAGACAATCTGGCATTGGCATTGATTGGAAAAGCGGCGACCGAAAACGGCAAGGAAAGTGATGCTCTTTACCGTGAAGCTGACAGCATCCTGTCGGACATCATCATTGAAGGTGAGCGCCGGGGCCTGGATATGGCGCATGCGCATGCGAATCGTGTCGGTCCGCTCCTGTCCTTGGAACGCATTGATGATGCTGAGCGGGAGGCGCAGTTCGGTATCGACAACGCGATGGCCAACGGAGGCGAGAGAGGTTTGCCGATGAATCATGCCGCAAGGCGCATGGTGCAGGTGCGTTTGGCGCAGGGTCGGTATGACGAGGCGGCTGCACTGCTCGTATCGCGGCACACGTACCTGCCTCCGATCGAGGATAGTCCGTATGACCACTTCAATGCACAAGGCATGCTGCTTTATGTCGAAATCGAACGCGGGGATCTGAAGCGGATCCGGTCCCAGTACATGAAAGTGCGGCGGATTGCAGAGCGGTATGGATTCATGGATGAGCTCAATGCCGAGGAAGTCCCCGGAATCACGCCGGTGGCGACAAAAACGCACTGAGCAAACACACTGATTAAAAAACGACGAAGGGCGCCATCGGCGCCCTTCGTTTTGATGCATGCAGAAGTCTGCAGGAGCTTGCTTACAGCTTCGCTGCCTTGCGCAGGTCTTCGGCCTTGTCGGTCTTTTCCCACGAGAAAGCGGTGGCTTTCTGGGTCTTGCCTTCGCCGTCGACGTAGGTGACTTCCTTCGGCTTGCGACCGAAGTGACCGTAGGCGGCGGTGGCCTGATAGACCGGGTGGATGAGGTCGAGCATCTTGACGATGCCGTACGGGCGCAGGTCGAAGTGCGCGCGGATCAGCTTTTCGATCTGCTCATCGGGCAGCTTGCCGGTGCCGAAGGTGGTGACCGAGATGCTGGTCGGTTCGGCCACGCCGATCGCGTAGCTGACCTGTACTTCGCACTTGTCGGCGATGCCAGCGGCGACGATGTTCTTGGCCACGTAACGGGCGGCGTAGGCAGCCGAACGGTCGACCTTGGACGGGTCCTTGCCGGAGAACGCGCCGCCGCCGTGACGGGCCATGCCGCCGTAGGTGTCGACGATGATCTTGCGGCCGGTCAGGCCGCAGTCGCCCACCGGGCCGCCGATCACGAAGATGCCGGTCGGGTTGATGTGCACTTTGTTCTTCGGCAGCGCGTCGAGCCACTTCTTCGGCAGTACCGGCTTCAGCACGTGCTCGTACACGCCTTCGACCAGATCCTTCTGCTTGATGCCCGGGTCATGCTGTGTGGACAGCACCACGGCGTCGAGACCGACGACTTCATGGTTGCTGTCGTAGCGCAGGGTGACCTGTGACTTGGCGTCCGGGCGCAGCCACGGCAGTTTGCTGTTTTTGGCTTTGCGGATCTTGGCCTGCTGCTCGACCAGACGGTGCGAGTAGTAGATCGGCGCCGGCATGAATTCCGGGGCTTCGTTGCAGGCGTAGCCGAACATCAGGCCCTGGTCGCCCGCGCCCTGTTCTTCCGGCTTCTTGGCTTTCTTGCTGGTGCCGTCGACGCCGGCGGCGATGTCTGGCGACTGCTTGCCGAGCATGTTGATGATGGCGCAGGTGTGGCCGTCGAAGCCGACATCCGAATTGTCGTAGCCGATGTCGTTGATGACCTTGCGGGCCAGCGACTCGATGTCGACCCAGGCGCTGGTGGTGACTTCGCCGGCGACGATGGCCGCACCGGTCTTCACCATGGTTTCGCAGGCGACGCGCGCGCGCTTGTCCTGGGTCAGGATCGCGTCAAGCACGGCATCGGAAATCTGATCCGCCATTTTGTCCGGGTGGCCTTCGGACACCGACTCGGAGGTGAAGAGGTAGCTGGACATCGACTGGGCTTCCTTATGTGTAGTGACGGTGTTGATCTGATGGATCCATCCCTTGATCGGGATGAAAAGATGGCGCGGCATGATACACCGTCGGGCCGGTGGTTGCATGACCGCCCGGCGGGGCCCGCGCTGTCATGCCAATGCCGTATCGACGCCATCCGCCTGTCGCAGGCCGGCCGCAGGCTGGCGGCCATCCCGGCCGACCCCGCGAGAGCGACATGCAAGCCCTTGAACGCCACCTCCAGACGCGTTATCCCGAATGGTTTTCCGGCCGCCGTGCCCGGTTGACCCGATCCGTCCTCCGCAGCGTCGGCCGCTGGTCGCGGTTCGAGCACATCGAATCGTTCCTTGCCCGGCAAACCGAGGCCCGCGATTTCGAATTCGTTTCGGCCTCGCTGGGGTTTCTGCAGGCGGACTGTCGGGTCGATGTCGCCGAGCTGGCCTCGATTCCTCCCGTCGGGCGTCTACTGGTGGTCGCCAATCATCCATCCGGTGCGCTGGATGCGCTGGCGGTGCTGGATGCGATCGGCCGCGTGCGCCGCGACGTACGCATCGTGGCCAACGACCTGTTGACGACCTTGAAACCATTGGCAGGCTTGCTGTTGCCTGTGCAGATTCTCGGTGGACGGCCCAATGCCGACAGCCTGCGTGCGATCGAGCAGGCGCTGGAGGCCGATCAGTGCGTGGTGGTCTTCCCGGCGGGTGAAGTGTCGCGGCTGGGCTTGAATGGTGTGCAAGACAGCCCGTGGAGGCATGGGTTTCTGCGTTTCGCGCGGCGCTGCGATGCACCGATCCTGCCGATGCGGATCGTGGCCCGCAATTCAGCACTGTTCTACGGCGCGTCTGCGCTGTACAAGCCTGCGGGCACCGCGCTGCTGGCGCGCGAGATGTTCTCGCGGCGCGGGCGTCCGATCCGCTTGCACATCGGCCAGCCATTGCGGATTGACCCGCAGCGGTCGCCCCGTCAGACCCTGCGCGAAGTGCGTGATGCCGTGTATGCCCTGGGGCGCGCAGCTCTCGGACGCGACGCGCACAGACGTGACGCGTCTGTGGGCGAGCAGCAGGGGCACGACGCGCAGGGCCCGCAACAGGCGATGGTGGCCGATCCGATCGACCACGCGGCGCTGATCATGGCCGTCGCGCAGACTGAATTGTTGGGCAGGACCGGTGACGGCAAGGAAATCCGCCTGGCGAAGCTCGGCCAAGGTGCGCCGCTGCTGTTGGAGATCGGACGCCTGCGCGAGCGGACCTTCCGTGCCGTGGGCGAGGGCACCGGTCGTGCGCGGGATCTGGATGCCTATGACCCGCATTACGAACACATCCTGGTGTGGGATGCCGCAGCAGGGCGGATCGCGGGCGCTTATCGGGTGGCGCGCGGTGGTGCCACGCTCGCACGACGCGGACTCGTCGGTTTGTACACCGCGTCGCTGTTCCGCTATGCCGACGATGTGCTGCCGCGCATCGCGCAGGGTGTCGAGCTCGGTCGCAGTTTCGTGGTGCAGGAATACTGGGGCAGCCGCAGCCTGGACTATCTCTGGCAGGGTATCGGCGCGTATCTGCGCCGGTATCCGCAGGTGCGCTATCTGTTCGGCGCGGTGTCGATCAGCGCTGCGTTGCCGTTGCCTGCGCGCGAACAACTGGTGGCGTACTACTCGCGCTACTACGGCACGGCGGTTCCAGACGGTGAAGAGGCGGATGCGGCATCCCTGCGGCCCTTCCGCTATTTCGCCGCGCCGCCCTGTTTCGGCGACATGGATGCCGAGACCGCCTACGACGTGCTCAAAGACAATCTGTCCGCACACGGCGCGTCGGTGCCGGTGCTGTACAAGCAGTACACGGAGCTGTGCGAGCCGGGCGGCGCCCGCTTCCTGGCATTCGGCGTCGATCCTGATTTCAGCGACAGCATCGACGGCCTGATCGAAGTCGACATGCAGCGGATTCTCCCGAAGAAGCGCAAGCGCTATCTGCAGCCGCGCGAAGCGATGGCGTGACGTCCGTAGCCGCTGTCGCGGACGACAGCGGCCATATCCTCCACGCCACGGTATGCGAGCGCGTCGCAGTTGCCCCGTGCTGAAAGCAGCCGTAGGCGTCGTTTCGGATCGACCGGTCGGCATGGGAGCGCCCCGACGCGCGACTTGAAATGCCGCGATCTTGCCGTCATTGTTGTGATACCGATCTGATCCCGATGCGGATCGCCGGATGCGTAACAGTGCAACGGATGCGAAGTGCAAAAGGATGCTTGTGCGATGGCGTTCCGGATTCCCGGCAACAATAAGGTCTGTGCGTCCCGGTATGGCGTCTCTGTCACTGGGCGCACGTCATCGGCGTGCAGGCCGCCGACCCTAGCGGCACTCGCTTTCGCGGTCGCCATCGCCAACATGCCGGTGCTCTCCAGTGCTGCGCAGACGTCTACGGATTCCGGACATGTCGGGAGCGTGCAGACGCTCGACGAAGAGCGGATCACCGCGACTGCGGTGCCGACCACGGCGGCAGCGGCCAGCCAGCACGTCACGATTCTGCGACGCGCCGATCTCGATGCCTATCGTGGCCAGAGCGTGGCCGAGATCCTGTCGCGGCAGGCCGGTGTGGTGATCGATCGCAGCCCGCGCAGCGGCGGATTCGGGTCGCTGTATCTGCGCGGCGCGGACCCGAGTCATGTCGTGATCCTGATCGACCACATCCGCCAGAACGACCCGCTGTCGTCGCGTGGCAGTGCGGTGGATCTCAATACGCTGTCGACCGACGACATCGAACGCATCGAGATCGTGCGCGGCAACGCGAGCGTCGTGAATCTCGAAGCGATGGCCGGCCTCATCCATATTTTCACCCGGCGCGGGACGCCCGGTGCCAGCGCAGGCACCACTGTCGGTGGTGATGGCCTGCGCGGCGGACAGGCATCCTGGTCCGGTGCGGGCCTGCGCGTGAGTGCGACGCAGCGCGAGGACAGCGACGATGCCGGTGGCTTCAACCGCACACGCGCGGCGAACGCCGGCTGGGACCACGAGGTTGGTGAGGCGGTGTCGCTGCGTGCGGCGGCAAGATTCACCAACAGCCGGAATCTCGGTTTTCCCGACGACAGCGGCGGCGCGCGCTACGCGGTGGTGCGCGATCTGGAATCGCGGCGCAGCGACAGCCGGCAGGTCTCGCTGTATGGCGAGTTCCGCCCGGCAGCCGGGGCGCTGGAAGTGCAGTTGGCGACCTTGTCACGCGATGGCGACGAATCTTCACCCGGCGTCGCGCCGGGACTGCGCGACCCGTCCGGTCTGCCACCGATCACTGCGCGTACCGATTACCGTCGCGACGAGCTGCAAGCGACATGGCGGATGGCGGTGGGCGAATCCGTGCTGTTCACCGCCGGGCTGCAGCATCAGCGTGAACACGGCCAGTTCGACAGCGTCATCGCTTTCGGTCCGTTCCTGATGCCGGCGGCGTTCGAGCTGCGCCGCGACACCTCCAGCGCGTTCACCGAAGCGCGCTGGCAGCGTGACAGCTGGACGATCCAGGGCGGCGTTCGCTACGAGCGTCCGTCGCATGGCAACCGCGCAGGTGGCGATGCGGCTGGCGGCAAAGCCACGACTCATCCGATGCTGTCGGTGCAGCAGGCCTTTGGCGATGGTCGCGGCCAATGGGGCGCGTCGATCGCGCGGTCGTCGAAACTGCCGAGTTTCTATGCGCTCGGGCATCCGCTGGTCGGCAATCCATTGCTGAAACCGGAACGCGCGCTGCATCGCGAGCTTTACTACGCCAACGCCGCCGATGCGGCGTGGCCGACCCGGCTGACACTGTTCAGTGCCCGCTACCAGAACCTCGTCGATTTCGATGCCGGCCCGCCGCCGCAGCTGGTCAACCGGGCGCGGATTGAGGCCGATGGTCTGGAATGGCGCAGCAGCCATCGTTTCGACAACGACTGGCGCGTGCAGTTGGACGGCACTTGGATGCGGGTGCACGACCCGGATGGCGGCGCGAGCCTGCGCTATCGGCCGCGACTGCAGGCCGGGGCGCAGTTGGGCATGCCGTTGGGCGAAGGCCGCGAGCTGTCGCTGTCGGCGCGGCATCTGGGCCGGCGTTTCGATTCGTCGATTCCGACCGGCGACCGCTGGCTGTCGGCATCGACATTGCTGGATCTTTCGCTGCGCCAGCAGTGGGGACCAGTCGAGTGGGTGCTGGGCGTGGACAACATCGGCAACGCGCGCGGTGAAGAAAGCATCGGCAGTGAATGGCCCGGTCGTCGCCTGCGTCTGTCGATGCAGTGGGCGACGCAATGACCGCCGCTGCGCCCGGTGCCACGTTCGGCCGCGCGCAATGGTTGCGGATGGTGATCTTCGCCGTGGTGCTGCTGGCGGGTGTGCTGGTGCCATTCGCACTGTGGGGTGATGCCTTCGATCGCGCCGCGCCGCAGTGGCTGGAAGCAGCCCGGGAGACGAATGACGCGCGGCTGTGGATCGCCGGTATCGGCATCGCGCTGCTGGTCGCCGATGTCCTGTTGCCGGTGCCGAGCAGCGTGGTGGCGGTGGCCCTGTGCTGGAGCCTGGGGCCGCTGTGGGGTGGGGGGGCGGTGGCGATCGGCGGGCTGTTGGCATTCGCCACCGGCTACGGCATGGGTCGGTTGATGCCTGAAGACCGCCTGCGTCGTTGGATTGGTATTGCGCTGTGGGATCGCGTCCGTGAACAGGCGCGTGATCGTGCCCTGTGGTGGATCGTGGTCGCGCGGCCGTTGCCGGTATTGGCCGAGTTGAGCGCGCTGCTCGCCGGCGTCTGGCGGCTGCCGCCGGTAGCCGCATTCGCACATGCCGCCG
>JBGSID010000286.1:0-1692 GCA_041751895.1 Lysobacteraceae bacterium | reverse complement strand
GCCGGAGCTTTCAGCATCGTGTCGTCGCAGCATCGGCAACGCGAGATCGAGTGCGAGCACCTGCGCCTTCGGCCAACGCTGCTGGATCGCTCGCGACGCGCGGCCGGGGCCGCAGCCGAGATCGACGATGAGCGAAGGCGTCTGCGCATCACCTTCGCGACCTTCCGCGTAGTAATCCAGCGATTCGAGCAGGCGCGATTCCACCTCGTGCTGCAGCATGGCTGCCGAGTCGTAGGTCGCCGCCGAACGGGAAAAAGCACGGCGCACGTGCCGTGGATCGAACAGCGGATTCATCGAGCCATCGCTCCTGCGGCGGTATCGGCGAGGAATGCCGACAGTTGCTCCACAACCGCATCGACATGGGTCAGGAAGGGTGCGTGGCCGGCGTGCTCGATCTGCGCGAAACGTGCCTGCGCATGACCGGCCTGCTCGATGTGTGCGACGGCATCACGCATCGCGCGCGGATCGACGAGACGGTCGCGGCGCCCTGCGATCCACAGGCTCGGCACGCGCAATTCGGACAACAACTGACGCTGATCGACGGTTTCAAGAATCCGCAGGCCGTCGATCAGTACGCGCGCCGCCGGCTCGCCGCGCGCGAACAGTTCGTTGCGGAGTTCGCGCATCTCTTCTTTGGCATGATCGGAACCGAAGGCTTCGAGCGCCACGAAACGTTCGAGCGTAGCGCGATAGTCGTCGCCCAGCCCTTTCGCGAAATCGCGAAAGATCTCCGGCGACACGCCGTAGCGCCAATCCGGACCGCGCACGAAACACGGGCTGCTGCACAGCGCGATCAAAGCCGGCACGCGCGCGGGATCACGCACGGCGGCGTGCAGCGCGAACATGCCGCCAAGCGACCAGCCCAACCACGGCGCCACCGGCACCTGTGCATGGATCGCGTCGCAGACGGCGTCGAATTCCAGCGGTGTGACATCGTCCCGGCTGAGGCCATGACCGGGGAGATCGATGAGGTACAGGGTGTTGCGATGACGCAGACGTTCGGCCAGCGTCGCGAAGACGCCGCCGTGCATCGCCCAACCGTGCAACAACACCAGCGGCGGGCCGTCGCCGCTGACCGTCATGTGCAAACGTGCGCTCATGATGTTTCCGAAGCGCTCCGCGCAGCGTGGATCATCGGTTCGAGCGTGCGCCAGTCGTCGCGGACCAGACCGAAACACAGGCGCGAAAGACGACGTCGCCATTGTGGCTGCGCGCAGACGGACTGGAGACGCGCGACCAGCCATGCCTGGTCGAAGCCGGCCCATTCGCCGGCAACCTGCAGCAAGTTGCCGCAGAGCGCCGGATGCACTTCATCGATGAGGATCGCATGCAGGGTTTCGAGCGGATATGGCGAAGCGGCGAGCGTGCGTGCGACATGGTCGTACGACAGCGTGACATCGGTATCGAGATAGAGCTCCGACAACGCAGCCCAGACTGGAATGCGTGCGTCGAGATCGTGCGTCGAGGCCAGCATCGGCCTCACGCCACCGCAGCCCCGCTGTTGCCGTAACCCATCTCCACCGCATCGCGCGCCCAAGTGAGTGCGTCGACCAGCGAATCGACTTCGGCCTGGGTATGCAGCGACGACAGGGTGATGCGCAGACGCGCGCGGCCTTCGGGCACGGTCGGCGGGCGGATCGCCGGCACCCAGAAACCCTGTGCTTCGAGCGCGGTGGCCAGCGCGGTGGCGCG
>JBGSID010000285.1:0-5670 GCA_041751895.1 Lysobacteraceae bacterium | reverse complement strand
AGCGCCGCGTCCGCCGCCGCCAATCGCTGCGCCGCCGACCGTGCCTCCTGCGGCCATGCCCGCAGCTGCCCAGTTGCCAGCAATTGCCGTTGCCGGTCCGCCGCCTGCGATCGAGATCGACAACGACCGTTGGCTCGATCTGATCGCGAACAGCGGTCTGCGTGGCCCTGGTCGTGAGCTGGCGGCACATGCCGCCTTCATCGGCTATGCCAACGGTGTGATGCGGCTGTCGCTCTCGGCCGACGACGATCATTTGCGTGCGCCATCCTTGATGAAAGCGCTTTCGGAAGCGCTGTCCGCGCAACTTGGCGGCGAAGTCCAGCTGAAGTTTGAAACTGGTAAGCCTGCAAACGTCGAGACGCTGCATCAGCGGGTCGAGCGTCAGCGTGACGCGAAGCAAGCCGCCGCCGAAGAATCATTCATGGCCCATCCCGATGTGCAGCGTTTGATGACACAACAGGGTGCGAAGCTCGTGCCCGATTCGATCCGTCCTTTTGAAGACTGAACCCGAGAGACTGAAGACATGCGTGGAAATATCGCCCAATTGATGCAGCAGGCGCAGAAGATGCAGGAAAACATGCAGCGCGCCCAGGAAGAACTCGCCAAACTCGAAGTCACCGGCAGTGCCGGCGGCGGCATGGTCAGCGTGACGTTGACCGGCCGCATGGAGTGCCGCAAGGTGCAGATTGATCCTAGTGTGCTCTCCGACGCTGAAATGACCGAAGACCTGATCGTCGCTGCGATCAACGACGCGGTGAACAAGGTCAACGCCGAATCCCAGACGAAGATGTCTGGTGCTACTGCAGGCATGCCGATTCCGCCCGGCATGAAGATTCCGGGCATGTTTTGATTCCGCTGCTCGGCATCCCCGCGTATGCGGTGATCCCGCGTCTTCGTTGACCTTCTCATGAAGGCGCCGACGCGCAGTCACAGGGTTCTCGCGTTTGCGGGAATAACGGAATCAAGATGACCATCTCTCTCCTCGAACAACTCATCGAAGCTTTCCGCATTCTGCCCGGCGTTGGACAGAAGACTGCACAGCGCATGGCCTATCATGTGCTTGAACGTGATCGAGAAGGGGGGCAATGCCTGGCCGACACGCTGGCTGCAGCAGTCGACCGCATCGGTCACTGCGTTCGATGCCGGGATTTCAGCGAAAGCGAATTGTGTGCGACCTGCGCCAGCACATCGCGCGACGGGCATCTGCTCTGTGCGGTGGAGTCGCCGGCGGATCGTCTTGTGATCGAGCAGGCCACTGGCTATCGCGGCTACTACTTTGTGTTGCAGGGGCGGCTCAGCCCGCTCGACGGCATCGGCCCGCGCGAGCTCGGTCTCGAAAAGCTCGCCGCGCGTCTTGCCGAGGGTGAGGTTCAGGAGCTCGTGATCGCCACCAATCCCACGGTGGAAGGCGAGGCGACCGCGCATTACCTCGCGCAATTGTCACGGCAACAAGGCGTGAGGCCGACTCGGCTCGCGCACGGCGTGCCACTGGGTGGCGAACTTGAATACGTCGATCGCGGCACGCTGTCGCATGCCTTCGGCACACGGAGCGAGATGCCCGTGTAGGCGAGTAGGGTCTGCCGTCATATGTTGTCCGATGATATTGCGATGATCGGAGCCGTTTCGGTGATCGTTCACCGCCCAACATACCAACGTGATGGCAGCTCGGGGCTTGCCCTCAGTACAATTCTTGCGGACCCACAGGAGACGGACCATGTCGGACACCATTTTCCACAAGATCATCGACCGCCAGATTCCGGCGAACATCGTCTATGAAGACGAACACATCATCGCCTTCCATGACATCGCGCCACAGGCACCGATCCACGTACTGTTCGTGCCGAAGGTGACGATCCCCACGCTGAACGATGTGAAACCGGATCAGGCTGAAATCATCGGTCGCCTTGCCATTGCTGCTGCGAACTATGCGAAAGCGCAGGGCTTCGCCGAAGACGGCTACCGGATCGTCATGAACTGCAACGACCATGGCGGACAGACCGTCTTCCAGCTTCATCTCCATCTATTGGCGGGCGGAATGCTGGGGCGCTTTGGTTGAATCCACACAAGCGAATTTGATCTCGGCACGAGGCCGGTGCTTCGGTATGCAGTCGGTTTCAAATAAGTGTCAGCTTGCATTCTTGAGTTGCTGGACTTCAGACGGAGACAGTACTGTAGGTGTCACGATAGGAGTGCGAGCGCTTGTGAACAGCTGGGCATGCTTGTAGCGCCCGAGTAAGCGAGCGGGAATCACAATCCAAGCGAACTTGATGATGGCGCCGAGAAGACCTTGCTGCTTCGGTTTGGGATCACCCAAGGCAGTACCAGTGCTGATCAGGGCGGTGGAGGATCCAAAGTCCTGATCCAGTTTCGAGTGTTCAAGGCACGAGTGGACAAGATCGATAGAAAACCATCTTGGGTCAGCCATGGAATTGCCGATGGGCATCTTGCAGCAGCTCGCATACCAGCGAAGCATTCCCTTGTCACTAAGCCGGATCGCAGCGAGCTGATCAAGGCCTTGCGTGATCCGGACACGCGCTTGGGAGACCTGAATGACCTCAGTCCCGCCTTGAGCGTCGAGTACATCGGCTTCCATACCGAGAAAATTTGCGAATGCGCGGCAGTCCGTGCAATAGCAACGAACACGATTGTTGGGCCCGCCTGCTGAAATTTCTCCTTTGACCGCACCGCATTTGCATTTGAGTAAGTGCATTTTTTCGAGTCCTTGAGTTATTGCGCTGCTTGTTTTTATGTAAACGCATGAGTTGGCAAACTAACTGCAACACCTGCGTGGCCCGGCAAGGGATGGGCGAGTTTGCAGGCTGGAGAAAGATTGCTCCGGCAAAGAGATCATCCCTCATGTGCTGCCAGTTCACCGAGCCGGAACGATACACCTTGTCCGCACTCAAACGACAGGTGACGTTCGTTCGTCCGATCGCGCTCACGGCCCCATCAGGCGCGAGCTGAGCTCAATGCTGATTGGCCCCTGTGAACCTGCCTTCTCAAGCCGGACGCCAGGAAGCGATACTTTCATCGCATTAGTGTTTCTTCAAGGAAAGTGGCCGCGATATGGTAATCCCCCTCAGATTAGAGGGATTCAAAAGTGGAATTTTCCCGTAGTCTGATCCGAGGAGTCTTCCATGAAGACACCATGCTTTACCGACAGCCAGATCCTGGCGATTCTCAAGCAGGCCGAGGCCGGCAGCCCGGTCCCGGAGCTGTGCCGGGAACACGGCATCAGCTCGGCCTGTTTCTACAAGTGGCGCAGCAAGTTCGGCGGCATGGATGCCTCGATGATGTCCCAACGCAAGGAGCTGCAGGACGAGAACCGGCGTCTGAAGAAGATGTACGCCGAGGCCCAGCTCAGCGCCGACCTGCTGAAGGAGGAGGCGCTGGCAAAAAAGTGGTGAGGCCATCTCAGCGTCGTGAGATGGCCCAGGCTGTGTTCGAGGGTGGCCGCGACGTCCCCCCGATTTTGAGTAGCACGACGTGTGGAGTCCAATTTCCCAGACGAAGGAGATTGGATGTGCAGAAGCGTTTTTCAGATGAGCAGATCATTGGCTTCCTGCGTGATGTAATGACCCAGCGGTTTCTGCACAGGTCAGGTCGCTAATGCATATGCCTCAGCGGGTGTTTTCATTCCCAGCGCCTGATGTGGACGCCGGTGGTTGTAGAACTGGATCCAGTCGCCGATCACACGGGTCGCATGCTGCTTGCTCTCGAAGCGGTGACGGTGGACGCACTGCTCCTTCAAGGTGCGGATGACGCGCTCGAGCATGCCGTTCTGTTGTGGGCAGTGCGGGGTAATGAACTCCTGCTTCAGACCATAGCTGCGCACCAACCGGGTGTAGTTACGGCTGGTGAAGACCAGACCATTGTCCGAGCACGCCGAAGCGCGTGATCAGAGCCTGCTCCAAGGCTGCCGTGGCGGTGGTTGCCTTGCCGCTGCGCGACAAGTGCCAGCCCAGCAGTTGCCGGGTGTAGCAGTCGATCACCAGTGCCAACGTCAGCCACCCGTCGCGGCCGCCCCGCACCCGGCAGAGGTCCGTGGCCCAGCGCTCGTCCGGTGCCCCGCCACCGACGGCAACGACTGAATCCGCGGACGTAAGCCCACGGTCCGCTTACGCACCTGCCAGCCCTTAATTTGGAAGATCCGCTGCACCGTGTTCTTGTTCATGCCCAGCAGCCCGGCCACGGTGCGGTAACCGAACGACGGCTCTTCCTCGATCAGTGCCTTGTGATCGGCGTGGCCAACTCCCCCCGCACCTTCGGTGCCGCCTTGGTCGGCTTGTAGTACACGCTGCGCCGCGGCTGTTCGAACCAGCGGCACAGCTTGGCTATCGACACCCGCAGTCCATCCTTCTGCAGTCCCTGCTGGATCGCGACCATCAGGTCTCGTCCTTGCCCAACAGGGACGCCAATTTTTTTCGTGCGCGCAGTTCCAACATTGCCTCGCCGTAGGCCTCTTGCAGGTCCTTGAGCTGACGCTCGTACTGCTCGCGCACATCCTCGGGCTTGGCCCGCAGCGCGTTCTCCAGCCCACGCTTGCCGTCATCGACCCAACTCTCGATCTCTGAAGGGGGAATATCGAACTGCCGGCTGGCCTGCGCCACAGTGGTCTTGCCTTGGATGATCTCCAGAGCCAGCGCCGACTTACGACGGGCTGTCCAACGTTTGATCTCTTCTTCCATCACTACGCTCATCAGTGCTTCCTCTTCAAGGTTATACCTGAGCAGGAAATCACTGGGTCATAACATTGACGCCATTTCTTCACCCGGCCCCCACGCGCTATTGAAGCTGTAGTAGCGGTAGTCCCACTCTGGGCTGAGAATCGCATCCAGCATCGCCAACGATTGAGCGATGTGTCGCACTTGTGGAATCGATGGGAGAAGATCTGGTGACATTTCGATAGTGGCCTAACGCCTGAGTTAAGCCGCCCCACAGCGGGGTGGCGGACGTGTGCTAGCGTAGCGCAGGCACATGGCCGACGCCCACGATGCGGGGTCGGCTTGAACGAATTGTTAGGCGGCACTTTGGGGTCTTGAATGCCAATCTAAGAAGTAGCCGATTGCCGCGCCAACAAGAATGGGCGCTAGCGCGAAAATTGGTATGAGGATCAACGCGATAGCGGCTTGAGCATCTACCGCTAGATCTAGCGAGTAGTGTGCCCACGCGAGAAAGCCAAAGCCTGGCAAAGAAGGTGCGAGCAGCGATACCGGCCGCCGATATAAGAGACTGACCGCCAAGATGGCACCCCATGCGATAGCGTTGAACGCACTGAAGAACAGCCATCCACCGAGGCTAATGTCTGTGTACTGATGAAGCCACTCGGCACCTCGTGGGAGGCGTGCCGCGTATGGAAGTAGCAGTCCTACCAGGACCACGATAATTCGAGCCTTGCGCATGGTCATCTGTGCCGCCTAACGCCTGAGTTAAGCCGCCCCGCAGCGGGGTGGCGGCCACGTGCTAGCGTAGCGTAGGCACGTGGCCGACGCCACGATGCGGGGTCGGCTTGAACGAATTGTTAGGCCTCTAAAATTGCCAGACTAAGTGCAACAACTTGCTTTGGGTTTCAGGTGGGGGTGAGCTGGCAGACTGGCAGATCCTTGATTGCAGCAAGGGTTCTGCCATGAAGTACTCCCAACTCACCCCCGAAGAACGCGGTGTGATTTC
>JBGSID010000284.1:0-6569 GCA_041751895.1 Lysobacteraceae bacterium | reverse complement strand
GGCCCGCTGCATCTGGCCGCGCTGCACGGCCTGCTGCGCGTCACGCAACAACTGCTCAGCGACGGCGCCGAGGCCGAAGCGCGCGATGCACTCAACCGCACCCCACGCGAGATCGCGGTGATGCGCGGGTTTGTCGATGTCGCGGCCCAGTTCATGCCGCAGACCGGGAATGTGTCGATGGCGCGGTTCCTGAAGAATCGCGAGTCTTAAATCGAGTCTTAAATCGAGTCTTAAATGGCGACTCGCCAATTGCGAGTCCGCAACGGCGCGTCATGACCAGCGGGCTGCCGCCCGTACTCCCGTCATTGATTCTCCCGTCGCGCGGACAGGATCACCGCTCACGCGGCATGCCGCCGGCGTCCTGATCCTCCACGTCCGCCGCAA
The DNA here is from genome assembly GCA_041751895.1 of Lysobacteraceae bacterium. Taxonomy (GTDB): domain Bacteria; phylum Pseudomonadota; class Gammaproteobacteria; order Xanthomonadales; family Xanthomonadaceae; genus Lysobacter_I. The sequence continues at coordinate 6,185 of JBGSID010000284.1, read as the reverse complement.
ACAGCTGCTCCAATTCACTGCGCGCCCGGCGTGTGCTTTCCAGCAACGCCGCCTCGTCGTCGTAGATCAGATGCTGGTTCGACAGCAACGCCTCGTCGTGACGACGGAACTGCTCGGCACGCTGCGCCGCCTGCTCCGGCGGCATGCCCATCGCGATCAGGACATCCCGGCCCATTTCCAGGCCGGAGGCGAAGGTCTCGCGGGTGGCGATCGCCCCCAGATCCATCAGCTGCCAGGCGTGCCGTCGATCATGCGCACGGGCGAAGATCTTCATCGTCGGATACAGCCGACGCACGACGCGGGTCACGCGCAGACTCGCTTCGGTGCTGTCGATGGCGTTGATGAAGATGCTCGCGTGCGCCGCACCGGCCGCACGCAGCAAGTCCGGCCGCGCCGGGTCGCCGAAATAGGCGGTGTTGCCGAATTTGCGCACGACGTCGAGCTGCTCGGGATCGGTTTCCAGCGCGACGAACGGGATCTTCTGCGCCACCATCAATCGCGCCACGATCTGTCCGAAACGACCGAATCCGGCCAGGATCACCTGCGGATGGTCGTCTGGCATCGCGTCGAACTCGCGCTTTTCCTTGGTCTCCGGCATCGAACGCAGCAGACGGGCGGCAGCGATCATCGACAGCGGCGTCAGCGCCATCGACAGGCCGACCACCGCCACCAGCCGGTTCTGCAGCGCAGCATCGATCAGATTCGCCTTCACCGCTTCGGACAGCACCACGAACGCGAATTCACCGCCCAGCGCCATCACCGCACCCAGTTGCAGCGCCTCACGCCAGCCGAGTCGCCCCGGCCCCATGCCGATCCCCACCAGCACGGTGGATTTGATCACCAGCAGCGCGGCTGTTCCGAGCACGATGACCCATGGTTCGGCGACGATCAGCTTCAGATCGATGCTCATGCCGACGGCCATGAAGAACAGGCCCAACAGCAATCCTTTGAACGGCTCGATCTGCGATTCGATCTCGTGGCGGAATTCGGAGTCCGCCAGCAGCACACCGGCGAGGAACGCGCCCAGACCCATGCTCAATCCCGCCAGATGCATGGCCCAACCGGCACTGAGCACCGCCAGCAACGCGCTGGCAGTCAACATTTCGGGAACCCCGATGCGCGCCGCGAGGCGGAACAACCAGCGCAGCACATAGCGACCGCCGATGACCACCGCGACGATCGCGGCGACCGCTTTGAACACATCCTGCGACACCGGGCCATGGCTGGCGGCGGCGACACCAAGCAACGGGATGGCGGCGATCAGCGGGATGGCGGCGATGTCCTGGAACAACAGGATCGCGAACGCCAGCCGGCCGTGCGGGGCATTCAGCGCCTTCCGTTCCGACAACAGCTGCAGACTCACCGCAGTCGATGACAGCGCCAGCGCGAAACCGACCGCGAGCGCCGCCTTCCAACCCAGCCCCAGCGCGAGACCGAGCCCGCCCAGCGCAAAACCGGACAGCGCCACCTGCAGACCGCCGATGCCGAACACCGGTTTGCGCATCACCATCAGCCGCGCCGGCGACAGCTCCAGGCCGATGACGAACAACATCATCACGACCCCGATCTCGCTGGCGGCCAGCACCGGTTCGGCGTCATGGATCACCTTCACCCCGAACGGACCCAACACTACGCCCGCCGCCAGATATCCCAGCACAGCGCCCAAACCGAACCGCTTGAACAGCGGCACCGCGATCACCGCCGCCAACAAGAACACCAGCGCGAGCTGTAAACCATTACCGTGCATGTGCACCTCCGCGGCCGACCTTAACCGCGCGCAGCAGGTGCCGCAATGCCGCTATGCCAAGCGAGCCTCGGCGCCGCCGCAGTAGACGACAACCCGAACTGCGCTTTGAACACACGACTGAAGGCGGGCAGGCTTTCGTAGCCGATGCGTTCGGCGATTTCGCCCTGCTGCAGATCGGTTTCTCACAGCATCCGGCAAGTGGGCCTATCGTCTCGCCAACGCGCACCGCAACGCGATCGAAAATCTGGTCGTCTTCGCGCCGTTCGCACTCGGCGTACACATGATGGAACTCCCCACCGCGATCGCCGCCACCCTGTATTTCTGGAGCCGCCTCGCGCACGCGCTGATCTACACCTTCGGCGTACCGCTGCTGCGCACGATTGCATTCGTGATCGGCTTCGGCGCGCAGGCGACGATGTTCCTACGCCTGTTTGAAATCATCTGAGTGAAACCCGTATTGCCGCTCGAACGCATCGCGCATTCACGCTGACTCCTTCGCCGGAAAAGTAGGGCGTGCTCAAGCACGCCGTTTTGTGCGCTTTTGGCATTGAAAACACCCCTCATCCGCCCTTCGGGCACCTTCTTCCCACGCGTGGGGAGAAGGACAAAGCAGCCTGCGCTTGCCCCTCTCTCCGCCGCAAGCGGGGAGAGGGTGCCCAAAGTGTCAGAGGGGCGAACGAAGCGGCAGTCGTGGAGCAATCACAATGGGTGAAGAAGCGAAGCATCAGGAAGTCGAATCTGACCCTCTGTTTGGTTTGCGTCGCAATCGTAGGGTGGGCCCCTGGCCCACCGCCCCGCCGATCACCACACAAGTTAAGTATCAAACGAGCGCATGTGCGGGTATTTTTCTGCGAAGCAAGTAGCTTGATTCCACGAGCGGTGGGCCAGGAGCCCACCCTACTTGCTACGGGCTGGCTATTTGACCGCGCGCAGATGACGTTCAGGCTTCAAAGTTGGCCCGCCGAAAATCTTCCCGAACTCTTGCGGGAAAAGATTCACTGTCGCTGACAGATCTTCTGTGGAAAAATCGAGTTCGTTAAGAAAGTAAGTCAACATTCCACTAAGCGCGAGTGGCTGCTCACGAGGTATATCAATGGGCTCTTTACGCCTGTACCCCAGCATCGACATTTGCTGCCATAGATACTGCTTTTGTCGACCCGAAACGAAATCAAGCTTAGATGCCTGCATTAAGAGTGAGGCCATGGAAGTTCTCCAGTAAGGCTTAAGATCAGCCAAGTCTTGGAGGCGCAATGGCCGTAGTCGTTTGAGTTGCAACGACAGGTCTGCGGCAGGCATCAAGAGTTCCGCAGCAAATGCATCCGCTTCATCTTCCATTGTCTCACGAGGCACATCGTGCATCACAAGGTGAGCTAACTCGTGAGCCAAAGTAAAGCGCCATCTATCCCCAGTGAGATCCTTATTCATAAAGATCAGCGGAGGCAAGTCGTTGGTCTTCAGGCTTGTTCCATCCATTGCGCGGCAACCAAAGTCGCAAGGAATGATGAGCACTCCAGCGCTTTCAACTAACTCTGTAAGGTTTGAAATTGGGCCATCTGGCATATTCCACATTGCGCGCACAGCCCGTGCCACAGAAGCCGGATCTCCATCAAATTCTTCGATCTCAAACTCAGGCAAACGACGCGGGTGATCGAGATCTATGGTGCGAAGAAGCGGACCCAAACCCAGTCGAACAATGTTGACTACGCCAGCGATTCGCTTACGGTCAACAGCAGAAATCTCATTACGTTTGCGATAAAAGAGCGCGCTGCTACCGAAACCGATACGCGCCCCATCTTGGAAGAAAAAGGAGGTGGGAAAGTCTAATTTCAACGCCAGTCGAGATACAAGTTCATCTGGGACATCAGAAATAAGTCCACCTTCTAGTTTTGCTATTTTCGCTTGGCTAACAAAAAGAGAACGAGCAAGTTCATGCTGCGTGAGATTCCTGAACTCTCGCGCCAGCACAGCCATCTCATGGTTAAACATCGCTTTCATCAGAGTTGCTAGCGACCTCGTTATCTTTCTCTGTTGTCTTCTTGCGGAACTGGACAACGCTGTTAAGAGATTGCTGCGAGACCGGGAAGGGAAGAACGTCAGCGGTGGGCACGTTGATAACATCTGCTTCCAAACTAAGTTGCCATGCGTGCGAATGAACCCCGCTAGGGCAGACCAAATGAGTCGAAACAATTGTTGTCTGCAGCTGATTCAGTAGATAACCAGCTTCTAGGTTGTGCATTAGGGGCATCCCGTCGAGGCACTCCTGACGTCGAAACATTTTATTTTGTCGAGTGCGAACATTTGAAGACGTCAGGTCACTATTCAGCTTTTTGAAACGAATCGCATACTGGCCGTCAAAAACAAAAATATGTTGCTCTTGAACCACGACCTCTTCGCACTCCGGCAAGAGCCTCCGAGCAAGCGTTATTGTCTCGTCATAAACAATATTCGCTCTCGTTCGCTTGCTGAAATTTCTACCCATCCTGACATCAAGCCACTGTTGCCATGCTCCACGCATTACTGCATCTAGTCGTGGAAATAGATGTCCCAACGCGCGATGCGCTTCGGCTTGATCCAGTAGCTGCATGTCGTATTTCCAAACGTAACCTGGCGGATAGAGGCAGTATCTACACCGGTTTGTTAAAAGTCAACAAAATTATTCTGCAAATTATTCTTGACGGCGTTCTTCGGGCATTTGGCATAAACCTGCAAGGTTCAACCGCAGGGTGACGTCCTACAAAACGTCTGCCAGGCCGGAAGGCCATCCGACCCGCATACCCAAAAAAAACGCCCCGCAATGCGGGGCGTTTTGTTTACACCTTGTATCGAGCTTCGTCCGATTCAACGCTTCATCGAAGTGAAGAACTCATCATTCGACTTGGTGCTCTTCATCTTGTCGAGCATGAATTCCATCGCAGCGATTTCGTCCATGCCATGGAGGAGTTTGCGCAGGATCCAGATCTTCTGCAGCAGGTCCGGTTCGATCAGCAGGTCTTCGCGGCGGGTGCCGGACTGGTTGATGTTGATCGCGGGGTAGACGCGTTTCTCGGTGATGCGGCGGTCGAGGTGGATTTCGGAGTTGCCGGTGCCCTTGAACTCTTCGTAGATCACCTTGTCCATCGCGCTGCCGGTATCGACCAGAGCGGTGGCGATGATGGTCAGCGAGCCGCCTTCCTCGACGTTGCGCGCAGCGCCGAAGAAGCGCTTCGGACGGTGCAGCGCGTTCGCATCCACGCCGCCGGTCAGCACTTTGCCGGAGCTGGGCACGACGTTGTTGTAGGCGCGGGCAAGGCGGGTGATCGAGTCGAGCAGGATCACGACGTCCTTCTTGTGCTCAACCAGACGCTTGGCGCGTTCGATCACCATTTCCGCGACCTGCACGTGGCGGGCGGCGGGTTCGTCGAAGGTCGAACTCACCACTTCGCCGCGCACGGTGCGCTGCATTTCGGTGACTTCTTCCGGACGCTCGTCCACCAGCAGCACGATCATGTGCACGTCGGGGTGGTTGGTGGTGATCGCGGTGGCGATCTGCTGCATCATCATGGTCTTGCCGGCTTTCGGCGGCGAGACGATCAGCGCGCGCTGGCCTTTGCCCTGCGGGGCGATGAGGTCGAGGATGCGGCCGGTGATGTCTTCGGTGCTGCCGTCGCCACGTTCGAGCTTGAAGCGTTTGCGCGGGAACAGCGGCGTGAGGTTCTCGAACAGCGCCTTGTTCTTCGACGCTTCCAGCGGCTCACCATTGATGGTGTCGACCACGGCCAGCGCGAAGTAGCGTTCGCCGTCCTTGGGCCAACGGATGCGGCCGGACAGGTGGTCGCCGGTACGCAGGTTGAAGCGGCGGATCTGGCTGGGCGAGATGTACACGTCGTCCGGGCCGGCGAGATAGCTGGCTTCGGCGGCGCGCAGGAAGCCGTAGCCGTCGGGCAGGATTTCGAGCACGCCGTCGGCGGCGACGCCTTCACCATGACGGGTGAGGACTTTGAGGACGGCGAAGATGACGTCCTGCTTGCGCGCACGGGCGACGCCTTCCTGGATCTGCAGCTGCTCGGCGATATCGAGCAGCTTCGGCATGGGCATGCGCTTGAGGTCGCCCAGCGAGTATTGCGGGAAGCCTTCCGGGACGCTGGACACCTGACGTGCCACATATTGCGGCTGCTGGAAGCTGCCGGCGTCCTGGTTGCCGTCCTGCTCGCCACCTTCTTCGCGACTGCGGAAACGGTCGCGACGGTTGTTGTTGCGGAAGCGGTCGCGGCGGTTGTTGAAGCGCTGATTGTCGCCCTGCTCGCGGTTCTGGCCGCCGGCTTCGCCCTGTTGGCCGCCCTGGTTGCCTTGGCCTTGCTGCTGTGAGTTGCCGCCGTTGTCGCCCGGCTGCGCATTGTCTGCAGCTTGGGCTTGGCCGCCCTGCGCTCTATGCGATTGATGGCCACCTCCGCCAGCATCG
>JBGSID010000283.1:0-21148 GCA_041751895.1 Lysobacteraceae bacterium | reverse complement strand
CGCGGGGCCGCTGGCGCCGGTACGTGCACGACTCGAAGCCGATGGCTGGCGTGTACAGCCGCAGGCCGACTGGGTCGAAACCCTCGGCCTGCTCGACCCCAAACGCAAGATCCAACGGCAGCCGGTGTTGCCCGCGACACTGGGCGCGGAAGCCGAAACCCTCCTGCTACGCCGACCCGGCGCCGACGCCGGCAGCGTCTATGTCCTGCGCCTGTGGCGGGCGCCGGCACTGTTGCAGAACGGGCAGTCGTTGTGGATCGGCAGCACGCAGACACTGCGTTTCCAGCGCCCGATCCCCGCCTTCGGCCTGTGGATGCCGGACCAGGACGACGGCGGCGCCCACGCACGGGTGCGGAAGGCATTACGAGGAATGGACAGTATGGAATCGCCGCATCCAGACGGCGATCTGTCGGTGCTTCGGCTGCGCACGGGCCCGTAATCGTCGGCCCCAATGCATCACATCGGGCCATGTATCGAGAGCATCGCTCTCAGGGCATCACACGCAGGTGCATCGACCTCAAGGCATCAATTCGATCAGGCGATCCAACCGCGCGTGCGGGTCGTTTTCCTGCAGCAGCATCTGCCGCTGCGGATTGCTCAATGGCAGCAACTCGGTCAACCGCCAGCTGACCCAGGCGGCATCGTCAAATCTCGCCGCCGAGGCCCGTGCGTATTCGCCACCCGCCTGATCGATCACCTGCTGCAGGATCGTGCCGAGCAGGCCGTGTTCCGGGCGCAATTCGTCGTCGGGATCGTGTTCGAGCCAGTCCACATCGGCAATCACCAAACCGTTGCTGCGCACCCGGATCTCTCGTACGCGGAAGCGGCGGGCGCCGCGCACCTGCAGCATCAGCAAGCCATCCGCGCCACTGCCGAAATCCTCGATCCGCGCCTCGGTGCCGACCGCAGCCGGCGCGGGTGACTCACCGGTCTCGTCGCCCGCAAGCAGCAGGTTGATACCGAAACCGGTCCCGCTGCGGCCACAATCGCGCACCATGTCGAGATAACGCGTCTCGAAAATACGCAGTCCCAGTGGTCCGCCGGGGACGAGCACGGTTTGCAATGGAAACAGGGGGAGGATGTCTGTCATGAGGGAATTGTAGGGTGGGCCGAGCCCACCACCCTACAGCGCTGCCAGGAACCGCCTCGGCGCGCCATCGAAACCGCCATTCGACATGAATACGACGTGGTCACCGGGCTGCACGAGTGCGCGCAGCGTCGCGATCAACGAATCCGCCGTCGGCGCCGTACGCGCTTCGCCGCGAATGGCCGCGATCACTTTGGTTGCGTCCCACGACAATTCGGGGCGATGCAGGAACACCACGGCATCGGCCAGCGCCAGTGAAGGCGCAAGCGCCTCGGCATGCGCGCCGAGCCGCATCGAATTGCTGCGCGGCTCCATCGCGACGACGATGCGAGCGTCGCCGACCTTCGCGCGCAGGCCCGCGAGCGTGGTCGAGATCGCGGTCGGGTGATGCGCGAAGTCATCGTAGACAGTGATGCCGTTGGCCGTGCCCAGCACTTCCAGACGACGTTTCACGCTGCGGAAATCGACAAGCGCGGGCATGACGCCCGCCGGATCGGCACCCACGGCGTGGCAGGCCGCTAGCGCAGCCAGGCCATTCATGACGTTGTGCTCACCGACCATCGGCCATTGCACGTCTCCGATGACGCGGCCGGCATGCAGCACCGTGAACGCGCTGCCATCGTCACGCAACAGGCGCGCGCCCCAGTCGAAAGCATCGTCGGCCATGCCGTCTCGCAACACACCGAAGCGTTCGACCGGCGTCCAGCAGCCCATCGCCAACACTTCCTTGAGCCGCTCGTCCTCACCGTTGACGATCAGCCGGCCGCGACCGGGCACCGTGCGCACGAGATGATGGAACTGGCGCTGGATCGCGGCGATATCGGGAAAGATGTCGGCGTGGTCGTATTCGAGATTGTTGAGGATCGCCACCAGCGGCCGGTAGTGCACGAACTTGCTGCGCTTGTCGAAGAACGCGGTGTCGTACTCGTCGGCCTCGACCACGAATTCGCGGCCCTCGCCGACGCGCGCGGATACACCGAAATCCTCGGCGACGCCGCCGATCAGGAACCCCGGCGCGCGCCCGGCGCGATCCAGCAGGAAGGTGAGAATGGTGGTGGTGGTGGTCTTGCCGTGGGTGCCCGCGACCGCCAGCGTGTCGCGCCCTGGCAGCACGTATTCGCGCAGCCATTCCGCACCCGAGGTGTAGCGCAGGCCGTGATCGAGCACATGTTCGACCGCCGGGTTGCCGCGCGACAGCGCGTTGCCGATCACGATCTCATCGCAGTCGGCGGAGAGGTTGTCGGGGCTGTAGCCCTGCCGCAACGCAATGCCGAGCTGTTCCAACTGTGTCGACATAGGCGGGTAAACCGCCTGGTCGCTGCCTTCGACGGCATGCCCGAGTTCGCGTGCGAGCGCCGCGACGCCGCCCATGAAAGTACCGGCGATGCCCAAGATATGAAGTTTCATTCGGTTCCTGCGGAATTCGTGGAGTGCGGCTTCAGTAGAGCTCGTCTTTCGGAATGGTCCAGCCGGTCAGTGCCAGAAACGCTTTGCCCAGCGAATGGATCCGTCCGTGCGCCGGAGACCAGACATCCTGGATCCGATAGTGCTTGCCGTCCCGCGCTTCGATGACCCATCGCGCGCCATCGAAACCGTGCAGATCCTGTTCGTCCGGTGCAGACCAGATGCTGGCCGCGCTCAACGCTTCGGTGACCGCGCGGACCTCCTTGGCGGAGAGCATGCGGTCGACACGCCTCGACTCGCGACCCGGCTGGTATCCACCCGCGCCATCGAGCTCCACCGCGACCACACGCATCCCTTCCGGCTGCTCTTCGACACGCACGGTCACTGGATGATGAAAGCTTCTCAGCCACAGGAACCGATACACCGGCCGCTGCGTCTCGCATGCCAATGAAGGCTCGCTCATCGCCAGCAACCGCCGCGTGTACCAGTCGCGCCGGGAGGCCTTCATGGCCTCCGGGTCGCCATCGATCGGGAAATAAGCCAGTTTCGTTGTCGTACCGACACATAACGGGTGCGCTTTGGCGCGGAGTGGCGAACACGTCGACAAACCGATCACCATCAGCAAAATCGCCACGATCAGCGCGATCGAAACAGGTGGTGATGATCGCTCCTCACCCCACATCGATCCCCACTGCGACCGTCTCCACGATCCTTGTGAACACCTCGTCCATCGAGCCTTCGCCGTCCACCACCTTCAACATGCCTTGCTGACGGTAGAAGTCGATGACCGGCGCGGTGAGGTCGTTGTAGATGTTGAGACGGTTGCGCACCGATTCCGGATTGTCGTCGGCCCGGCCTTCGGCTTTGGCGCGGCCGGCAAGACGGTCGACGAGTTTGTCGGTGTCGACTTCGAGCTGCACCGCATGCTCCATCGGCTGGCCGATCCGGGCGAGCAGTCGCCCAAGCGCATCGGCCTGCGCGAGATTGCGCGGGTAACCGTCGAGGATGAATCCCTCGCGGGTGTCCGCTCGCGAGAGGCGGTCTTCCAGCATGCCGAGCAGGATCTCGTCCGAGACGAGATCGCCACGGGCCATGATTTCCTTCGCCTGCAGGCCAAGTGCCGAGCCAGCCGCGACTTCTGCACGCAGCAGATCGCCGGTGGAGATGTGCGGCACCTGGAGATGTTCCTTCAATCTTGCCGCTTGAGTACCTTTGCCCGATCCGGGGGCGCCGAGGAGAACCAATCGCATCGCATGCTCCGTAAAGAGAGAACTTCGGGCCATGGCGTTAAACTCAGAGGCCTGGCCGCAACCTCCCCAGCTTAACCGCTCACGGGCGCGGCCCCAAGCACCCGGCCTCAACTCCCTCCCGAACGAAGCGGACTCTCCACACATGGCATCCGGAACACTGCTCTACGCCCAGTCCGGCGGCGTCACCGCCGTCATCAACGCCTCCGCCTCGGCGGTGATTTCCGAGGCCCGCGCCCGCAAGGTCAAGGTCCTGGCGGCCAGGAACGGCATCCTCGGCGCCCTGCGCGAAGACCTGATCGACACCTCGAAGGAATCGGTCAGCGCCATTCGCGCCCTGGCCCATACCCCGGGCGGCGCATTCGGCTCCTGCCGGTTCAAGCTGAAGTCACTGGAGCAGGACCGGGCCAAGTACGAGCGCCTGCTGGAAGTCCTGCAGGCCCACAAGGTCCGCTACTTCCTCTACAACGGCGGCAACGACTCCGCCGACACCGCCCTCAAGGTCTCCAAGCTGGCGGCCGAGTACAACATTCCGCTGACCTGTATCGGCGTGCCCAAGACCATCGACAACGATCTGGCCGTGACCGACTGCTGCCCCGGCTTCGGTTCGGCTGCCAAGTACACCGCCGTCTCAGTGCGTGAAGCCGCGCTGGACGTGGCCGCGATGGCTGAAACCTCCACCAAAGTGTTCGTCTACGAGGCGATGGGCCGCCACGCCGGCTGGCTGGCCGCCGCCGCCGGCCTCGCCGGTAGCAGCCCTGATCAGGCGCCGCACATCATCCTGTTCCCCGAACGCGCCTATGACGAAGCGGATTTCCTGGCGAACGTGAAGAAAGTGGTCGCCAAGGTCGGTTTTTGCGTGGTGGTGGCCTCCGAGGGCATCCGCACCGCTGACGGCACTTTCGTCGCCGACGCCGGCGGCCACCAGGACGCGTTCGGCCACACCCAGCTCGGCGGCGTAGCCTCGTATCTGGCCGGCAAGGTGAAGGACGAACTCGGCTTCAAGGTGCATTGGACCCTGCCCGACTACCTGCAGCGCTCCGCTCGGCATCTCGCTTCGAAAACCGATCTCGACCAGGCAATGGCCGCCGGCAAGGCTGCCGTGCAGTTCGCGCTGCGGGGCATGAATTCGACCATGCCCGTGATCAAGCGCGTCTCCGACACACCCTACCGTTGGCGGATCGAAGCTGCGCCACTGGAGAAGGTCGCCAATCACGAAAAGACCATGCCGAAGAACTTCCTGCGCAAGGACGGCTACGGCATCACTGCCGCCGCCCGCACCTACCTCGAACCACTGATCCGTGGCGAAGCCCCGCCGCCCTACGGCCGCGACGGCATCCCCAAGTACGTGACGCTGAAGAATGTGGCGGTGAAGAAGAAGCTACCGGCCTGGGAGGGCTGAGGCGGGCGGCACGCGATCACCCGGGCGTTCGGACGGTCACACCTGACAAACGCTTGCCATCCGGGATAAGCCGCTGTGATCCCGGATGCATGTGAGGGATCTGTTGTTGGACATTTCGAGAACAGATCCCTCCCGGGGTTTCACCCACGTTCGGCATGGCCGTACGGTGGCGGGTCGTTACCAGCGCCCTTTGCTGCGATTCCACCAATACAGACACCGCGCGAACGCATCGTAGGCCCACACGCTCACGGGCCGCACGAGCGGAAGCGTCACCAGACGGGCAAGCCATCGCTGCCGCCGTGTTTGCCGGAACAATGCGACCACCGCATCCGCACCCACGCGAACGCGACCGTCGGCATCGAGAACGTGAAGACGCTCGCGTACCGCTTCAAGCTCTGCGCCGACCTCCGTCACAGCATCGGGAGCGTCGTGCACATCGATCCATTCGATCTCGCAGGATGCCAGGCCTTGTTGCCACGCGACCCCGCTGCGGCACACCGGGCAGGCGCTATTGAAGTACACCGTGGTTTTCGCTGCCGCGTTCATTGCGCGAATGGCGCCCATTGCAAATCCGCATCGGGCTTTGCAGCAGGATTCCCTGCGCCATCGGCACGCACATGTTCGACAAGCAGGTGCGCAACCGCCATCGACAACATCGTCGGCGCGGCATACCTGCGATGCGTGCGGTCGATCAACCGCATGTAGAGGTGCCCGAAGCGATTGCGATTGCACACCCGCGTACCCAAGGTGAAGCGCACGCGCCCACCCGGCAGGACTTCGACGCCCACGCACGAACGGAACTGCAGATGTTTGTCATCCGCACCCAGCAAAACCTGCGCGCGTCGGCCATCGGAATCAACCGATTGCCCAAGCACCGGGAAGCGACCGGCGAAACGCTGCGGGCTGTCGCCGAGCAGCGACGAGACCGGGCAACCCAGCGGCGAAGTCCGCAGGCCCAGGGGTTTGACCAATACATTTCGCAAGCCCATCAATCGCGAGACGCCAGCGGGACGGTTTTCGAGGAAGCCATCGAGCATGCCCACCAGCCATTGCGATGCGGAGGCTGCGGGCAGATCAGCGGCATCGACGTCCAGCGCGAAGCTGTCCTGGTGGTCGAATCTGTCGCCGAACTGCTGCCACAGCAGCGACTGGGGCGGCGGCTCGGACAGTTCGACCACCGGCCGCATGCCACGGTTGGACAGAAAGCCAACCGGCCGACGCCAGCGGCCGAGCAGGCCGCGCAAGCGCCCGGACAGTCCACGCGTGCGTGCGCAGAAGCGACCGCGCAACGAGGTGGTCGCGGCGGTCAACGACAGGGTTGCCGTCGGCACTTCGCTGGCATCCAGCGTCGCCAATAACGCGGAGACGGGTTCGGGCAGCAGTTCCGTGAGCGTCGGGATATCGGCTTCGTTGGCCAGTACGCGACGACGCTGTTCGGCATCCAGCTCACCGCCCAGTTCATTGGTATGGCAGGACAACGCGAACAATGCCGGATGATTGGCAGTCGGGTCGCGCGGCAGGAACTGGTGCCAGGTGCCACCGCCGAAGCGCACGGTGAACAGACAGTCCGGCGGAATCTCGACGTGGCGCAGTGCACGCAGGAACGCCCGAGGATCGGCTTCGATCTGGTCCTGCGACGCGGTCGAGAACCGCAGCATCGCGCCGCCGCTGCCGGAAATGGCGGTGAACACGCGATGCCCGGCGTGACGATGGAACGGATGGCCTTCCCGGCCGACCACGAAGCTGTAGAGCGAGGTCGCATCACCCCGCTGGAAATCGGCGCCGCCGATCCGCGCGGAGGGCTCGTCGAGCGCATCGACATACGTGTCATGACCGCGCTGCAGGGCTGCCGTCGAGGCGATCAGCGGGCTGCCGGCGCCGATACCGATCTGCGCGATCAACACCACTTCCACCGGCAGACCGCCGGACAACGATGGCAGGCGGATCGACGGGAATGTGTCCATGGCGCGTGCGATGGCGGTCATGGCAGGTCCTCCATGTCCGGCCCTGCTGGCGTGTCGGCGGCTTTCGGCGCCCGCGCACGCTGCCGGCTTTCGCGCTTCAGCGGCCCGGCCACCGGACATATTTCCGCAGCCCAGGCAAAGACCGTATTGGCCAGCCGATCCGGAACCTGCCGGAAGTAGACGTACTGGCCGCGTTTCTCGCGTGAGATCAGGCCCGCGTCTTCGAGAATGCGCAAATGCCCGGACAACGCCGGTTTGCTGAAGTCGAACCGGGAAGCAATGTCGCCTGCACTCAACTCGCCCTCGCCAAGGTAGGCGAGGATCTTGCGTCGGGCAGTGGAGGCAAGCGCTTCGAACACACGGTCCATAGGGAAATGCTCCATAGGGAATTCGTTATTTAAGTAATTTCCTAATTACATTCCCACCGAAGCGGACTGCCGTCAAGCGCAATGTGTTGGCACGCCTTCTGCTGCGCGTGTTCGACAGACCTGTGCTGCCATTCGGCAACCGTCTGTCGGTGCCCATGGGCCGTGCCTTGTTCACCCAATAATGTGACTGTCCTCAAACTTTTACGTATCTCGTTATAATCCAAGTGAAATTTTCGGGGGGTCGAAGTGCGTACCATCCAGCGTTTTTGGGCCATGTGCCTGTTGCTCCTGCTTGCCGGCTGCGTCACGACACACCACACCACGGCAGGCTCTCCCCCCACGGATGGGACGCAAATTCAAGCAGTCGAGGCCTACCGGATCGGCGTCGACGACCAGGTCCAGGTCGCGGTCTGGCGCAACCCGGAACTGGGCATCACCGTGCCGGTGCGCCCGGACGGGATGATCTCGGTGCCATTGATCGGCGATGTGCTCGCCGGTGGCCGCACGCCGCCTGAAGTCGCGAAAGACATCGAAGAGAAGCTCTCCGCATATGTGCGCGATCCGCAGGTCGCGGTGATCCTCACCCAACTGCGCAGCCATGAATACCTGTCGCGCGTGCGAGTGACCGGCGCCGTACGGCAACCGGTGTCGGTGCCGTTCCGCCCGGGCATGACCGTGCTCGATGCGGTGTTGGCGGCCGGCGGCGTGACCGAATTCGCGGCGTCGGATCGTGCCGAGCTGCATCGCAAGACCGGCGAGAGTGCCCGGACGTACGAAGTGAAGCTCGACCGCATCCTCAATCGCGGCGATCTCAACACCAATTACCCGGTCGCACCCGGCGATGTGATCACGGTCCCGGAGCGCACATTCTGATGAGCAGTGCACCGGTCCCGGCCCGGCGCAGCCCGCCCCCACGTCCGGCCGCACAGGTGGCGCTCACACCAGGCGACCTGATCCCGATCCTGCTGCGGGAAGCCCGACGCTATCAACTGGTGCTGGTCTCGATCTTCGCTGCGATCGCCTTGATCGCATTGCTGGTCGGCCTGTTCCTGCTGCCGCGCAAATACGTCGCCACGACATCGGTATTGGCGCAGGAAAGCGACATCCTCCAGCCGCTGCTCGCGAACCGCGCGGTTTCCACCAAGGCAGTGGATCGCGCCGGTCTAGCACGGCAGGTCGTCTTCGGGCGCAAGGTGATGACGCAGATCCTCGCGGTAGGCGGCTGGATGGACGAAAAGCCCTCGGCAGTGATGCAGGAACGGCTGACCGAGCAGATCCGCGACCGCACGGTGATCAAGAACGCACGCGAGGGCCTGGTCCAGATCACCTACACCGACAACGATCCGGAGCGCACCTATAAAGTCACCGCCGCGATGGCCAATCTGTTGATCGAGGAAAGCCTCGCCAGCAAAGAGCGCGAAAGTCGCGAAGCCTACGAATTCATCGACAAGCAGGTCAGCGATTACCACCACAAACTCACCGAAGCCGAAGACAACCTGCAGGCCTATCGCTCCGCGAATGCCGACGCCCAACCGGGCAGCGCTACCGATGTGAGTTCGCGCATCGGCGCCCTGCGCAATCAGGTCGAACAGACCCGCATGAGCTTGATGGAACTGCGCTCACGCGAGCAGGCGCTGGCGTCGCAATTGTCGGGGGAATCGGCAGTCACTGCGGTGCAGACGCGCGAGGCGCTGTATCGCGGGCAATTGATGGATCTGCAGAACCGTCTCGACACGCTGCTGCTGAGTTACACGGACAAACATCCGGACGTGGTACGTATCCGCCATCAGATGGCCGATATCCAGACGGCGATGCAGCAGGACGAACAACGCCGAAGCCAGCCGCGCAGCGAGACCGACCTGGCCGACGCGCGCGTCAATCCGCTGTATCAGGAATTGCGCAGCCGGCTTTCGGAAACACGGCGCGAAATCGCCGCGATCCAATCGCGAATGGGCGCGTCGGAAGGGCTCCTCGGCGACGAACTCGGGCGCAGCCGCCGGATCGCCGCTTCGGAAAGCACGCTCGCGGAGCTGACCCGCGATTACGAAGTGAATCGCGACATCTATCAGGACATGCTGCGTCGCCGCGAAAACGCGCGGGTGTCGATGGAAATGGACCGCGAGCGCCGTGGACTGACCATGCGGATCCAGGATCCGGCGCAGATGCCGCTACGCCCGACCGGCCTGCGTTTCATGCATTTCGCGCTGGGTGGGTTGGCGGCCGCCGTGGCGGTGCCGCTCGGCCTGCTGTTCCTGCTCGCGCGTTTCGATCCCCGCGTACGATCGCCGCGTCAACTTGAACGCCCCGGAAGCTACGCCTTGCTGACCGTGGTGCCGGCCTACCGCACGCCACGCGATCGTCGTCGCGAATGGATGCGCATCGCGCTCAGCATGTCGATCGTCTGCGCGGTACTGCTCTCGTACGGCCTCACCTACATTCTCAAGCACACGAACGCATGAACGCCGAAAACGATTCCGATGCCAATCGCGCCGCACAGTCGCTGAGCACGGCGCGGCATGACCTCGGCCAGGCACTGGGTCAGGCGCGCGGCGAGCTTCAGGCCTTGACCACACGGCAGATGGAAGAGCGCCGCCTGATCCACCGTCAGGAGTCCGTGCGCGTCCATGCCGACGCTTTCCGCGAACTGCGCACGCGCCTGCTCGCCCTGGGCGGCCATCTCAACCACAACTTCGTGACACTGGTGGCGCCGGTTTCCACCGGTTGCGGCGGCAGCTATGTCGCGCGCAATCTCGCCGCCGCGTTCGCATTCGACGAATCGAGACAGGCGCTGCTGATCGACTGCGATGCCACGCATCCTGCGCAGGGCGACGCCCTGCAGGTTGAAGCCGGTCGCGGCGGCCTGATGGATTTCCTTGAGCAGGACGACATCGCCATCAACGACATCGTCTACGGCACTGGCGTTCCGCGACTGCAATTGATTCCATCCGGCCGCATCCGCGAAACACCCGGCGAAAGTTTCAGCTCGTTCCGGATGCGCGCGTTGATCGACTCGCTGCGCACGCATCATCCCAACCGTTACATCATTCTCGACGGCTCGCCGGTGGCGCGTTCGCCGGATGCGCGGATCCTGTCCGACCTCGCCGACCTGGTGGTGCTGGTGGTCGGTTACGGCCAGGTTGCGCCGGACGTCATCGATAAAGCGGTCGCCAGTTTTCCGCCCGAGAAATTCGCCGGTGTCGTGTTCAATCAGCGCCCGTAACGTCTGTCGCAGGCCGAAGGGAGGCCCCATGCTGCGCAACCGCCTCTACCATGCAGTGCTCGCCGCCATGGTCCTTGCGGCGATGCCGCCGACCGCGCATGCGGTCCGCGTCGATTACACGGTCGACCTCACTGCGGAGCACAACGACAACCTGTTGCTGACACCGGACGATCCGGCCAGCCTGACGATATTGCGTCCCGGGCTCGGCTTCGAAATCTTCAACGACTCGTCGACCGTGCAGACACATATCAGCGGACGCGCGGAATACCGCCGCTATGGCGACAACCGCTTCGACAACGCCTTCGATACCGCGCTCACCGGCCGCGTGAACTGGGTTGCGATTCCCGAACGCCTGAGCTTCAGCGTGGTCGACACCCTCACACTGCAACCGGTCAACACTCTGGCTCCGGATACCCCCGGCAATCGCCAGCAGGTCAATGTCCTGTCCGCAGGGCCGACCCTGAATTTCGAGTGGGGCGCGAACTGGCGCGGCGCGGCGGAAGTGCGCTATGTCCAGAGCCAGGCCGAGATCACCGACCAGTTCGATTCGAACCGCATCGACCTGGCACTGCGCGCGATCAAAACGCTCAGCGCGAACAGCCGCGTCGCCTTCAATCTTCAGACGCAACGCGTCGATTTCAGCAATGACGCCTTCGCACGCGACTACACGCGCTCGGAGCTGTTCGCGCGCTATTCGCGCAAGCTCAATCTTTTCGATATCGCAGTCGATCTGGGCTATTCCCGGCTCGACTACCGCCGTGATGTGCCGGGTTTCGCCAGCAGCCGTTCTGATCCGCTGTTCCGCACCGAACTGACGTGGCGCCCCAATGCCAGCCACAGCCTCGGTGCCCGCTTCAGCAGCCAGTTCTCCGACGTGGCCTCGGACAGTCTTGCCAGCATCGGTGAGGGCACGGAATTGCCGACCGAAGTCGTCACCGGCGACACCGTGATCAATGCCTCGCCATACCTGATACGCACACTCTCCGGAAAATACGACTACACGGCCACGCGCTGGAGCCTGGGTTTGACACCCTTCATCGACAGGCGCCGTTATGAAGGCAACGACCAGTTCGATCAGGACGGTTACGGCACCGGTTTCGAGTTGAGCTGGCGCGCACGACGCAACGTGACCCTCGGCGTCGTTGCCTCGCTCGATCACACCGATTACATCCATCTCGGGCGTCAGGACGAGAACAGACGCTACGGCGCGAACGTACGCTACGACTGGGCACGGCATTGGAGCGGCACGCTGACGGTCTCCCGATATCAGCGTGACAGCACCGCCATTGGCCAGAATGCGGATCAGAACGTGATCGGCCTGACCTTCAGTTATCGGAATCGCTGAGCGCGATGGATGTGCATGACCGTGGTCGGGATCGATATTCAATCGACTCCCATTCGCCACAAGCCACTGCAATTGAACTGTTCACCCGCATGCCTACGAGGATGACGT
This sequence comes from Lysobacteraceae bacterium, assembly GCA_041751895.1. GTDB lineage: Bacteria > Pseudomonadota > Gammaproteobacteria > Xanthomonadales > Xanthomonadaceae > Lysobacter_I. Next base: position 9,003 of record JBGSID010000283.1, on the reverse strand, counting down.
CGCGCGCGTGCGTCGCCCACGTGCCGCTTCTCATCCTTCTTGGGATCGTATCGACGCTCACCACTGCCTGCGGCCGGCAAGCGAGTGCGAACACGGCCGTCGGCGCACACACTGCAACAGCACCATCGGTCGAAGCCGCTGCAAAACAAGCACCATTGCCTCATATCTCACCCGGCATTCCACTGGATCTGCGTCATGTCGACACGGGCTCGCCGGAATTCGCGCGCTTCAAACGCTGGGTCGACGGCGCCGTCGCTGGCGATCCCGGCTATGCCTTCTCCGCCTACGATGCCGCCCTGCTCTATCGCCTCAGCCCAAGCAAACAATCACGCGAACACTATTGCGATCTCGCGGTGACGATGGTCGAACGCGAAGTCGCAGACGCCGAAATCGCCATCGAAGCGGGTCGCGCCCCGGACATCGCCGGCGATTCCTACCTAGATGTCGGTCCACGCATCGCGGATCTCGCGATGACGCTCGATACCTGCCGGGCCCAGATCGGCGATGCGCAGACGGGACGATGGTCCGCCTACGCCGAGCAGGTCGTGTGGAATATATGGCATCCCCTGCGCGCGCATTGGGGCGTGCTTCCACATCCATGGACCGGATGGTCCGTGGACAACCCCGGCAACAACTATTACTACAGCTTCGTCGAAGCCACCCTCTACTGGGCACTGGCCAGCGGCAGCGACGAATGGATGCGCTTCCTGCACGAAGAGAAATTACCGCCATTGCAGGCTTATTTCACAACGCTGCCTGGCGGCGGCAGCCTCGAAGGCACCGGCTACGGCGCTTCGCACATGCGCCTGTTCGCACTGTATCGGTTGTGGCGAGACGCCACGGGCGAGGACATCGCCAACGCCAACCCGCACGCCAACGACAGCATCGCGTATTGGGTGCATGCAACGGTGCCGACCCTCGACCGTTTCGCACCGATCGGCGATCAGTCACGCAACTCCATTCCGGAGCTGTACGACTACCACCGCCGGCTGGTACTCGAAGCACGGGCACTGAGCAACGACACGCAATCGCAGACGCTGGCTTCGTGGTGGCTGCACCATATCGCGATCAACCGGATGAGCAACGGCTTCAATACTCGGCACGATCTGCTGCCGGCGGGCGATGCCAAGGCCTCCGCACCGACCACACTGTTCCATCATGCCGAAGGCACCGGACACCTGTTCGCACGCAGCGGCTGGGATAAAGACGCGATGTGGCTGGCTTTCGTCGCCGGCCCCTACAACGAAAGCCACGCGCATCAGGAACAGGGCGGCTTCACCCTGTTCGCCCGCGACTGGCTGGCGGTCACCGAGAACATCTGGACCCACAGCGGCATCCAGCAGGGAACCGACACCAACAACGTGCTGCGGTTCGAGCGCGACACCCCGATGTCCGGGCAATGCAACGCACCGGCCGACGACCGTGTCGTCCATCAGTGCGCGCCCAGCCTCTCGCGGATGGTGGTCACACCGGGCGTCGACGGGACATTGCGCGTCGACGCAGACCTCACCGCCGCCTACGGCGACAACCCCCCGGTGCGCGCCTGGACACGGCGCCTCGATTTCGGCGGGCGCAGATTGCGGGTCGAAGACCACTTCGCTGTCGCTGCCGATATCCGGGCCGTGTTCCAACTCAACCTGCCGGTAGAACCGACGATCGATGGCCAGCAGGCCGTCGCCGGCAGGCTGCGGATCAAAGTCATCGCACCGGCAGATGCCCGACTGCGCACACTCGATTGGCGGAGCATCGACAGCGAGGAGTTCCGCAGCGGCTGGCGGCTGGACATCTCCGGAGGAACAGAGACTTACGTCATTGAGCTCGAAGAAGTCTCAAGCTGAATTCAGAGTGAACTTTTCCTGAGACGGAATTCACACTTTTAAAAAAATGGCCGCGAATTCGTCCGGCCGATCACAAAACGGGCTGAATCGCCCACCCATACTCCGCCCCACTTGCCGCGTTCAGTTTCGCGCGGCAGGCATGGAGCCGGGTTCCGACGGCTGCCAACGCAAGACGCGCTGCGCCCGGACCAGGAAAGGGCGCATCAGGGGGCGCGACCTCACCTGATCCATCGCAACGCATGCGAACCATGCCTGCGAACACCGAGTACATGCCATGCCTTCCCCCAAGCGCACGCCCGCTGTTTCTTCGAAGATCGATGACATCCGCCCTGTGCCCGCGACCCAGCGCCCACGCGTTCATCTGACCCGGGGACTGATCGCCCTCGCCATCGTCGCGACTGCAGGCGTCACCCTCGCCGCACCGACGAAATTCATGCGCGAATTGCGCAGCCGCTTCGAAACGCATCGCGCCCCGCTTGCCTCCGTCGAGCGACCGCAGCTCCAGCGTCGCGTTCAGACCAACGCCCGCCTTCGGGCCGCATCACGGCCGCGTATCGCTTCCGGGTCGACCTCGGTGCAATTGGCCGACATCCCGATGAATCTGACGTATATCGACACATCACGCACCGCGTACACCCGCTTCCGTACCTGGGTGAACAACGCCGTCGCCGGAAGCCCCGGCTATGCCTACGAAGCGCGCGATTCCGCGCTGATGTACCGCATCACCCGCGACGTGAAGTACTGCACGCACGCCATCGGCATGGTGGACCAGCAGGTCTCGGCGGCGGAAAGTGCGATTGCTTCCGGGCAGAACCCGGAAGTCGCCTACGACTCCTATCTCGACGTCGGCCCGATGATCGCCGACGTGGCGATGACCTACGACACCTGCACGCTGCAGCTGACCGCGAACCAGCGTCAGCGCTGGTCGGCGTACGCCGAACAGGCGATCTGGAACGTGTGGAACTACCAGAATGCCAAGTGGGGCACGCGCTCCGCACCGTGGAGCGGCTGGTCGGTCGACAACCCCGGCAACAACTATCACTACAGCTTCATCGAAGCCACGATGTCCTGGGCGCTGGCCTCGCGCAATCCGACCTGGATGAGCTTTCTCCAGACCAACAAACTGCCGAAACTCGAAGCCTACTACCGCGCGATTCCCAGCGGCGGCAGCCTCGAAGGTACCGGCTACGGCACCGCGCAGATGCGCCTGTTCAGCCTGTACACCCTCTGGAAAGACGCGACCGGCATCGATCTGGCCAACGCCAATCCGCATGCGACCAACACCATCAAATGGTGGACGCATGCCACTGTGCCGACACTCGACCGCTTCGCGCCCTTCGGCGACCTGTCGCGCAGTTCCATCCCGGAGATCTACGACTATCACCGCCGGCTGGTGCTGGAAGCGCGTCATCTGACCAACGACCCCACCGCACAGCGCACCGCGAGCTGGTGGCTCAACAACATCTCCATCCAGCAGATGGGACAGGGCTCCAACTTCCGCTTCGACATGCTGCCGCCGGGCACCAGCAACACGCCGCCGACCGAGCTCTACTATCACGGCGTCTCCACCGGCCACCTGTTCGCGCGAACCGGCTGGGATCGTGCCGCGATGTGGATGGCCTACATCGCCGGCCCCTACAACGAAAGCCATGCACACCAGGAACAAGGATCGTTCACCCTGTTCGCGAACGACTGGCTGTCGGTGCCAGAGAACATCTGGACCCACAGCGGGATCCAGCAGGGCACCGAGGTACACAACACCCTGCGTTTCGAACGCAGCAACACCAGCGCCCAGCAGTGCGCATCGCCGGCAAACGACCGCATCGTGCACCAGTGCGCAGACAGCGTTTCGACGATGACGGTGACGCCGGGCGCCAACGGCGCGCTGACCGTCGTCTCCAATCTCAAACCGGCATACGGCGGCAACCCGGCCGTCGGCGCCTGGACGCGCAGCCTCGATTTCTCTTCGCGCAAACTCACGGTCCGCGACAACTTCACGCTGGGCAGCGGCACCACCGCGTTCTTCCAGGTACAGACGCCGGTGCAACCCACGGTCAGCGGCAGCACCATCACTGCCGGCAAGCTGAAAGTACGGGTCCTGGAACCCGCGAACGCCACCATCACCCTGAAGAACTGGAATGCGGTGGACGCCAGCGAATACAGCAAAGGCTGGCGGATCGATATCGGTGGAGGCACCACGACCTATCTGGTCGAACTCAGCGAAACGCCCTGACGCGCAAAGCGCCGTCCCCTGACCCAAAGAAGCCCGGCATTGCCGGGCTTTGTTTTGTCACCACCGGTCCGTTGACAGGTTCCCGGCCAGCGCCGCTTGCCCTCCAATGACCGACCGAAACATGGGCTGGAGCACGTAATGTAGAGCACCACCGGAACGGTACCCGCAGTCACAAGGCGTGATCCGCCGATAGGTGTCCACTACCGACAACACCCACATCAGAAGGCCCAAGGAATGAAGACTTCTCCCCTCGACATCGCTGTCGCACGATCGACCACAGACTGGCGATATCGCACCTCGTTTGCGCTGTCCGCACTGTCTCTGCCTGCACTCATGATCATGTCCAGTGCGTCCAGCGCCGCCACAGCCTATCTCGGCTGGGTCACGGACAGCACGACGGATCCTTACGTGAATCGATGCGCCATCGACCCGGTGTCCAGCATCAGTACGCTACCGACCAACCCGAACTACGTCATGGCCTATCGCAGCGGCTCGGACAGCTGCAGCAGTTTCGCCCCCACCACCGGCAACGGAATGATCCATCGACAAGGGATCCAGCGTCTGACACGCGGCGGACTGAACTACCTCCTGGTCACCATGTCCACCAACAACGGCACTCATCCGGGGTTCGAAGTGATCCGGCTCGGATCGCGCAGCGGCACCACCGGCCTGCTCGGCGGCAACGTCACGCCATTGCAATACCCGTCCTGTGCCGATGCAGTGACCCGATACCAGGCTGACGACTCGACGCGCAACCATGCCGGTGGCTTTCACATCAGTGGCGAGTACGCCGTCGTGCCTCTGGAGAGCAGCAACGACAGCACCGGTGCAGGATTCCGCACCGCGCAGCTGTCCTCTCCAAGCACTCCGTCCTGGAGCCCGATGGTGCTGCGCCAGCGCAGCCAGACCACGAATGCCGGCGCGGCGGGCATGACACGCCTGTCGAGCGGAAACTTCATGACGCTGGTGTTCGGCAACAACTCGGATGATGTCGAAGTCTTCGTCTCCTCATCCACAAGCCTGCCGGGCCACAACGGCAGCACCTCAACCTGGATCTCCATGGCCAGCGCCAACACACCCTTCGGCGGCGGCAATTACCAGGGACTGCAGCTCATCACCAAATGCGATGGCCAGTTGTTTGTCGCGGGAACACACAAAGACGTCAGTACCGACTGGGTGGACCTCTGGCGTGTCGATCTGAATGCCAGTTACGTTCCCACCTTCACCAAGGTGGCCAATCGCCACATGTACTGCAGCACGTCGAACACCGGCAACACGCGCTATTGCGACTTCCAGGCAGGCGCCGGCATCTACGTCAACGGCAGCGGCGGGCTGCATCTTTACGGCGTCGAGCACTACAACGATGGCGTTTCGGGCACCACGCGCGTGGTCAAGGTGCGGGAGTTCTGATCTTCATGCGTCGAGCGGGCCAGTCGCGGTGTTCCCGCGCTTGCCCGCTGTTTCAAGGACAAGGGGCAAAGTCTTCCGCGCCCGAAGCACTCACCGCCGCTTCATGACCGCGTTCGCTGCGTAGTGCGCGAAATACCAGGCCGCCCGGATCGGGTCGAGTCCTTCGATATCGCGGTAGATATTCCATTGCCACCGCGCGGCCTTGCGCTTGTCGGCGGATAGAGAACCGGTGCGGACAAGATAGTCGGCGAGCGGCTCAGGTGTCGGCACACGCCGCGCCGTCCCGGCGCGACGCACGAGCTGCAGCCAGAACACGTAATCCTCGTGACCGACACGCTCGAAACGGACGTCACCCAGCGCACGAGCATACAGTCCGGTCAGATTGCCGATGCGGTTGCTCTTGAGCATGTCGGCGTAGTCGACTTCGGCCGGCGGGCGCACGATCGACAGATCACGACCGCTTTCGTCGAACCGGCGATAGCTGGTGTAGCTGATCTGCGCACCGGTCTCATGCATGTGCGCGAGCTGCAGCGCGAGCTTGTCGGGCTGCCAGCGGTCGTCGCTGTCGAGGAATGCGATATGCGTTCCTGTCGCCGCCTCGATCCCGGCATTACGCGCCGCCGCGACGCCACCGTTGTGCGCCATGCGGATCGGCACGACGCAGGGTTCGCGTGCGGCGGCGGCCTGGATGATCTCCCAGGTGCCGTCATTGGAGCAGTCATCGATCACCAGCAGTTCGAGATCCGCATGCGTCTGCGCGAACACCGAATCCATCGATGCCTGCAGCGTGGCTGCGGCGTTGTAGGCGGGCATGACCACGCTCACGCATGACGTTGCCTGCGCCGTCGCGGCGACGGCAGCGTGCGCGACAGCCACAGTCATGCGCCGTTCGCCTTGCGTGCACCGGCCCACGACGAGCGCGGCGGCGGCAGCAGATAGTCGCGATACCGGCCGGGATCGCCCTCTTCACCCGCCTCCGCAGCCTTGATGATGTTGTAGCTTTCGCGCGCGGTGACGTAATGAAGCACGTGACGCTTGCCGTCGTTGTAAGCGCGTTCCAGATAACGATGCATCGCATCCACCGGCTCACCGAGCAGCGTATCGATATCGTGCTCTTGGGTGCCGTGGGTGTGGATCTTCACGAACACCCAATCCGGCCGCCCTTCCACATGCACGCCGGTCTTCACCCACAGATCGACACGGGCCTCGGTCGGCGGGCAATTCCTGCGGACATCGGCATTCTCGATGCGCGGCATCACCCCCATTCGCCGCTCGCGCCAGTTCAGGCCCAACGGGCCCTGCACGATCATCAGATCGCCTCGGGTTCCACCGCCGACTTTCACGGGACTGCCGTGATTGTGCGACTTCGGCGCCAGCGGGTCGTCAGTCGCGTAATAAATACTGTTGACCGTGGAAGTCTGGGTGTCGCTGGGCGCCGACGGCAAGGTGAAGTCGGCATAGCACCCCAGCTCACGGAGCAGGATCAACTCATTGTTGAGCCCGCACCAGCGGCCGTCGGCACGCGAGTTGTCCAGACACCAGTTGCCATGGATGAATCCGAATTTGAGCTCACCGGTTTCGGGGTCGCGCGGCAGCGCTCCGTGCTTCTCGTGCAGTGTTTTGCAGAACCGGCCGATCGAGACACGGAAATTCTGCTCGGTATCGTTGTCGTGATGCAGATGCACCTCGATCTCGCCGTAACCGTCGGCACAAAGCTGCGCAAGCTTGTCGAGATGCTCCTCGGCGTATTCCTCTTCCGGATAGAAAAAACTGTGCTGCGGCGGACGCCCGTCGGCGTCGCGATGGCGTCCGGCCAACACACGATAGCCGCTGCACCAGCGATCGACGCGACGGCGCTGGTTTTCGAGATCGGCGCCTTTCCACATCGGCTCGAAGTGATCGACGAAACAGAACATGATGTGCACCGGCTTGTCGTCAACAGCCGTCACACGCCGTCGCAGATAGTCGCGCAGCCACAGATGCATGTTGCGCTTGCGCATGTCACGCACAACGACAAGACCGGCTGCAAAGACAAGCAGCAGCACGATCGCCGCGATGGCGATGGATACGTTCAATGTCGCCACCGGAACGTTGGATATCGGCTCATGGCATTCCCCCTGGAGATATGTTCACTGATGTCGGCTTACGTCAACGGCCGCACTGGCTCGAATGCAAAACCGCTCGCCACCCATATCGGCAACATCGTCTGCAGCAAAGCCAGAGAACGCCCGCCGTCATCGTGCATGAGCATGATGTCGCCGGCTTTTGGCGGATGCTTCTGTGCCGTTGAGATCAGTGCGTCGACCGGACGCTGGCTGTAATCGAGACTGTCGTAAGACCAATACGCGATCCGTCGGCCGCGCCGGATGCAATCGAGCACCATCGGTCGCGGCATGACACCGCGCGGCGGCCGGAAGTCGTGCCGCGCAAGACCATCGAACCGGGTCAACAACCGGTCGGTCCGTTCGATTTCCTCCTGCTGCGCGGGCAGATCGAGCCGCTCGAACTGCGGGTGGCTCCACGAATGGTTGCCGAGCGTGTGGCCTTCGCGCAGGATCCGCTCGACCAGTTCCGGGTGACGCGCGGCATGCTGCCCGATCAGGAAGAAGGTCGCGCGGGCGCCATTCGCCGCCAGCAGTGCCAAGAGCGCGGGCGTATGTTCGGGATGCGGACCGTCGTCGAAAGTCAGATGCAAGGCATGGCCTTGCCGTGGACCTCGGGTCAACACCCAACGGCTCGGAAACCATCGCAACACCTGCAGTTTTTTCGGGCGGGGATTCATGTCATCGATAGTCGGGTGAACGTATTCAGGCCGGATACCCGGCCGTCTCGGTGAATCGGGACGATATGGAACAGGCATTGCGCGGATATCGGGATCAGATCGTACCGCCCCGATAGAGTGCGTCGTAACGCGCGGCCATGGTTCCGACAGAAGCCTCGCGCAGCGCCCAGTCGCGACCGACCTGCCCCATCCTCGCGGCACGTTCCGGTTCGTTCAACAATGCGGCGATGGCGTCGGCAAGCGCATCCTCTCGCCCAGACGCGACCAGAATGCCATTGCAGCCATCGGCGACGATCTCGCGGTTGCCGCCCACATCCGTAGCGACGACCGGCAACGCACTGGCACAGGCTTCGAGCAATGCCATCGAATAGCCTTCGCTGAGCGACGACAGCACGAACATGTCGAAGCCCTGCAGCAGTTGCTGCACATCGCCGCGATCGCCCAGAAAACGGACGGCGTCACCGATACCCAACGTCGTCGCCTGCGTTTCGAGCGTGCTCCGCAATGCGCCATCGCCCGCCAGCACCAGCGCACTATCCCCATACGCGGCGCGAACGCGTGCAAACGCGCGCAACAGCGTGGCCTGATCTTTCACCGGATTGAGCCGACCGACCGTACCGATGATTCGTGTTCCGGCAGGAAGGCCAAGTGCATTCCGCAGCGCGCAACGACGTTCCTCTGTGGCGGCAGAAAAACGGTTCACACGGATCCCGTTCGGCACCGCAAGCAGGCGCCCGCGC
>JBGSID010000282.1:0-5222 GCA_041751895.1 Lysobacteraceae bacterium | reverse complement strand
CTGTCCTGCAGCTGTTGGCGGATCGCGGCGTCGCACTGCGCGTTGGCGGCGGGCAGCAGGATCCGCAATGCCGGGATACGCTGGGCGATGAGATCGGCGGCGTCGAGAAAGATGGGCAGCATCTTCGCGATCTCACCGAGTCGGCTGCCGGGCAGCAGCGCGAGGACCGGCGCCGCGTCACCGATGCCCAAGGCGCGGCGGGCGGCGGCGCGGTCGGGTTCCATCGGAATAGCGTCTGCGAGCGGATGGCCGACGAAGCGCGCGTCGACAGCGTGCTTGGCGTAGATCGGTGGTTCCATCGGAAACAGGCAGAGCACGCGGTCGGCGCTGTCGCCGATTTTTTCCGCGCGCTTTTCGCGCCACGCCCAGACCGACGGACTGACGTAGTGCACGGTACGAATGCCGCGCCGCTTGAGCCACTTCTCCACGCCGAGGTTGAAATCAGGGGCGTCGATGCCGATGAAGACATCGGGTTTCCACGCCAGCAGCCGTTTGCGCAGTCGCCAGCGCAGGCGCAACAGGCGCGGCAGATGCGCCAGCACTTCGGCCAGGCCCATCACCGCGAGTTCCTGGCTGTCGTGCCAGGCATCCAGTCCTGCCGCGCGCATCGCCGGCCCGCCGATGCCGGCGAACGCCGCATTGGGATAGTGCGCGCGCAGTTCCGTGATCAGGCCTGCGCCGAGCTGGTCGCCGGAGGCTTCGCCTGCGACGAGTGCGATCCTCATCAGGCCATCCTCATCGGGCCATTTTCATGACTGGATCAACGCAGTAGCGGCCGTTCGCCGCGTTCGATGAATTCCAGGAACGCGCGGACATCGTCGCTGCTCTCGGCCAGTGTCGCGAGCTGTTGTTTGGCCTCGATCAGATTCGCGCCGGACATGTACAGCGTGCGGTAGGCGCGCTTGATCGCCGCCACGCGAGCAGGATCGAAACCACGCCGTTTCAGGCCTTCGCTGTTGATCCCGCGTGGGCGGCCATAGCCTTCCTGCGCCACCATCAGGTAAGGCGGTACGTCGCCGTTGACGAAAGCGCCCATGCCGATGAACGCGTGCGCGCCGATCCGGCAGAACTGGTGTACACCGGCAAAACCGCTGAGGATGACGTGATCGCCAACCTCGACATGGCCGGCGAGCGTGGCGTTGTTCGAGAAAATGCAGTGGTCGCCGACCTGACAGTCGTGTGCGATGTGGGTATAGGCCAACAGCCAGTTGTCATTGCCGATCCGGGTGATGCCGCCGCCGGTGCCGGTGCCACGATTAATCGTGACGAATTCGCGAATGGTGTTGCCGTCGCCGATCTCCAGCGCCGTGCGTTCTCCAGCGAACTTCTTGTCCTGCGGATCACCGCCGATCGCGGCGTGTCCGTGGATGTGGTTGTCCATGCCGATGACAGTGGGGCCGAGGATGCTGCAGTGCGGGCCGACACGGGTGCCACGGCCGATCTCGACGTCGGGGCCGATCACGGTGAAGGGTCCGATCTGCACGTCCGTGCCGATCCGGGCGCCCGGATCGACCTGTGCCAGCGGACTGATCAACGATGACTCGCCCATGGTCACGGGCTCAGTTCTGCGCTTCGGCGCAGAGGATGTCCGCACGGGCGGCGACGTTGCCGTCGACACGCGCGATGCCTTCGTACAGCGCCATGTTGCGGATGCGGCGTTTGATCGACACATCCAGATCAAGCCGATCTCCGGGGACGATCATTCTGCTGAATCTGGCATTCTCGATCTTCACCAGATAGAACAGCTTGTCGCTGACCTCCTGGCCGCTGCTCATGCCGGTCAGCTGGTAGAGCACGCCACCGGCCTGTGCCAGCGCTTCGACCACCAGAACACCAGGCATCACCGGCTGCGCCGGAAAATGGCCCTGGAAGAATGGCTCGTTGATCGTGAGATTCTTGTACGCGAGGATGCGCTTGCCGTGCTCGAACTCGACAACCCGATCAATCAGCAGAAAGGGATAGCGGTGCGGAAGCAGCTTCTGGATGTCGCTTGCACCGAGAGGCAAGGTGGGCAGCAGGCTGGTGTCGTGCGTTTCGCTGTTTTCGCTGGTGTCGATCGAAGTCATTGCGGTTCCTTGTTGCGCCCACCTACCTGTCTGGCCAGGGCGTCGAGCTGTTTGAAGCGGGCGGCGCTCTTGCGCCAAGTGCGATTGTCCATCAATGGCGTGCCTGACGAATACTCGCCGGGTTCCCTGATCGAGCTGGTGACCAGACTCATCGCCGTGATCATGACCCGATCGCATACCGTCAGGTGGCCGACGACACCCGCGCCCCCGCCGATCAGGCAGTAACGGCCGATGGTTGCGCTGCCGGCCACCGCCGAGCAGCCTGCCATGGCGGTGTGCGCGCCGATCCGGACGTTGTGGCCGATCTGGATCTGATTGTCGAGACGGACGTCTTCCTCAAGTACGGTGTCTTCCATGGCACCGCGGTCGATGGTGGTATTTGCGCCGATCTCGCAGTCATCGCCGATGATCACGCCGCCGAGTTGGGGCACTTTCAGCCAACGGCCGTGCTCCATCGCCAGGCCGAAACCGTCGGCGCCGAGTACCGCGCCGGGATGGATCAGCACACGGCGCCCCAGTCGGATCCGGCGTACGAGGGTGACGCGGGCGACCAGTTCGCTGCCGGCGCCCACCACGCAATCCTCGCCGATGACGCAGCCGGGACCGATGCTGGCACCGGCTTCGACACGGCTGCGCGGACCGATACTGACGAAAGGACCAATGCTGGCGTCAGGTGAAATCTCGGCGGTCGGGTCGATGGCCGCGCTGGAGTGAATACCTGCCGCGAAGTGCAGAGGCTCATCGAAGAGCGCCGCGATCTTCGCGAAGGCGACATAAGGGTCTTTCGCGATCAGGGCATTGCCGGTGTAGTTCCCGGCATCGTCCGCACGCATGACCACCACGCCCGCGCTGCTGTCCGCCAGTTGACTGCGGTAGCGCGGGTTGGCGAGAAAGGCGATCTGCGTTGCGCCGGCACGGGCGAGGGTGCCGACACCCTCGACCCGATGTGTACCTTCGCCGCGCAGCGTCAGCTCGAAGCGTTCGGCAAGCGCGGCGGCGGTGTAATGAGAGACCTTCATTCGCGAACGCTCTGACCGGGTCGGAGCGCCGCGATCAGAACGCGCCGCCGAAGGTGAACTGCAGGCGCTCGATATCGTCGACGTCCTGCTTGCGGACCGGGAACGAGTAGCTGATCGAGATCGGCCCGACCGGTGCGCGCCACAGCAACGCGACACCTGCGGACGCGCGCAGTTCGGCTGCATCGAAACTGCTGAAATCCTTGTAGACGTTGCCGACGTCCAGGAACGCCGAGACGCGCGCCGCCGGCGTCTTCAGCAGGCTCGGAAAGTACATTTCCAGCGAGCCCACGGTCTTCACCGCGCCGCCGATCGGTTGACGGAACGTGCTGTTGGCCGCGAAGTCGACCGGGCCGAGCGTGTTGTCGCGGAAACCGCGTACCGAGCGCACACCACCCGCGTAGAAATTCTCGAAGAACGGCAGGCCTTTGCCGACGACCACGCGATCGAGCGTCGTGCCCGGGGCGCAGTCGCTGTCGCTGTAGGTCTTGAGCGGGATCGGGGGAGGGCTGCCTTCGGAACGGCAAGCCACCAGCACCTTGTCGCTGCCGTAGCTGTTGCCGTAGCCGAGCTGCGCACGCGTGTTGAGCACGAAGATGCGCGAGAGCGGCCAGTATTTTGAGAATTCGTAATTGAGTTTGTAGTACTGGGCGGTCGAACCGGGCAGGGTGATTTCCGCCGACAGCCGCTGGTAGGTGCCGTAGGTGGGGGTGAAGAAGTCGTTGCGGGTGTCGCGCGCCCAACCCAGTTCAGTGCGCCAGGAATGGAAGGTGCGTTGACCGATCGCATCGATGTAATCGGTCACGGTCTGTGGAGACGAGCCCGGGTAGGCGAGAATCTTGTTGCGGTCGATGCCGAAGACCACGGACACGTTGTCGTTCTCGGTAATCGGCACGCCGAATACGGCCTGCGCGGCCGCGCTGGTGGTCGAATACTGCGCGGTGTTGAAGTCGGAGTTGTCGAATTCGCGCCACCACAGGTTGTAGCCGAGCGACATGCCTTCGTCGGTGAAATACGGGTTGAGGAACGAGAACGAATAGCGCTGCAGATAGGCGTTGCGCTGGATTTCCGTGCTGACCTGGTTGCCGCTGCCGAGGAAGTTGTTCTTCGACAGCTGCAGGGTAGTGGTGAGCCCTGCCAGCTGCGAGTAGCCGAAGCCGAAGGTGAAACTGCCCGAATTGGTTTCCTTGACGTTGAACACCACGTCGACCTGATCGTTGCTGCCGGCTACCGGCACGGTTTGCACATCGACCGAGCCGCTTTCGAAGAAACCCAGCCGCTGCAGGCGGACCTTGGAGCGGTCGATCGCGGCCTGCGAGAACCACGCGCCTTCGAACTGGCGCATCTCGCGGCGCAGCACTTCATCGGTGGTGCGGGTGTTGCCCTTGAAGGCGATGCGGCGCACGGAAACGCGCGGGCCGGGCACCACCTGCAGATTGATGCCGACGGTGCGCTTCTCGCGATTGATGTCCGGCACCGGATTCACTTCGGCGAACGCATAGCCGATGTTGCCCAGCGCCGCGATGATGGAATCGGACGTCAGCTCGAGATACGTGCGCGAGAACGTCTGGCCTTCCTTGATCAGCACGTATCGTTGGATCTGTTCCGCGGACAGCACCGTATCGCCGGTGATCTTCACGTCGGAGATGGTGTAGATCTCGCCCTCGGTCATCCCGGCGGTGACGTACATGTCCTTCTTGTCGGGACTGATGGCCACCTGGGTGCTGTCGACGCTGAAATCGACGTAGCCGCGGTCGAGGTAGAACTCGTTGAGTTTTTCCAGGTCGCCGGTCAGTTTTTCGCGCGAGTACTGGTCGTCGCGGCGGTACCAGCTGAGCCAGTTGCTGTCGTTCGATTCCCAGCGCTCGCGCAGCTCTTCTTCCTCGAACTTCTCGTTGCCGGTGAGGTTGATGTGGCGGATGCGCGCGGCCTTGCCTTCGTTGACGTTGATGGTCACGTCGACGCGGTTGCGGTCGAGCCGGGTGACGGTCGGGTTGATCTGGACGTTGTATTTGCCGCGGTTGTTGTACGCGCGGTTGAGTTCCAGCGTGACCCGGTCCAGCGCCAGGCGGTCATAGGTCTCGCCCTCGGCGATGCCGATTTCCTTGAGGTTCGCCATCAGGTCTTCGGTCTTGAGATC
>JBGSID010000281.1:0-2895 GCA_041751895.1 Lysobacteraceae bacterium | reverse complement strand
GGCGCGTACCTCTACGGCGGTGGCGTGACGTTCCAGCAGCGCCCTGCGCGGCGCGACGGCGCCGCCAGCCAGGGTCAGGGCGAGCAGGGCGTCGGTGTCGGCATCGATCTGATGGGGACTGGCCTTGTCGAGGGCGGTCCTGTGCATGTCAGTCTTGTTCATGCCGATATGCTGATCCACAAACGACGACGGCGCCCTCAGGCGCCGTCGCATCGTGCTGTAGGTGAATTCCTACGTGTGTGTCGCAACCGTTATTGCGACCGTTACATCGCGTCCGGATGCTTCAGGCGATAGCCGACACGGCTGGGCTTCGTGCTCTGCATCACCAAGCCGTAGCTGACCTTGTCGAAGGTACGGAAGATCATCACGTGGCCGGCGTACTCGTCCGGCAGCTGGACCCGTGCGTCCTTGGTCACAGATTCGTCGCCGCGCCATTGGCCGACTTCGATGCGGTCCACGGCATTGGTGCCTTGGCGCCAGATCGACAGCACGGTGCCGTTGTCGATGCCGTCCTGAGCGCCGACCGACATCGCGATCACGTCACGCGGGCCGCCGGTGGTCATGCCGTTGGCAACAGCCAGAACACGGGCCTTGTCGTTGTCCAGCGGCTGCTTCGGCGGATGCGGGAAGAACTGCAGGTCGTAAGGCTGGGCATCGACCGGAATCAGGCGGTCGCCAATGCGGACTTCCTGATTCGGTTCGTCCAGTCGGAGCGAGGTGGCTTCGACGTCGCCTTCCATCAGTTTCGTGACGGTGCCGACGTTGACCTTCATGAGCTCATTGCCCAACTCTTCGCCGCCGGTCTCGTTCCCGGCGGTGTCGCTCCACGATGTGCCGAAGCCCGGAATGCGGTTGCCGCGCCGGTCGATATCGTTGCGGCTCATCATGTCGCAGCATTCGCGTTTGCCGATGCGGGCGTAGCGCTGGGTCGCGCGGACCACTGCGTAACGCTGACCGACCTGCGCGCCTTCCAGACCGCGGACGTAAGCCAGTTGGCCCTGAACGCCTCGTGCGATGTCTTCTTCAAGGCTGACCACGTACGGCAGCTCCTTGAAGCTGTCGACCACGCGCAGATCTCGGAGATAGGCTTCGATATCCGACAGCGAGATCGCGTTGATCGGCGAATCGGTGCGCGGGCCGGGCTGGATGCCCACACTGCCGACGCGGTCCAGATAGGCCAGACTGATCACGTCACCCGGATAGATCAGGTGCGGATTGGCGATCTGCGGATTGGCCTGCCAGATTTCCGGCCATAGCCAAGGCCGCTTCAGGAAGCGTCCGGCGATGTCCCATAGCGTGTCGCCACGCTTCACCACGTAGGTGTCGGGATGGTCGCCCCTGAACTCCTGAGCAACGGCGTAAGTGCCCACTGTCAGCAGGGCGGCGGCGCTGATCACCATGATCCGGTGAGAAAAGCGCTTAAGGATGTTGGCCATCTACTTGCTCCCCTTGGGATTTTCCCCAACACAACGCCCGCACTATAGCCCACAAAACCCGGCGCATGGCAAGTCCGGAGGGGTACAATGGGCCTTGTAAGCACCCAATTGCCACCCCCATCTTCGCAAACATGACGCTCCTCTCAATTCTTGAATTCCCCGACCCCCGTCTCCGCACCAAAGCGGCGCCGGTCGAGCCCGCCAAAATCGCCGATCCGGACTTCCAGGCCCGGCTCGACGACATGTTCCACACCATGTACGAGGCCCCCGGCATCGGCCTGGCTGCCAGTCAGGTGGACGACCACCGCCGCTTCATGGTGATCGACATCAGCGAAGAGAAGGACCAGCCGCAGGTGTTCATCAACCCGGAGATCGTCGAAGCCGACGGTCATCAGGTGTATCAGGAAGGCTGCCTGTCGGTGCCTGGCATCTTCGCCGACGTCACCCGCGCCAACCAGATCACGGTGAAAGCGTATGGCCGCGACGGACAGCCGTTCGAGCTGAAGACCGATGGCCTGCTGGCGATCTGCATCCAGCATGAAATGGACCACCTCGACGGCAAACTCTTCGTGGATTACCTGTCGCAGCTCAAGCGCGAGCAGGTGCGCAAGAAGCTGGAGAAGGCGCGGCGCAGCAGCGCGGAGTGAGGCGGACAGCGCCCATGCCCCCGTCATCCCCCGGCGCTGCCTCGGGATGACAACGACTCATACGGAAACACCTCTTTGAGAATCATCTTCGCCGGCACCCCTGCCTTCGCCGTCCCCTGCCTGCGCGCCGCCGCTCGTCATCACGAAGTGGTGGCCGTGTACACGCAGCCGGACCGACCCGCAGGGCGCGGGCGGGCGCTGACGTCGTCGCCGGTCAAGCTCGAAGCGCTTCAGCGCGGGATTCCAGTGCTGCAGCCGGAGTCGCTGAAGCAACAGGTATCGCGCGACGCACTGCGTGCGTTGGAGCCGGACCTCATGGTCGTGGTCGCCTACGGGCTGATCCTGCCGCAGCGCATTCTCGATATTCCGAAATACGGTTGCTGGAATGTCCACGCCTCGCTGCTGCCGCGCTGGCGTGGCGCCGCGCCGATCCAGCGTGCGATCGAGGCCGGTGACACCGAAACCGGTGTGTGCCTGATGCAGATGGAGAAGGGGCTCGACACCGGCCCGGTGCTTTTATCGCAATCGCTCGCCATCGGCGAACACGACACCGGCGGCCAGTTGCACGACAAGCTGTCGGAACTCGGCGCGCAGGTGCTGAGCGACGGTCTGGGCCTGCTGCGCGCCGGTATCGTCCCGGTGGCGCGTCCGCAGCCGGAAGACGGCGCGACCTATGCGCACAAACTCGACAAGCACGAGGCCAAACTCGACTGGTCGCAGCCAGCGACGACGCTGGCCAACAAGGTCCGCGCCTTCAATCCGTGGCCGGTGGCCGAAGCCGAACTGGCCGGCGAGCGCGTGCGCATCCACGG
>JBGSID010000280.1:0-3096 GCA_041751895.1 Lysobacteraceae bacterium | reverse complement strand
GCGCGATGTTCGGCAACGCGCCGCGCGCGGTGTGGGCGAAGTGGCTGCCGCCCGACGAACAGAACCGCGTGCCGCTGGCCTGCCGCGCGCTGCTCGCCAGCCCGTTGAACGGCAAGACCGTGCTGTTCGAAACCGGCATCGGTGCGTTCTTCGACCCGAAGATGCGCGAACGCTATGGCGTGGTCGAAGAGCGTCACGTGTTGCTCGATTCACTCGCTGCCGCAGGTTTCATGCACGAGGACATCGATGTCGTGGTGTTGTCGCATCTGCACTTTGATCATGCCGGTGGTCTGCTGGCGCCGTGGCAGGAAGGCCGCGCGCCGGAACTGCTGTTCCCGAACGCGACGTTCCTGGTCAGCGCGGCCTGCTGGGATCGCGCGCGCGATCCGCATCCGCGCGACCGTGCGAGCTTCATTCCGGAGTTGCCGGCACTGCTCGAAGCCACGGGGCGTCTGGAAATCGTCGACAGCACGCATTCGAAGGCGCTCGGCAATGCCGTGCGTTTCCACTACAGCGACGGCCACACGCCGGGGCTGATGTTGGCCGAGATCGTGGGCCCCGAGCATGTGGATGGCGAAGATCACGGCGGCGTGGTGTTCTGCGCCGATCTGATCCCCGGCCGGCCTTGGGTGCACGTACCGATCACCATGGGCTACGACCGCAATCCCGAAGCGCTGATCGACGAGAAGCGCGCTTTCCTCGAAGACAAACTCGCGCGCAATGTGCATCTGTTCTTCACGCACGACCCGGATTGCGCGTTGGCGCAGGTGGTGCGTGACGACAAGGGTAAATTCGGAACCACGCATGAAGTGGAAACCCTGCAGGCGCGACCGTTCGCCGCCTGATTTTTCCGATGACCCTTGTTTTTGATCCCTTTCCCAATCCCTTCTCCCGATCCCTTTTTTTCTGAGTCGAGTGGCCCATGCCGAAGATCACCCTGCTGTTTGCTGCGCTGCATGTCCTGTTGCTGTTGTATCTTGCCTATCGGGTAGTGGGTCACCGTCGTGCCTTCAAGGTCGGGATCGGAACCGGCGGTGATCATCGCCTCGAACGCAAGATCCGCGTGCACGGCAATTTTGCGGAATATGTTCCGATGGCGTTGCTGATGTTGGCCCTGCTGGAATTGTCCGGATTGCCGGCGCCATGGCTCTGGGGCATGGGCGGCACGCTTTTGCTTGGCCGTCTGCTGCACGCGACGGGCCTATCGATGAAATCCGGTTCGTCGTTCGGCCGGTTTTACGGCACCGTGTTGACCTGGCTTGTCCTGGTGGCCATGTCGGTTGCCGGGTTGTGGCTGAGTCTTCCGTTACGTTGAAACCATAGGCAAACCTGTCTGCGAGCCATAGAGTCGCGTCGCCACCTAATGGCGACCTAGGCGGCGGGCCTTCAGGCACGCCAGCTCTCCAGATGCAGGTGCTCCAAAGGCAGGTTAGGTATTTCGATGATCAGGCCTGAAGGCCCGATCATCGGCCCTGATGCGGCTTTCTACGCGGGGGTGCCGAAAATCCGGTCGCCGGCGTCGCCGAGGCCCGGCAGGATGTAGCCGTGTTCGTTCAGTCGTTCGTCGATGGATGCGACGAACACTTCGGTGTCCGGGTGCGCGGCTTCCAGCGCACGCAGGCCTTCCGGTGCGGCGACCAGAAAGATCGCCTTGATCCGCGCGCAGCCCGAGGCTTTGAGCATGTCGATGGCGGCGATCGCGCTGCCGCCGGTGGCCAACATCGGGTCGATCACCAGCGCGGTGCGGCCGCCGATGTCGTGCACCAGCCGTTCGTAGTACGCCTGCGGCTGCAGGGTCTGCTCATCGCGACGCAGCCCGATCACGCTCACCGGTGCCGACGGCAGCAGCACCTGTACGCCGGGCAGAAAACCAAGGCCCGCGCGGAGGATCGGCACCAGCGTGATCTGCGCCTGGTCGCAGTGCCCGACCGTCAGCGGCCCGGCCCAGGTGTCGATGGTCGTATCACTCAACGCAAGGTCGGCGGTGGCTTCATAGGCGAGCAGGGTGGCGATTTCGCCGACCACCTGCCGGAACAGCGCAGGCCCGGTGGTGATGTCGCGCAAGTGGCCGAGTTTGTGTCGGACCAGCGGATGGCGGACTTCGATGATGTGCATGATGCGGCTTCCCTCTCTGGCGCAGACGTTGCGCAGGGTAAACCAAGGCACGGCTGCTGTGACCCCGGTTGCTTCGTTGCGGCTGCTTCGTGGTGCTTGATTCAATCGATCCAATCGAGTTTGTAGCCCATGCCGTAGATCGAGACGATCGGGTCGGCGCCGGCTGCGGCATCGGCGATCTTGCGACGCAGATTCTTGATGTGACTGTCGACGGTGCGGTCGCTGACCACGCGATGGTCCAGATACAGCGTGTCGATCAGATTGGCCCGCGACATCACCCGTCCCGGGCGCGCCTGCAGCGCGCGCAGCAGCCGGAATTCCACCGGCGTCAGCGGCAGCAGCGCGCCGTGCAGACGCGCCTCCAGTCGTTCTTCATCGAGCTGCAGCGGCGATACGGTCTGCGCATGCGCTGCCTGCGAACGACGCAGCACCGCTTTCACGCGCGCCACGACTTCGCGGGGACTGAATGGTTTGCAGATGTAGTCGTCGGCACCCAGTTCGAGCCCGAGCAGGCGATCAATCTCTTCGACGCGCGCGGTGATCATCAGGATGGGGACTTGTGAGAGCGGCGTCTGCGAGAGTGATCCCTGCGGCAGCGCGCGCACTTCGCGACAGATCGTCAGGCCATCCTTGCCCGGCAGCATCACATCGAGCAGGACCGCAGCTGGTGCATGCGCCTGGATCCAGGCCGTTGCCTGCAGTCCATCGTCGAGCACCGCGACGTTGTAGCCTGAGGCCACCAGATAATCGCGCAGCAACGCGGCGAGTTTGGGCTCGTCTTCGACGACCAGAATTGTCGGCCGTGTCGCGGCTGCGGTCATGCGGTCTTCCTTGCCACCGGCAGCACGACCTCGATCCGCAGCCCGCCCTGCGGCGATGGCGACGCCGAGATCCGCCCGCCGTGCGCTTCGACGATGTTGCGGCAGATCGCGAGGCCGAGTCCCGCGCCGCCGAACTGCCGGCTGCGCGAGGGTTCGACCC
>JBGSID010000279.1:0-2959 GCA_041751895.1 Lysobacteraceae bacterium | reverse complement strand
CTACGGCAAGATCGGCAACTCCGGCGTCAACATCGCCACGCTGGACGACATGAAGAAGCTGTATTCCGGCTTCGACCTGTGCGCGCCCAGCACCTCGGTGTCGATGACCATCAACGGGCCGGCCCCAATCATCCTCGCGATGTTCATGAACACCGCCATCGACCAGCAGGTCGAGAAATACCTGCGCGCCGACCAGACGCGCTGGGACGCCGCGCACGCCGTCATCGAAAAACTCTTCGAAGGCCGCACGCGTCCGGATTACAGCGGCGAACTGCCCGAGACCAACGACGGCCTGGGCCTGGGCCTGTTGGGCGTGACCGGCGACCAGGTGGTCGATGCCGACACCTACGCGAAGATCAAGGCGCAGACCCTCGCCAGCGTGCGCGGCACCGTGCAGGCCGACATCCTCAAGGAAGACCAGGCGCAGAACACCTGCATCTTCAGCACCGAATTCGCGCTGCGCATGATGGGCGACATCCAGCAGTATTTCGTCGACAACAAGGTGCGCAACTTCTACTCGGTGAGCATCAGCGGATATCACATCGCCGAAGCCGGGGCCAACCCGATCAGCCAGCTCGCCTTCACCCTCAGCAACGGCTTCACCATCGTCGAGTATTACCTGGCGCGCGGCATGCAGATCGACGACTTCGCGCCCAATCTCAGCTTCTTCTTCAGCAACGGCATGGACCCCGAATACACGGTGATCGGCCGCGTCGCCCGCCGCATTTGGGCGCGCGCCATGCGCGAGCGTTACGGCGCCAGCCCGCGCAGCCAGATGATGAAGTACCACATCCAGACCAGTGGCCGCAGCCTGCACGCGCAGGAAATCCAGTTCAATGATATCCGCACCACCTTGCAGGCGCTGTACGCCCTGTTCGACAACTGCAACAGCCTGCACACCAACGCCTACGACGAGGCGATCCCCACGCCTCCCGAAGAAAGCGTGCGCCGCGCCGTGGCCATCCAGATGATCATCAACCAGGAACTCGGCCTCAACTTCTGCGAGAACCCCTGGCAGGGCAGCTTCATCGTCGACCAACTCACCGACATCGTCGAAGAAGCCGTCTACAAAGAGTTCGAAGCGATCAGCGAACGCGGCGGCGTACTCGGCGCCATGGACACCATGTACCAGCGCGGCAAGATCCAGGAAGAAAGCCTGTACTACGAACACAAAAAACACGACGGCAGCCTGCCCCTGGTCGGCGTCAACACCTTCCTGCCCAAAGAACACGCCGGCGACATCGTCACCGAAATCGAACTGATCCGCAGCACCCCAGAAGAGAAAGGCCAGCAGATCGACAACGTGCGCAACTTCCAGCAGGCCCGTAACCCCGTAACCGTGCCCCCTGAGCGTAGGCCGCAGGCCGAAGTCGAAGGGCCGAACCAAAACATCGCAGGTTCCCTCACCACCCTCCAATCCTTCGCCCGCGACCGCAAGAACGTATTCGAACAACTGATCGAAGCCGTGAAGTACAACTCCCTAGGCCAGATCAGCCACGCCCTCTACGAAGTTGGCGGCGAATACCGCCGCAACATGTAGTCCGCAATGTCCGATCACGTCGACTTTGAAAGCATATTCGAGTGTCTCAATGCAGCGGGCGTGCGCTACGTCGTTGTTGGCGGTGTCGCGGTGGTCCTGCGCGGTGTCGATCGGATCACCGCCGACGTTGATTTGGTCGTGGAACTGACGCAGTCCAACGCGACGGCCGCCATCGAAGCCTTGCTCGCGGCGGGATTCCACGCGAAGATTCCTGTCGATCCGCGGGGATTCGCCGACCCCGACATCCGCCGCAGATGGATCGCCGACAAGGGCATGCAGGTGATGAACTTCTGGGATCCGTCCGGCGAGCGTCCCGATGTCGACCTGTTCGTCGACTACCCGCTCGACTTCGAATCGTTGTATACCAACTCGGACGCCGTTGTCTTGCAGCGCACCCATTGCCGAATTGCCAGCGCCGAGCACCTGATACGGATGAAACAGGCTGCCGGCCGCGATAAAGACATAAGCGACATCAAGGCTCTCAATGACTGCGAACGCATCCAACCAAAACCCTGACGGGATCGCCGTGCACACCGAGCGATGGGGAAGCTGGGAAGATGCCGAGCACTGGCGTCGGGAGAGCTTTCTCCGGCGTACACCAGCGCAACGCATGAAGTGGTTGGAGGAGATGGTGGCGCTGGCTCGGCGTGGCGCGGCCTTGCGAAACGGAAAGGGATCAGGGTCAGCCACGTAGCCCGGATGCAGCGCAGCGCAATCCGGGATCTTTACCATCTCGTAGCCCGGATGCAGCGCAGCGGAATCCGGGATCTTCACGATCTCGTAGCCCGGATGCAGCGCAGCGCAATCCGGGATTTTTACCATTGGCGAAGATAGGTAGGGCTCGTTACTGCCTCGTGCCCCTGACGGCCGCGCACTCACCTGCACCGCATGGCGCACCAACGCAATACGGTGGTCGCGGCCTCGCCCCAGGATTGCGCGACCCGGGGTATGATCGCGCAACGCAGGAGACTGGCATGACCGAAATCGTCTTTCTCGTCGATGATGCCCCCGAAGGCGGCCTCACCGCGCGTTCACTCGGCGAGTCCATCTTTGTGCAAGCCGAAGGCCTCGCCGAGCTGCGCGAGCAGGTACGCGACGCCGTGCGCTGCCACTTCGACGAGGGCGCATCCCCGCGCGTCATTCGACTGCATTACGTCCGGCATGAAGACCTGGCGGCATGAAGCTGCCCCGTGCGCGACGCCGAGACACTCATCAAGGCGCTTCAGCGCTTTGGCTATCGCGTCGAAGAGCCGGGGTCAGGTCTCAATACTGTTCGTGTAGGTTAAAACCGCGAATTTCTGTCCTGGCGACAGCGGTCGTGGCGCCAGCAATGTGGGCGCGTACTCGGGGCGCTTACCTCGCGAGCGAGTGCGGTCGTAGCTGCTGTACGGCGAGTTGCGGCGCTTGACCATGCGCGGA
>JBGSID010000278.1:0-19367 GCA_041751895.1 Lysobacteraceae bacterium | reverse complement strand
GTTCGAGCGTGACGAGGGCTCGATGGAAGCGCGCTTCAAAGTGACCGACGGCGATGCCGAACTGCCGGTGCGTTACACCGGGATCCTGCCGGACCTGTTCCGCGAGAAGCAGGCGGTGGTGGCCACCGGCCGCATGGACGGTCAGGTGTTCGTCGCCGAACAGGTGCTCGCCAAGCACGACGAAACCTATGTGCCGAAGGAAGTCGCGGACAAGATGGGACTCGCGCACAAGAAGCACAACGTGGATGCCAACGAGAACAAGCCGAATACACTCTGACGCGAAGCAAAGACGAAACACCTGATTGTCATGGCGACAACGCCATCTGGATCGCTGTTCCGGTGCCCACGAGACATCTCCGGCAAGAAGCCCCTGGTTCCGCGTCGCTGTTCTCTATAACCGACACTTCTACAAGCAACCTCTTTACAAACGATTCTTATACAAACAACCGTCAGCTGATCCGACCGAGGGCGACATGATTCCAGAGCTGGGCCAAATCGCATTGATCCTTGCATTGCTGGTCGCTGCCATGCAGGCCATCGTCCCAATGGTGGGCGCCTATCAGAACAACCAGATGCTGATGGAGACCGCGCGCAAGCTGGCGGTATGCCAGGCATTGCTGGTGACGATGGCATTCGCGATCCTGAGCTATCTGATGTTGACGCAGGATTTTTCTGTTCTCTACGTTGCCCAGAACACGAACCTGCGGTTGCCGTGGTATTACCGCCTCTCGGGAGTCTGGGGCGCACATGAAGGTTCGCTGCTGCTCTGGATTCTCATCCTCAACATCTGGACGGTCGCGGTCGCAGCGCTGAGTCGAAATCTGCCACTGGCCTTCATCTCACGCGTACTCGCCGTACTGGGCATGATCAGCCTGGGCTTTCTGCTGTTCACTGCGATGACATCGAACCCGTTCTCGCGCCTGCTGCCCGCTGTCGCGGATGGCAACGATTTGAATCCATTGCTGCAGGATCCCGGGCTGATCATCCATCCTCCGATGCTCTATACCGGCTATGTCGGTTTTTCCGTCGCGTTCGCATTCGCGATCGCGTCCTTGCTGGCAGGCGACTTCGAAGAAGAATGGATCCGCTGGTCGCGACCTTGGACGAACATTGCGTGGGCATTCCTGACCCTCGGCATTGCGCTCGGCAGTTGGTGGGCCTATTACGAGCTTGGCTGGGGCGGCTGGTGGTTCTGGGATCCGGTCGAAAACGCGTCCTTCATGCCTTGGCTGGTGGGCACGGCCCTGATCCATTCGCAAGCGGTCACCGAGAAACGCGGCAGTTTCCGTGCGTGGACGCAGTTGCTGGCGATTTTCGCTTTCTCGCTGAGCCTGCTCGGTACTTTTCTGGTGCGCTCGGGCGTGCTGACGTCAGTGCATGCATTCGCGAGCGACCCGGAACGCGGCATGTTCATCCTGGCATTTCTCGGATGCGTAGTCGGTGGATCGCTGGTGCTCTATTCCCTCCGTGCAGCCAAGGTGGCAGGCGGGCAACCATTCGAACCCGCCTCTCGGGAATCCGCGCTGTTGTTGAACAATGTCGTGCTGGTGTCCGCCGCAGGCATGGTGCTGTTGGGAACCCTGTACCCGTTGCTCGCGGAAGTGCTGGGAATGGGGAAAGTCTCCGTGGGCCCACCCTACTTCGGCGTGATGTTCCTGCTGATGATGGCGCCGATCGCACTCATCCTGCCCTTCGGGCCACTGGTGGCGTGGGGCGCCGCAGATCTCAAGTCGGCATTCATGCGCCTGCGTCCCGCCTTGATCGGCGCATTGGTTGCCGCCGCAGCCGCTTTCGCCCTTGTCGACAACGCGTCGTGGAAAGCAGTATTGGGCGTCGCCGCCGCGCTATGGGCCTGCGGGGGGATCGCGGTCTTTTCGATCCTGCGCTGGCGCCAGCGCCCGGCCGGACAACGCTATACGCGGGAAATGCTCGGCATGATGCTCGCGCATTTCGGCATCGGCATGTTCTTCGCTGGCGTGATGATCACCGAAGGCATGAGTGTCGAGAAAGACATCCGCCTGTCGCCCGGCCAATCCATCGCGATCAGCGGCTACGAATTCAAGTTTGAAAAGGTCGATCGGGTGGAAGGACCGAACTACATCGCCGATGAAGGTTCCATCTCGGTATCGCGTAATGGAAATCATGTCGCGATGCTGTCGCCTCAGAAACGGCAGTATTCCGGCGGCAGTAATGTGCAGACCGAATCCGCGATCGATGCAGGGATCACCCGAGATCTCTACGTCGCATTGGGAGAGCCACTCGGTGCCGACGGCGCATGGTCCGTGCGTGTCTACGTCAAACCCTTCATCCGCTGGATCTGGCTCGGTGCGTTGATGATGATGGCGGGAGGCGTCGTTGCAGCGACGGACGTCCGTTTCCGCAGGATCCGCAAAGGCGTGCCGAAGACGACACCGTCCGTCAGCGATGCCACCGACATCGGCGAAAGCGGAGTGCTGGCGTCATGAATGCCCGAATGCTGCCGCTACTGGGATTCGGATTGCTGTTCGCGCTGCTCGGCTTCGGTCTGTGGTACGTGCGCGACCATGACATCACCGAGATACCGTCGCCATTACTGGGAAAGACTGCACCCACGTACGCATTGCCACAGCTTGATGCCCCCGACACATCATTCGGAACCGCACAACTGATGGGAAAACCCTATCTGTTGCACGTTTTCGCGAGCTGGTGTTTCGTGTGCCGCGCGGAGAATCCGATCTTGATGACCAAGGGCAAACGCCTGGGCGTTCCCCTGATCGGTTTCGACTACAAAGATGACCCCAGCGATGCCCGACTCTGGCTGCAGCAATTCGGCAATCCATACGATGTCGTCATCAGCGACCTCGACGGTACCGTCGGCATCGACTTCGGCGTTTACGGCGCGCCGGAATCCTTCCTGATCGATGGCAAGGGCGTCATCCGGCACAAGCATGTCGGCGCGATGACGGACGAGGTCATCGAATCCGAGCTCATCCCGCTGTTGGACCGTATCCGCCAGGAGCCGACCAAGTGATCAGGAGCCTCATCCTCGCTTTCATGCTCGCCTGCGTACCTGCGATCGCACATGCGATCGATCCGATCGTGTTCGAAACTCCGGAAGAAGAAGCGCGCTTCCAGACCCTCGCGAAGCAGCTGCGATGTCTGGTCTGCCAGAACGAAAGTCTCGCGGACTCGAATGCCGGACTTGCCCAGGATCTGCGCAAGGAAGTCATTGAGCTGATGCGTACCGGCAAGAGCGACGCCGATATCAAAGTGCATCTCACCGACAGATACGGCGACTTTGTCCTATACAAACCACCGATGCGACCAGGGACATGGCTGTTGTGGTGGGGCCCGGCCGCCCTCCTGTTACTCGGATGCATTGCGGCTTTTTTCGTCGTGCGCAAGCGCAAACCCGCAGGTGCGACGCCTGATACTCAAGACCCCGTCGGCGGAGAATGGTGATGACTGTGTTCGTTTCATTGAGCGCGCTATTGATCGCGCTTGTTCTGGGATATCTGCTTTGGCCTTTCATCAAAGGCGGATCCGCAGCCTCATCGGATCCTTTGTCCCGCCGTGTGAAAGCATTGCAGGATGCGCTCGACGCGGGTGTGCTGACCCAGGAGGAATTTGAAAGCAAGCGGGCAGCTTTGAATCCACCGGATGGCAGCGCCCCGGTTGCCGATGGAGATACACGATTCGTCTCGACGAACAAACGTATTCTCGCCGGAACGGCTATCTTGCTGCCCGTCTGCGCCTATTTCCTGTACAGAATGATCGGTCAACCCGACACCCTGTCGTCGTCGCCGCCTGCCGCTGCGCCTGCAACCAGCATGACCGCCTCCACCGGCACGACATCCGCTGCCGCGAGCGACATGTCTTCAGCGATTTCAAGCTTGAAAAAGAAACTGGAGGGCAATCCGAACGATGCCGATGGATGGCTCTTGTTGGGGCGCGCCTACGAATCCGTAGAGCGTAATACCGAGGCCGCTTCGGCATTGAAGGAAGCATATCGATTGGCGCCGACAAGGCCTGAAATCGAGATCGCTTACGCAGAAGCGATGGCACTGACCAGCCCCACGAGGCAGCTCACTGGCGAACCTCTGCGGATGATCCGTCATGCGATGGAATCCGACCCGAGCAATCAGGACGGCTTATGGTTGATCGGAATGAGTGACTATCAGGGTGGACGTTATGCGGAAGCGATCGCTTCCTGGGAAAAGATCAAGTCACAGTTGTCGCCGGATTCTGATGTGCTCGAATCGGTGACGAAGATGATCGCGGACGCGAACGTCCGTCTCGGTGGCGGATCGCTTCCGGCAGCAGATATGTCGCTCGTCGCGCAAGGAGGGACTTCAACGTCACCCGGCAACGTCGCTGCAGGCTTGGGACCGAAGCTCGTCGTGGAAGTGTCACTTCCGGCAGAACAGCGCAGCCGCGTATCCCCGGGAGATACGCTTTTTGTATACGCGAAGGCGGTCGATGGCCCTCCCATGCCTATCGCCGTACAGAAACTCAAGGCATCCGATCTGCCAGCAACCGTCGAACTGACAGACGGCATGGGCATGATGCCGACGATGAATCTGTCCCAGTTCGAACAGGTGACCGTCACTGCGCGTATTTCGAAAACCGGAAATGCGATCACGCAAAGCGGCGACCTGCAAGGCATGTCAGCGAATGTACGCGTCGATCGCAAGGAACCTCTGCGCATTGTGATCGACAAGACCGCTCCTTGATCCACCGCAGCACGCTGGACTGAGCCTGTCGATTCGGCGATCACCTTTCGCCGAATTTCTTCTCGAAACGGATGCCGACGCTCATCAGAAGATCCGTCGGCAGTACGCCACCGATCGAAATCACGACCGCATCATTGTCGATGGTGCGCAGATCTTCACCTTGCCTGATGTCGACCTGTTTCAAGCCGATATTCGTGACTTCCGAACCGAGCAGCACTTCGATCTTAGATGACTGACCCAGCGCTTCAAGCCGTTCCCGATTCTTGGATTTCAACCGGGTAAACGCCGTTCCCCGGTAGCTCAACGTGACGTTCGATTCGTGTTCGGCGCAAGCGATCGCTGCTTCAACCGCACTGTCACCACCACCGACGACCAGCAGATTCTGTCCACGGAACTGCTCAGGATCCGTCACGCGATACGTCACCTTGGACAGCTCTTCCCCTGGCACTTCAAGTTTTCGCGGACTACCGCGACGCCCGATCGCAAGCAATACATTCGTTGCGCGATACTGCGTTCGGTTGGTCTTGACGACGAAAATTCCATCCTCTTTGACCAGTGACTCCATCCGTTCACCGGTGTGGATTTTCAGTCTGGTGCGCGTGACCACGTCCTGCCAGAACTCAAGCAATTTCTCTTTGCTGACCTCTTTGAAAAGCATCTTTCCGACAACCGGCAACGTCACCGGCGCCGTCATCGCAACCTTGTTTCTCGGGTAATGGAAAATCGAGCCGCCCAGACTTTCCTCCTGTTCCAGCAGGACGTACTTCAAATGATTCTCGATCGCACACAACCCGGCCGCCATGCCTGCAGGCCCGCTACCGACGATGACGACGTCATAGTCCGCCTCCATTTTTTTCATTCTCGCGATCGTCTCGACAGCCTGGCGCCCCTGCTCCGCCGCCTTCCTGATCAACCCCATGCCGCCCAACTCACCGGCGATGAAAACGCCCGGCACATTGGATTCGAAATTAGGGGAAACGTCCGGGATATCCACGCCGCGACGCTCCGTCCCGAACACCAGCGTGATGGCATCGACTGGACACGCCGCATAGCAGGCGCCATGACCGATGCATGCACTCGGATTTGTGAGAATCGCTTTACCGCCGATGATGCCCAAGGCACTTTCGGGACACGCACTCACACATGCGCCCGAGCCGATGCAGTGCCTGGCGTCGATCACGGGATGTAGCGAAGGCGGCTCGGTAAGCCCAGCCTGCATCGATTCTTCAAGTACCTGCGCGTGACGCAGATCAGACAATTGTCGACGCCGCATGTAGATGTAAATGATTACTATTAGCGGAATAAAATAGATCAGCAATAAACTCATCGACACTTACCGGCATTGAATGGCGCAAATAGTAACGCCGATGATGAGTGCTGGCGCCGCAGCGGCGAGCGGAATGAGCCAACCGTCGCAGATACTGCTGGATGCAACGTTATTATCTGCACACTTTGAGAATGCGCTGCTTGCATCTTCCTCTCGGCACGCAATACCATCGCATGTCCGGCCATTCCGCACGGGGGAGAATGGCCGCCCACACTCACGCACAGCAACAGCGAATTGAACGTTTCGCATTCATTATCCTGTGCGTAACGATGTGGAAACGATGATCCGCTTGCATTCGCCTCCGTACTCTCACGCGCGATCCACTGAACAGGTCGATATGAACGTTCTTCACTCACCGGTTCCCCCAACCATTCGCAACTGCTCCAAATGAGCGGATACATGTCTCCCCGGGGCGGTGATGCACTCGATTCCGCTTCACACAGCGGAATCGCGAATGACCGCAACGGCCGGCACGCAATCTCTTCATCGTCCCGCGCCGCAGGGCGAGAGGACGCTATCGACACGCCCCCGAAGAAGAAGGGTCTGCTGGTATGGCTGCTCACCGGTGCAATCAGCATCGCCACGTTCGTCATCGCCCGATCCGGGCTGTACACCCCTGGTTCCGATGTCGGGTACTACCTCGGACTGAGCGGCTCGTTGATGATGCTGACCCTACTGCTCTACCCGCTCCGTAAAAGGCTGCCATGGCTCGGGGCGCTGGGCAGACTCAACAAATGGTTCTCGGCACACATGGTGCTTGGCGTGGCCGGGCCGATCCTGATCCTGCTGCACTGCACCTTGCGCTGGCAGTCTTTGAATGCCGCCGTGGCATTCTGGTGCATGGTGATCGTCGCCAGCAGCGGACTTGTCGGGCGCTTTCTATACAGCCGTCTGCATCAAGGGCTTTACGGGCGACAACTGACATTGCCAGAGGTGAGGATGAGCGCGGCGATGGCTCAGGACGCAGCCAAACGCCAGCAACAACCGGGCCGCGATGACCGCCTGCGCAATGAAATGACGGCATTCGCGGAGGCCGCCAACCACGTCGCTCTGAAAGGCTGGAAACGCCCGTTCGCACTCATGACGCTCGGCGTCAGAGCCCGGCGCGCAGAGGCGCGTTGCGACACCGAGCGCAATCATGCGGTCGGATTCCAGGCGTCGCTGGAAGTCTCCGAAACCGTCGCTTCGACCGTCGAATACATCCGAGCCGCCCAGCGCGCCGCCCAGTTCATCCCGTTCGAGCGCATGTTCGCACTCTGGCATGTCCTGCATATCCCGCTGGTGTTCATCATGGTCATCAGCGTGATCGCGCACATCATCGCAGTGCACATGTACTGACATGCCGAGGATGCGCCGCACCCTGTCCGGTTGGATCGCCATGCTCGGCCTGTGCTTGGCGGTCACCATTGGCTTTCAGGCCAGATCGGCGGATTTGAAATCGGTGCTGATGCCAGGACAGGTCGTGAAATCGCACGCCAAGTTCGAGTCAGACTGCGCATCCTGTCATCAGGCATTCGACAAGAATGCGCAACCGAAACTGTGCATGTCCTGCCATAAAGACGTGGCTTCGGACATCAGCTCATCGCGCGGCTTTCATGGCCGGGCCTCTGCGAAAACGTGCAAGACCTGCCATACCGACCATAAAGGCCGCAGTGCTTCGATCGCGGCTTTCGATCAAAAGTCCTTTCGCCATACCCAGACCGATTTCGAGCTGCTGGGTGCCCACAAGACAGCCGCATGTAACGGGTGCCATGCGCCGGCGAAGAAATTCCGGGATGCGCCATCGTCCTGTATCGGATGCCATCGCAAGGACGACACTCATCTCGGCGTATTCGGAACGGATTGCGCCAAATGCCATGGCCCTTCGGACTGGGCGAAAACCACCTTCAATCATGCCGACACCGGATTCATCCTTCGCGGCAAACATGCGGCCGCTGCATGTTCAAGCTGCCACGCCAAGCCGGCAGCACAGGCGAAACTCGGCCGGGACTGCATCGCTTGCCATCGCAACGATGATGTCCACAAAGGACAGATGGGCACTTCATGCAGCAATTGCCATGAAGAAACGTCATGGAAGCAGACGCGATTCGACCATGGAAAAACGCGGTTTCCATTGATCGGAAAGCATGCCCAAACCGATTGTTCCGGGTGCCATCGGCAGGCGAACGTTTTCAAAGGCACGCCCATGGACTGTGCCGGCTGCCACAAGGCGAAGGATGTCCATCAGGGCACGTTGGGCACCAACTGCCAACAATGCCATCAACCACAAGCCTGGAAGCCATCACGCGGCTTCGACCATTCCAGGACGCGGTTTCCACTGATCGGAAAGCATCGTGAAACGGCTTGCTCCGGCTGCCACAAGGCGCCGACACAGTTTCATGGGCTTGCCGGCGCATGCATCGATTGCCACAGGAAAGACGACCCGCACGAAGGAAAGAACGGCGTCGAATGCGCTTCCTGCCATAACGCCACATCGTGGAAAACGACGAGTTTCGACCACTCCCGCATGACCAAATTTCCGCTCGTCGGCGGGCACAGCACGCTGCGTTGTCAGAGCTGTCACAAGGGAGATCTCCACAAAGACAAACTGGACATGCGCTGCGTGTCATGCCATGCAAAACAGGATGTGCATCGCGGCAAGCTTGGCGCGGAATGCCAGCGTTGCCATGTCGCCAAGGCCTGGATCGAGGTCAACTTCGACCATAGTTCGACGACATTTCCCCTTTTGGGGCGCCACCAGTTGGCGGCATGCAGCACTTGCCATGCGGACAAAGCATTCAAGTCCACTCCAACACGATGCGAAGCGTGTCATCGGAAAGACGATGTGCATGAAGGGCGCCTGGGATCGGCATGTGAAACATGTCACAACCCGAGAGCATGGTCGCTTTGGGACTTCGATCACAGTAAGCAGACACGCTTCGCATTGGAAGGCGCGCACAAAACGATCAAATGCGAGACATGTCACACTTCTATTCAGGTTGGTCGCGTAGCTTTGCCGCAAACGTGTGGGGCTTGTCATAAAGGGGATGACATCCACAACGGCTCGTTCGGGATGAGATGCGAACGCTGCCACTCGACTGTTTCATTCAAAGCACTGAAAACCACAAAGTAAACAGACGAATGCACCCACTACGCACTCAGGCTGCAAACCACGGACGCATGTTGCACGTCACCATGTGCGGCGTGTTGCTTCTCTTGTTGTGGCTGTGCGGTGCGTCTTGGGCACAAGCCGCGAGCACTGGCAAGAACGAGACATTCGACCATGCCAAGACCGGCTTTCCGCTGACAGGCAGCCATAACAGCGCAAAATGCGAAGGCTGCCACGTCCGTGGAATCCTGAAAGGCACGCCCAAAGACTGCGCGAGCTGCCACGGCAACGGAAGCCGTTTTGCAGACGCAAGCCGCCCACCTCAGACACATATTCCGATCACGAAGGGCTGCGAATCATGCCACCGCACCTCAGGGTGGATACCTGCGCGCTTCGATCACACCACCGTCTCAGGCCAAGCATGCGCGACATGTCATAACGGCGCGACAGCAACGGGCAAACCTCCGAGTCACATCCCGACCAACAAATCCTGCGACAGCTGCCATCGGACGACCGCTTGGACGCCTGCCGGCTTCGATCACAGCGCTGTTGCGGCCGGCAGCTGCGCGACCTGTCACAACGGCACGACGGCCACCGGCAAACCCGGCAACCATATTCCGACATCGCAGGCTTGCGATGCCTGCCATCGCACCACCGCCTGGACGCCCGCGACCTTTAATCACAGTGGTGTCGCCGCTGGCAGCTGCGCGACCTGCCACAACGGCACGACGGCCACCGGCAAACCCGGCAACCATATTCCGACATCGCAGGCTTGCGATGCCTGCCATCGCACCACCGCCTGGACACCCGCGACCTTTAATCACAGTGGTGTCGTTGCCGGCAGTTGCGCCACCTGCCACAACGGCACGACGGCTACTGGCAAGCCTGGCAACCATCTGCCGACCTCTCAGGCCTGCGATGCCTGCCATCGCACCACCGCTTGGACGCCCGCGACGTTCAACCACAGCGGCGTCACCGCCGGCAGTTGCGCCACCTGCCACAACGGCACGACGGCCACCGGCAAGCCTGGCAACCATCTGCCGACCACACAGGCCTGCGATGCCTGCCATCGCACCACAGCATGGACGCCTGCGACCTTCAACCACAGTGGTGTCACCGCCGGCAGCTGTGCCACCTGCCACAACGGCACAACGGCCACCGGCAAGCCGGGCAACCATATTCCGACGTCCCAATCCTGCGATTCTTGCCATCGCACGACTGCTTGGGTGCCAGCGACGTTCAACCACAGTGGCGTCACCGCTGGAAGCTGCGCCACCTGCCACAACGGCACCACCGCCACGGGCAAGCCGGGCAATCACCTGCCGACCACTCAGTCATGCGATGCCTGCCATCGCACGACTGCTTGGGTGCCAGCGACGTTCAACCACAGCGGCGTCACCGCCGGCAGCTGTGCCACCTGCCACAACGGCACAACGGCCACCGGCAAGCCGGGCAACCATATTCCGACGTCCCAATCCTGCGATTCTTGCCATCGCACGACTGCTTGGGTGCCAGCGACGTTCAACCACAGCGGCGTCACCGCCGGCAGCTGTGCCACCTGCCACAACGGCACGACCGCCACGGGCAAGCCGGGCAATCACATCCCAACATCCCAATCCTGCGACACCTGCCATCGCACCACCGCATGGATCCCGGCGACGTTCAACCACAGCGGCGTCACCGCTGGAAGCTGCGCTACCTGCCACAACGGCACCACTGCCACGGGCAAACCCGGCAATCACCTGCCGACCACCCAGTCGTGCGACGCCTGCCATCGCACCACCGCATGGATCCCGGCGACGTTCAACCACAGCGGCGTCACCGCTGGAAGCTGCGCCACCTGCCACAACGGCACCACTGCCACGGGCAAACCCGGCAATCACCTGCCGACCACCCAGTCCTGCGACGCCTGCCACCGCACCACCGCCTGGATCCCGGCCACGTTCAGCCACAGCGGCGTCACTGCCGGTAGTTGCGCCACCTGCCACAACGGCACGACGGCCACGGGCAAGCCCGGCAACCACTTCGTGACCACAAAGTCCTGCGACGCCTGCCACCGCACGACAGCGTGGATTCCGACGACGCAGTATTCGCACTTGTCGGCCGCGTATCGGCCCCATCAGGCAGGCTTGGCCTGTACCGCGTGCCACAAGACCAACAACGAAGTGATCGTGTGGCAATTCGCGTCTTACAAGCCGAACTGTGCCGGCTGTCATGCCAGTCGATTCAAGCCTGATTCGCACAAGAAAGTGGATTCACCGACGATCCGTTACACCGTGCAGGAGCTACAGGACTGCGCAGGCAGCTGCCATGAATACACAGATGCCACGTTCACGACCGTCAAGAAGTTCAGAAATGCACATCACCGGGCTACCGACGGCGGATTCTAGAAGCCACTTCTAGAAACCACCCATCGCAGCCGAGACGTATGGCCGACAACATGATCAAAAAGACCCTGCTGCATATCGGCATTGCTTCGGCAATTCTTTTGTTTTCAGGCAATTGCCTCGCACAGGTGTTCGAAGACGTCACGGTCGAACAGCAGCAGGGCTCCACGGCCAGAATCACCATCAAGTTCACTGCGAACGTGCGCTACAAGCGTTTCGTGGTCTCCTCGACCAACGACCTTGCCTCCATCTATTTCGAGGTCGCAGGACTCGCCAATGATGGAAAATCCGTCTTCGAAGAGTCGCGGAAATGGACGGATGCATCCGTCGTACCTGCATTTACCGCGCGTTATTTCAGCCAAGCGACGCAACCGGCGGAAAAAAGACTGGATCTGACATTCGAGGCACCGCTCGGCAGCCTGAAGATCGTGCCGAGTGCGGACGAACAGAGTCTGGTCATCGAGGTGACGAGCACTCGATCCCTGCAGGCAAATCCGGCCCCGGCGCCACGGCAAGCCGCAACCTTGCCTCCGATGACCCTCCTCCCGAACGACCCGTCTCCCTCGGACAGGGAGCAATCGTCACTGATCGATCTGACGCGCGGCTCGATCGCAAGACAGGACTACGAGACCGCGATCGCCTATCTGAACCGTGTTCTGAACATGCCTCCCGGCACCTATTCGCAGGAAGCGCAGGAACTCATCGGCATCGTCCGGGAGCAACTTGGCGAAACCAAGCGTGCCCAAGCGGAATACGAGCTCTATCTGAAGTTGTACCCGGACAGCCCGGACGCGGCGCGCGTCAAGGCCAGGATCGCGTCCCTCAGCGCCATTGAACCGGCGCAGACACAAACAGCGTCGTCCTCACCGGCGAAGCGCAAGCCGCTCACGACCAGTTGGGGCGGACTCTCGCAGTACTACTACGGCGGGCAATCCAGGATCCGCGACGAATTCACGATCACGACGCCAGCCACCGGCGCGACCGAAATCGACACGCGAAACATCAGCTCGGTCGATCAATCTTCGGTCGTGACCGACGTCAACTACAACCTCCGCCATCGTTCCGGTAACTGGGACAGCCGCTTCACGTTCCGGGATACCTTCCGCAGCAGCTTTCTGGACAGCCAACCCAGCCGGAACAGGCTGTCAGCCGCCTACATCGATCTGAAGAACGATCAAGCGACCTTCGAAACCCGTCTCGGACGCCAAACCGCAGCGAGCGGCGGCGTGCTCGGACGCTTCGATGGCGCAGTCGTCAATTACGGATTCGGATCGAGCAGAGTCAGGGCAGGTGTCGAACTTGGACAGTTGTCCGAACCGGGGTTGGGCGGCGACAAGCAGTTCTTCGGCGTCACGCTGGATGCCGACAAAGTATTCAACAATTTCGGACTGGAATTTTTCGCGATCCAGCAGAATGCCGGAAGCCAGGTCGACCGCCGTGCCGTCGGCGGTGAAGTGCGTTACTTCGATGCGAAACGCTCTTTTTTCAGTCTGATCGATTACGACGTGATATTTCGTGAGCTCAATATCGCCTCGGCACAAGGCAACTTCGGCTTCGGAGAGAAGCTCTCGGTCAATTTCCTGTACGACTATCGACGGTCGCCGAGTCTGCAAAGGAGCAATGCCCTGCTCGGCCTGCTCGGAGTCTCGCTTTCCGACCTGGCGCGCACCCAGACCTCCGATGAGATCAAGGCATTGGCGTTGGGGCTGACCCCCGTGTCGCGCGTCAGCTCCCTTGGCGTGACATATGCGTTCACCCCGAAATGGCAGTTCGGCGCCGACTACCGGGTGTCCAGCGTCGACGGCACCATCGCGACGCCGACCTTGCCCGCCAGCCCTGCCACCGGCAACGTGAAGACCGTGAGCACCCAATTGATCGGCACTTCGGTGTTCGTACCCTCCGGCGTTCTCGTGTTGAATTCGAGCTACCTCACGAGCCCGTCTTACAACGCTTGGCTTTTCGGCATTTCGACGCGCTTCAAGGCCGGCAACTGGGCACTCGAACCGGGCTTCAAGTATTACGCCCAGGACAACGCGATCGGATCGAATTCACGTCGCTTTTCACCAGTTGGAAGATTCGCCTATCAGTTCCGCGAAAAACTTTCCTTCGAAGGTGAGGTCAACTTCGAGAAAACCAGAACCGAATCGCAAACCTCGAACGAGGATCTGCTTTCGCTGTTCTATTACCTCGGTTACCGATACGACTTCTAGATCCGTGTCGCCTTGCTGCGTCTCTGTACAGCACGCACAGCGCGACATGAAAGGGCTGGCGGCGCGTCTCCTGGATGTTTGGGATGCGCGCCCTCTACTAACCCACAAGGCAACGCTCTGAAACAGAGTGACCCTGCGCAATGCAGCTGCGCTGCTCTACACAAACAGCCTTTACAAAAACAGTAAACAACAAAAAACCCGCCAGAGCGGGTTTGATGCAGAACGCTGAATTTGGAGGCCTAGGTCGGAATCGAACCGGCGTACGCGGCTTTGCAGGCCGCTGCATGACCACTCTGCCACCAGGCCAGTGACATCTGAAACAAAAACGACGCCTGAAAAAAACGTCCTTAAAAATCAAACCCCGGACGAACCGGGGTCTACTTGAAACTGGAGCGGGAAACGAGACTCGAACTCGCGACCCCGACCTTGGCAAGGTCGTGCTCTACCAACTGAGCTATTCCCGCGGTGGAATTGAAATTTTAGCGTGTGTTTCGCCGGTGTCAACACTCTTTCTTTCATCAGCCATCAATGCAGGCCATGCAGCAACCAAATATTGGGCACCAGACCACAATGTAAGCAACGCTGCGCCAGCCAACATCCAGTCGCCGATGTGAAAAATCACGTCACCCGGCCACGGTGCAGGCTTCACACCGGGCACCACGGAATACAGCAGGCACAGCAATGCGAGCATCTGTACAACCGTCTTGACCTTGCCGATCGCGGCGACCTTCACAGTGGCGCGCTGGCCGATCTCCGCCATCCATTCGCGCAGTGCCGACACTGCGATCTCCCGGCCAACAATCACGGCCGCCCAGAACGCCATCCACGGCGTCGGGTGTCCTTGAACGATGAGGAACAGCGCGACGGCCACCATCAATTTGTCGGCGACAGGATCGAGGAATGCGCCGAATGCCGAATGCAGATCGAATCGGCGCGCGACCCAGCCATCGAGCCAATCCGTCAACGCAGCCAGCGCGAATACCGCAGCAGAGGCGAAATTGCTCCACGTGTAGGGCAGATAGAAAACCAGCACGAGCACCGGGATCATCACGATCCGTGCGAGCGTCAGCATGGTCGGCACCGTCAACTTCATGATTTTCCTTGTGTTTCGATGCCATGGAGTGTGGCATAGATCCGTTCGGCCAAGGCATCGTTGATACCGTCGACGCGAGCGATCTCCTCCACGCCAGCCGCCTTCAGACCACCTAGCCCTCCGAAATGCCGCAACAGATTAGCGCGTCGGCGTGGTCCGATGCCTGCGATATCTTCCAATCGGCTGACATTGCGTGCTTTCTGGCGCCGTCCTCGATGTCCGGTGATCGCAAATCTGTGCGCTTCGTCGCGTACCTGCTGGACCAGCTGCAGCCCCAGCGAGCTCGCGCCGGGGTGCAGTTCGCGTCCGTCCGGCAACAGCAGCGTCTCGTCGCCAGGACGTCGTGCCTCGCCTTTGGCGACGCCGACCACGTGGACATCGGCAATCCCGAGATCGGCGAGTACCGCATTGGCCTGAGCGACCTGCCCTGCGCCACCATCGATCAACAAGAGATCCGGGAGCACAGCAGTCGCGGGCGGCTGGGTTGCCACATCCGACGCATTCGCCGCGCTGCCGGCATCCACTGCGCGACGGAACCGGCGCGTCAGCGCCTGATGCATCGCTGCATAGTCGTCACCGCCGGTCACGCCTTCGTCGATGTTGTATCGGCGGTACTGGCTGCGCACCGGCCCCTCGGCATCGAACACGACGCACGACGCCACGGTCGCTTCGCCCATCGTATGGCTGATATCGAAGCACTCGATCCGCTGCGGCACTTCTTCCAACTGCAACAGATCGCGCAGGGCTTCGGCGCGCGCGCGCTGTGCCGCGTTGCTGCCGACCTCGGTCGCCAGCGAGAGTTCGGCATTGCGGCGCACCAGATCGAGATAGCCGGCGCGCTCACCACGCACACTGGTCTTGAGCTGCACCTTCCGCCCGGCCGCCGCGCCGAGCGCGTCTTCGATCAGTTCACGTTCGGGAATATCGCGGTCCAGCACGATCTCGCGCGGCGGCGTCTGTTCCGCGTAGTACTGCGAGACGAATGCGCCCAGCACCTCTTCCGCACTCTCTTCGCCGTTGGTCTTCGGGAAGAAGCTGCGGGTGCCCAGATTGCGGCCGTCCCGGAACATGAGCAGCAGCACGCAGGCCTGCGTCCCACGCATCGCACAGGCGAGCACGTCGAGATCGGCGGCATGGCCATCGACATACTGCCGCGACTGCAATTTCCGGATCGATGAGATGAGGTCGCGCACGCGTGCCGCTTCCTCGAAATCGAGGCGGCTACTGGCCTCTTCCATCGACCTGGTGAGTTCGGCAGTCAGATCGTCACTGCGGCCATCCAGGAACATGGTCGCCAGGCGCACAGTGTCGGCGTAGTCGCGGGCCTGCACGAGGCCCACGCAGGGAGCGCTGCAGCGCCCGATCTGATGCTGCAGACACGGCCGCGAACGGTTGCGGAAGACGCTGTCCTCGCAACTGCGCAGACGGAAGATCTTCTGCATCAGGTTGAGCGTGTCACGCACCGCGAGCACGCTGGGGTACGGGCCGAAATAACGCCCCGGCAGCGACCGGGCCCCACGGTGGTACGCAATGCGAGGCCAGGACTCACGGGTCAGCACGACGTACGGATAACTCTTGTCGTCGCGCAGCAGCACGTTGTAGCGCGGATGCAGCGACTTGATCAGCTGGTTTTCCAGCAGCAGCGCTTCGGTCGGCGTGCGGGTCACCGTCACGTCCATGCGCGCGATCTGCGCAACCATCGCTGCAGTGCGCGCGGGCAACGCCTTCGTGAAATAACTGGCGACGCGTTTCTTGAGCACCGCTGCCTTGCCGACATAGAGCAGGCTGTCGTCGGCGGCATACATCCGGTACACGCCGGGCGCGGTCGTCAGTCCACGGGCGTATTCGCGGCCGTCGAACGCGTCGTCGGCCGCAGCATTGCGTTTCATCATTCGCCGATGGGGATCTGGCGCAGACTGCCATCCGAAGGATCGAAACGCAGCACAGCATGGGCATCGGTATCCGAAATCCAGACGACACCCGCCACGACCGCCAGACCTGCCGGCGCGTGCAGCCGCTGCGGCAGGTTGATGGTGCTGAGCTCGCCGCCGCC
Source organism: Lysobacteraceae bacterium (assembly GCA_041751895.1). Classification (GTDB taxonomy): domain Bacteria; phylum Pseudomonadota; class Gammaproteobacteria; order Xanthomonadales; family Xanthomonadaceae; genus Lysobacter_I. Next base: position 2,497 of record JBGSID010000278.1, on the reverse strand, counting down.
AAGACGCAGAGTCCGCATCTGGTCATTGCCACTGTCGGCGATCCACAACAGCGGTGAACCACCGTCGAGCGCGATTGCCTGCGGCTGCTGCAGCAGCGCGTTACTGCGCGACCCTTCGATATTGCCGAAACGCCACGCGCCCTGACCCACGAGGGTCGTGACCTGCCCCGTACGCAAGTGCACGCTGCGGACTGCGGAGCCGGCCTCATCGCACACGTAAAGAATCTGCTGGACAATCGACAGCGCACTCGGACCCGCGAATGCTGCAGCGGCACCTTCACCATCGATCAGATCAAGTGCACCAGAGCCTGCAAGCAGCCGCAAAGTGTGGTCGCCGAGATCGTAACCCCAGATCTTGTTGTCGCCGGCCGTGGAGATGCAGACCGTGTTCGAGGGCGAGACCGCGACGCCGCGCGGCGTGTCCAACGCCACGGAGCGCGGATCGTGGACAGCCCCCTGACTCGGCTGACCCGGACGGCCCGCGCCGCAAAGCGTGTCGACATCGCCGGTGCTCAGCTTGATGCGACGGATCGCATGGTTGCCGGTGTCAGCGATATAGAGGGTGTCGCGCTGCAGGCACAAGCCTTGCGGGTTCTGGAATGCCGCCAATTCCATGGGGCCATCGATGAATCCGGGGCCACCACTGCCGAACTGGCGTTGAATGCGGCCGGCGGGCGTGCATTCGAGGACACGATGATGGCCGGAATCGACCACATACACATATTGCTGGTTGGCGGCGATGCCCATCGGGAACCGCAGCGGCAGGTCTGGCTCGCGGCTGCGGCGCAGTTCGATCGGCTCGACGTTCAGCGACCGCGGCTCTTCCTCTGCGCGGAGCTTGGAGATCTGCGCGTCGAGGTCGCGCACTGGCGTGTCGCCGACGATCCGGTCGCGGATCTGGCCATTGCCGTCGATCAGCACGACGGTCGGCCAGGCGTCGATGCCATAGTGCTGCCACATCACCCAGTCCGCATCCTGTGCGATCGGAAATTCGAAGGGCGTGCGATGCAGGCGCTTGATCACACGCTTTGCGTCCCGCTCATGGTCGAAACGCGGCACGTGGATCGCGACCACATGCAGCTGTTCGCTGTAGCGTTTGCGCAGGGTCGCGAGGTCGCTGAGACGTTGCTGGCACCAGGCCGAGCCGGCGTTCACGAAGACAAGCGCAGTGATACGGCCGCGCAATTGCCCCATGTACAAAGGCTTGGCCAGATTCAGCCATTCCAGGCTGGCGGGAAATTCGGGAGCGAGCGATGGTTCCATAGACTGCGCAGCATCTCCAGTCTTCATGCAAGCGTCAACCTTCTTCTTGCGCAGACACGCTCAGATGACCGATGCGCGCAACAATACCGGCCGCAGCCGCATCCACCAGCGCCCACACGCGACGGAAGTCCTCCGGACCACCGGTATAAGGGTCCGGAATCTCGGCATCATCGCCAAGGCCGGCCCAAGTCAACAGCAGTGCCGCCTGAGCGCTCGCCCCTTGCGGCGCCATCGAATGCACGTCGCGCAGTACGCTGCGATCGGCACAGAGGAGCCAATCGAAGTGCTCGAAATCGGCAGGGAGTAGTTGGCGCGCGCGTTGGCCCCGGATATCCACGCCGAAATCGGCAGCAACCGCGATACTGCGGCGGTCGGGCCGTTCACCGACATGCCAGGCACCGGTGCCAGCCGAATCGACCCCGACCCAGCCGAGTCCCTGTCGATCCAGATGGGCACGGGCAGCACCTTCGGCCAGCGGCGACCGGCAGATGTTGCCCAGACAGACCATCAACAATCGCATCGTTCAGCCCCTGCCTTCGATGGTGCCGAGATGGCGCTCGGCGCGCTCCAGATCTTCGGGCGTATCGATACCGGGCGGAAAGGCCTCCGGCGTGATCGCCACCGCGATCCGGTAGCCCGCTTCGAGTGCGCGCAGTTGTTCCAGCGATTCGGTCCGTTCCAGCGGTGACGGTGCCAACGCGGCAAATTGCTTCAGGAATCCCGCACGGTAGCCATAGATGCCGATGTGCCGCAGCCACGCCCCTCTCGATGGCAGGGTGCTGCGATCGCTGGCGAACGCATCCCGGGGCCATGGAATCGGCGCGCGACTGAAATACAGCGCATCGCCATTCGCCGCCCGCACCAGCTTGACGGTATTCGGGTCGAACAATGTGGAAACGTCGTCGATCTCCGTCCCCAGCGTGCTCATCGGCGCCCCGGATGCGACCAGGGTTGCAGCCACGGCGCGGATCCCCGCCGCTGGCGCAAAGGGTTCGTCACCCTGCAGATTCACGACGACCGTGTCGTCGCCCCAGCCGGCAATGGCAGCGCATTCGGCAAGTCGGTCTGTGCCCGATGCGTGATCCGGCGACGTTATCGCGATCTGTACACCTGTCGCAGCCAACGCGTCGGCAATACGGGCGTCGTCGGTCGCGACCCAGACCTCACGCGCGCCTGCGGCCAATGCACGCCGCGCGACGTGCAGTACCAACGGCTCGCCGCCGAGCAGGCGCAG
>JBGSID010000277.1:0-4839 GCA_041751895.1 Lysobacteraceae bacterium | reverse complement strand
AAGCACCTTGCGCGCGGCGGCGGCACTCGCTGCATCCAGCGCACCCTCACGACGCCATTCGCGCAGCTGCGCTTGCTCCGTGACCGTTTCACGCCAGCGCCGCCATTGGCTCATGTCAGGCACCCGGTGGGCCGGCGAGGTACTCGGCCTTCATGCGGACGTAGTGTTGTGCCGAGTAGTACAGCGATTCGATTTCGGCCTCACTGAGTTTCCGTGCGAATTTTCCGGGGTTGCCCAGCCACATTTCGCCTTCGCCGACGGTCTTGCCCGGCGGAATCAGTGCACCGGCACCGACAAAGCCGTGTTTCTTCACCGTAGCGCCGTCGAGCACGATCGCGCCCATGCCGATCAGCGCCGCGTCCTCGATGGTGCAGGCATGGATGATCGCCTTGTGGCCGATGGTCACGTCGCTGCCGATGTGAGTGGCGAAACCTCCGCGCTTCGCATGCGGCCCATCGTGACTGACGTGCACCACGGTGCCGTCCTGCAGGTTCGTGCGTGCACCGATGCGGATGAAATTCACATCACCGCGAATCACGGTGGCCGGCCAGACGGAAACATCGTCGCCGAGGACAACGTCGCCAATCACGACGGCGGCGGGGTCGATATAGACCCGTTCGCCCAGCGTAGGCAGGTGATGGAGGTAGGGGCGGATGCGGGTATGGGCGTCGGTCATGCCTGCATTTAAGCACTACACTTCGGCGTATGGATACGCAAACCCCCATCGCCGACCTCGCCCCCACGCTCGAACGCCTGCGCGGCGCGTGGCGGAAGCAGAAACCCGACTACGCGCAGCGGATGGCCGATCTCGATCGGCTGAAGGCTGCAGTCAAGGCGCGGATGGGTGAGATGGCGGAGGCGGTGCGCGCCGATTTCGGCCATCGTTCCGAGCACGAAACCCTGCTGGCCGACGGCATGACCGTGCTCGGCGAGATCGATCATCTGCGCAAGCACCTGCGCAGCTGGATGAAGCCGAAACGCGCCGGTGTGGGCTGGCGGCTGTGGCCGGCCAGCGCGCGGATCCGGCACGAGGCTGTCGGTGTGGTCGGGGTGATGTCGCCGTGGAACTACCCGGTGAATCTGGCGCTGGTGCCGCTGGCCACCGCCATCGCCGCCGGCAACCACGTCTTCGTGAAGCCATCCGAGCACACGCCGCGCACCAGTGAATGGCTGCGGGCGCTGCTCGCTGATGTCTTCCCCACTGACCGGGTCTCTGTCGCGCTCGGCGGCCCTGAGATCGGCGGCGCATTCTCAGCGCTGCCGTTCGATCACCTCGTCTTCACCGGATCGACGGCGGTCGGGCGCAAGGTGATGGCCGCCGCTGCGCCGAACCTCACCCCGCTCACGCTCGAACTCGGCGGCAAATCACCGGCCATCGTGGCTGCGGATTTCCCGATCGAACAGGCCGCCGCGCGGCTCGCCAGCGGCAAATGGTTCAACGGCGGCCAGACCTGCATCGCGCCGGACTACATCCTGATCGACGCCGCACGCCGCGATGCGCTGGTCGACGCGCTGCGCACGCAGGTGCATGCGCGCTACGGCGCGGACATGCGCGAGGCGACCGACTACACCCGCGTGATCAACGAGGGCCAGTACCGGCGCCTGCGTGGTTACATCGACGACGCACGCGCACGTGGACTGACGGTGATCGAACTGGCGACGGTCGATGCCGATCGCGCCGAGGCCGAGCATCTGATTCCGCCGACGCTGATTCTCGAACCCGGCGACGACGCGGCGGTGATGCAGGACGAGATCTTCGGCCCGATCCTGCCGATCCACGGTTACGCGTCGCTTGAAGATGCGCTCGCTTACGTCGAAAAACACGACCGGCCGCTGGCGCTGTATCCCTTCAGCAACGAAAAACGCACGGTCGAGACGATCCTCTCGCGGCTGATCGCCGGCGGCGTCACCGTCAACGACACCCTGCTGCATTTCGCCGCCGCCAATCTGCCGTTCGGCGGCATCGGCCCCAGCGGCATGGGCCAGTACCACGGCCGCGCCGGCTTCGATGCGCTGACCAAGGCGATGCCGGTGCTGTGGCAAGCGCGGTTCACCGCCACCGATCTGATCAAACCACCGTATCGCGGCAAGATCGATCGGTTGATCCGGTTTCTGGCCGGTTGATGCCGGCCGTCTGCGTCAGCGAAGAAGCTCGCCGCAAGGCGTATGCGTCGATGGCGTCACGCGGATAACCAGCAACGCCGCATCAACGACCATCGAAATCGAAACAGGGTCACAGAACATCAATCGCTGTCGCCATGCACGCGATCGATTTGTGGCACCGCAACTTGACGGCACCGCATCGTGCAGCGTATCAAACGATCTCGTCTGTGGAATCGTGATGTCCAAACCACGAACATACATCCGGCATATCTGCCGCACCTTCTATCTCAGCGAATGGTGGGACGAGTAGCGCTGTCTCGGTGATGCGCGGGCCGCAACGGCCCGAACCCGCAATGCTTCTGCATCTTCAATCGCATCCTCGTGCACGGCACTTCGTGTGCGCACGTTCCGACAAGGAAATCATCGTCATGCCCCTCCATTCCGCGCGCATTGCCGCGCTTATCGCTCTGTCTGCCTGCTTTGCAGCATTTGCCGCACCTGCTTTCGCACAGATCACCACCGAAAGCGAAAACAACAACACCGAATCCGCGGCCGACGGCCCGATCGCCTCAGGCATACGCGTGACGGGAAGCCTGTCATCCACCAGCGATATCGACTGGTTCTATTTCGACGTGCCTACAGCCGGCCCGATCACCGTCAGTGTGAGTCACAGCACCAGCAACGATTTCGACTGGGATCTTTACCGCGCTACAGGCAGCGCGATCGCCAGCGGGCGCAGTGGCTCGACGCCCGACAGCGGCACCTACCAAGCCACGATCACTGGTCGCCACTACCTCAAGATCAAGTCCTATCGCGGCAGCGGCAGCTACACCCTCGACGTCAGCTTCAGTGGAAGCGGTGGTGGTGGAGGCGGCGGCGGTGGCACCGACACGCGCCCTGCCAAGCCCTCGAACCTGCAGGCCTGGATCACCGGCAACAGCGCGGATTCCGGCAGGAATCCGATCAACGGGCCGGCGCTGATCCTGATGGGCGGCGGTACCGATGTCGATGCCAGCTTCAGCCAGCGCGCCTTCCCGGTCGCCAACGGCGGTGATGTGGTCATCATCCGCACCACCGGCACCAACGCCTACAACGACTACCTCTACACCCTCGTCAGCGGCGCGACCAAGCCCGACTCGGTCGAAACCATGATCCTCGACACCGTCGACAAGGCCAACAGCGACTACGCCGACTGGGTGTTGCGCAATGCGGAGCTGATTTTCATCGCCGGCGGCGACCAGTCCACCTACATCAACGCCTGGAAAGGCACGCGCACCGAAGACGCGATCCACGCCGCGTATGCACGTGGCGCCGTCATCGGCGGCACGTCCGCAGGCCTCGCGGTGCAGGGCGAGTTCGTCTACGACCCGGACGGCGTCACCGCCGCGACCGGCGCCGAAGCGATCGCCAACCCGTATCGCAGCAGCATGTTGTTCTCCAGCGATTTCCTCAACTTCCCGCTGATGAACGATATCGTCACCGACACCCACTTCTCGCAGCGCGACCGCATGGGCCGTCTGTTCGCGTTCATGGCGCGTCTGCGCCAGGACAATCTGACCGCGCGCATCATCGGCATGGGCGTGAGCGAGAACACCGCGATCTTCATGGACCGGAACGGACTGGGCATCGTCGACGGCAGCGGTGCGGCGTATGTGGTCGAAGAACGCTCCGATACCCAGCGCACACAGGTCCTCTCGGGGCAGCCGCTGATCTACCGCAATCTGCAGCGCACCAAGCTGACGGCAGGGCAGACGTTCAATTTCGTCAACAGCGCACACACAGGCACCAGCGTCATCCTGAGCGTCGACGGCCGTAACGCGACCACACCGTTCACGCCAAGCAATCCCTACTGACCAAGCGTCAGGTCATCGCATCAACGATCGGTTCCGGGTCCGCCCGGAACCGATCCGCGCAAGTCATTACCGCTCTCTCGCATGTCCCAGCACAGCTGCGCTCGCTGCGCACTATTCGTGCCCGCCATCGGCAATGCACCCGGCCCACGGCGACACTTCGATCTGCAATGGCCCGATGCTGGAATATGCTGCGCCAGCGCCGTATGAAACGCGGGTGGCATCGATCCAGCTCAGCGACACCTGGCCATCGATGGCGCGGACGCGGATCGCATTGAACAACATCGCCTTCGATGCCGGCTCCGCCATCTGTTGCGCAGCGATGCGCAGTGCGCCGGGATCGAGCGCATCTTTCGCGCTGCGCAGTTTGGCCTGCGTCAGTGTCTCAGGAAACGTGTCCTGCCATCGCGCGCCCTGCGCATCCACGTGCAGCGTCGCGCCCGGCGCCACGTAGTAAGCCTGCGCGCGGAAGGCACGATCGCTGCAGCCCGGGCTCGCATCGAACACCCATCCACCGGACGCTCCCAGCGCGCGGATGTCGACCGTGTCCTCGTCGTGCCAACGCAGATGCAGTGCGCTGGTTTCATCGGCGCCGATGCCGAAGCGCGTGCCGGTCGCGGACAATAACTTCAGCAGCCGCAGTTCGCGCGCGCGCTCGGAAAAATGTGTATCGACAATCATCCCCGGCGCAAGTCCGAGGCCACCGTCCGGCCAGAAAGTGAAAGTGTCTTCGTCCAGGCCGCCGATGCAATCGCCGCTGCGCGCGCAGCCGGATGCCGGCGGCGGCGACACGATCGCACCATGTTTCAGCGCTTCTTCGGCCGTGCCGTTGCTGAGCATCGGCCCGCCCGACTGCACCGCGCTGCCGGCACTGGTGCCGCCGATG
>JBGSID010000276.1:0-47288 GCA_041751895.1 Lysobacteraceae bacterium | reverse complement strand
GCCGCTGCGGGGCCGGCGTGTCGTCATCTGGCGCGACAACGACACGGCAGGCCTGCGCTATGCGGAAGCGGTGACGGCCAAGCTGCGCGTCATCGCCGCTGTGATCGATTGGCAAGACCTGGCGCCCCTCGCTTTGCCCGACAAGGGCGATTGCGTCGATTGGCTTGCGTTGAATCCAAACGCTACCGCTGGCGACGTGCTCGCCCTTGCCCGTAGACCCGCACCGGAGCCGCTGCCGCCCGCATGCGTGAGCGCCCCGCGTGTGACCCTGCGGCGCGGCTGTGACGTTGAACCTATCCCCGTCGATTGGCTGTGGCCGGGATGGCTGGCGGCCGGCAAGCTGCATTTGATCGGCGGCGCACCGGGCACCGGAAAAACAACCGTTGCCGTAGCGCTTGCCGCGACGGTATCCAGCGGCGGGCGATGGCCGGACGGCAGCCGCGCGCGTGCTGGTGGCGTCGTGATCTGGTCGGGGGAGGATGACAACGCCGACACCTTGAACCCGCGCCTGCGCGCTGCTGGGGCCGATATGGGGCGGGTGCATGTGGTCAGTGGCGTGATCGATCAGGGGCAGTCCTACGCATTCGACCCTGCCCACGATATGGACGCATTGCGCGACGCCCTGCGCGGATTGCCAGACGTGCGATTGATGGTGATCGATCCCATTGTTTCGGCCATCGCTGGCGACTCGCACAAGAACGCGGAAGTACGCCGGGGATTGCAGCCAGTGGTAGACCTTGCCGGCGAGTTGGGCTGTGCCTTGCTTGGCGTGACGCACTTTTCCAAAGGTACAAGCGGACGCGATCCTGTCGAACGCATTACCGGCTCGCTGGCATTCGCTGCCCTTGCTCGGATGGTGTGGGTCGCTGCGAAACAGGACGCCGACGATGACAGGCCCGAACGGCGCGTGCTGCTACGGGCCAAGTCGAACATCGGCCCGGACGGTAGCGGCTTCGCCTATGACTTGCGGCAGGAGCCATTGCCAGGCTATCCCGGCATCGAAACATCACGCGTCATCTGGGGCGAAGCAATCAACGGCAGCGCGCGCGCCATGCTGGCCGCTGCAGAATCAGACGACAGTGAGCGCACGGCAACGGATCAGGCGATGGACTGGCTGCGGGAAACGCTAGCCGATGAACCGGTGCCGGCGACAGAAGTGCAAAAGCTCGCGAAGCAATGCGGCCTGTCGCCCAAAGCAGTACGCACGGCCCGCGAAAGACTCGGAATCAAGCCCAAGCGGTCGGGATTCGGCAAGGGCAGTTGTATGGAATGGGCATTGCCGGGCCGCATAGATGCCCTGTCCGACCATAGATGCCCACACACAGAGAGGGCATCTATGGGTTCCGAGGGCATCTATGGAGATGAAACCGGCGAAGCGGTGGAGCTATGACCGCTGTCCGCCTACTCCCTGAATTGCACGATCCCCGCAACAGACAACAGGAACCACGGCAATGACCGACGACGGCTATTTGTCCAAAAACCGCCCATATCTAGCCGCGATGCAACGGCAGCGGCGCGCGCGCATGGTCCGCATCGATTACATGCCCGGCAAGGCCGCTAGGGACGCGATAGAGGCCATGCGGGCACACACACGGCCCGGCAGTCCGTCGGCGACCAATAGCGCCGTGATCGATGCCATCGTGACGGAGTGGGCGGAAATGACCGGAATAAAACAGACCGAAATAGCAAAGCCCAAGACTTCGGCCACGCCCCCGGGCAATGCTGAGCAATCCGCGCGCATGCGTCTAAGTTCGGGTTCTGGGACAAGTACGCGCGCGCGTGAGACTTCGGACAGCTTGGCAGGGTGTGCTGGTACACGTTCGGCAGGGCCGGAACAACTCGGCGCATCGCAGGCGCGTGCGGGCGCGAATGACTTCGATCCGAGACATGCCAAGCAGGCACACCCACCGGCACCGGATACACCGGAATTTCTGACAGTCTCCACACGCGCGAATGAGTCCGGGTTATGTCATGCCAAACGCGCGCGCACGGGCGCGAGTAACTCCGGCAGCGTGCCCACTGGGGCGAAACTGGCCCGCGTGATCTGTGGGGCTAAACGGCGTCGTGACGGCGAGCCTTGCCAAGGCCTCAGCGTTCCCGGGAGGCGGCGTTGTAAATGGCACGGCGGAGCTTCTACGGGGCCTAAAACCGACGAGGGGCGTGCGCGATCAATGGCGAATCTGCGGCAGTATTGTCGCCAAGATGAAATGTTGGCTTGAGCGAATTGTTGGGCTGTACTTAGAAAACGCGGTTGGAAGACCTGATGAGGTCGGTGAAATTGATGCACGTAACGCCAACAGACTGAAGATTACAAACCGCCGGAATCTTGTATTTCTTCTTGTTTGGGGACAGAAAAGGCTGGCGTGACTCGTTGCTGATAAGCGTGAATCCGAGCGCCTTCGCTGTTGCAATAATGATGATGTCATTGGCATCAACGCCAGTCCCATATTGGTCGTTTTGTACGCCGAGCTCACCATTGATGAGGAGGGCGTGAGAAGCAATGACGTTATCCACCTCTACAGGGTTAAATTCGCCAATGTTATGCAGCCATTGCCTGCACTCAGGGCTGATATGACCGATCTCATCTAGTGCAACGCGCGGGATAACGATTCTACCTGCCGATAATTCTGACTCAAGCCACGACCAAAGCGTTGGTAGATTCTCGATTGGATAGTTGTCCCACGCGTAAAGCGCTGACGACGCGTCAAACACCCGCATAGTAGCGCTCCAACTGCTTAAGATCGGTCAATTTAAGGTCATCAAGGTACTTTGATGCCTTGACCAGTGTGAGCTTGTTTGCGTCAAGTGCTTGCAGCACCGCACGAACGTAAGTGTCGCCGAGGATGTGCTTTGGCTCTCGATGCCTCCACTCGCGGCTTCCGCCCTGAGTATTTTCAGTGGGACGGTTGTCCCTCCACTCTTTGAAATCATCATAGACGATTTGCTGGATTCGATTCGATGCAATGAGTCGAATTAAAATTGTGTCGGTGCTTACACCCCAAAGTCGCCTGAAATTCTGCAACTGCGACTCAAGAACTTCAGGCTCATCCGACAGATTCGATGTGTCTATCTGATTCAATCTCTCCTGGGGGATCAGGAAATGCCCAGCGAATTCGTTAGCGAGGCGCTCTTTACGAGCATGAGAATTCAAACTGTCGACACTATCGATAGTGCTTTCGCGGAACAAGAGAAGATGCCCAAGCTCGTGCGCCAACGTGAATGTCTGGCGGGCTTCCACGCTTTCTTTTCTTACTACGATAATTGGATACGACGAATGATAGAGGCTAAATCCAATAGTTGGATTGGTGCTAGGAATTTGCCATTTACCGGCATATCCATTTGTGCGAAACACAAGAATTCCGCGCTTTTCAATGGCGGTACGGAAATGCTCGAATGTGCTTTCGCTACTGATTTCTAACCATTGTCTTGCTAGTCGTGCAGCAGAATTCGACGATAGGCCAGTCAGGTCGGGAGGGTCGAATTGAATGCGATCCTCAGCATCTAGCTCATCCAGAATATCTATATAAGCTTCGCGTTGCCACTCGGCGAGTTGAATGATGCGCTTGATCTTCTGATCAACATTGCGCTGTTGATTCAGCAGCGTGCGGAACTGCGGGCTTCTAATTTGCTGTGCCTCCGGAACACCTTCCTCTAAGAAGAAGAGAGGCGTTCGCCCGAAGTACTTCCCAAGCTTTTGTAGTTGGACGAATGTAAGGCCAATCTCACCCTCTACTGCTCTGGCGAGAGTTCGCTCCGAAATGCCCACGTCTTGGGCAAGATGGCCCGCGCCAATCTGCGCATCGGCCATGCACCATTGAAGGCGTTGCGAATTGAATGCTTCTAGCCTTTCCATCAAATCAGTCTAGCATTGGCTACGGAGGAGTAACGCTTGAGTTAAGCCGCCCCTCAGCGGGGTGGCACACGCGTGCTAGCGTAGCGCATGCACCCCGGCGCAGCTTCACAATTTGCCCAAAGTCGCAGCGTGATTCGGAGGTAGGCGGCATCCCTTGCGGGTGCGCAGGCCGTGCTGCCGGGGTAAGGCCAGAATGCGCCAAGTCCCGGCCGATGGCTGTCAGACAGTTAGCCGTTGTCGTGTAGGGAAATTCTGAGGCTCGCACGGCCTGAGACTCGGAACCGGCAGGATTCGACCCTATGCCCCTCGCCGATGCCCGCTATGACGTTCTGTTCAATGACGGCACCGGCCGCGCGCCCGGCGGCGGCGCTCGATATCAGGCCGTGATCGATATGGCCGAAGAGCGGCAGCCCGACGACTGGGGCGACCCCGGCCCGCTGGTATCCGCAAAGCTCGCCCGGTGGTGGTCGCCCTAGGTTCGCTGCATTGAATACGGCCCGGTCCGTAACCGCATGGCGTTGTGGATTGATGGCAGCCCGCGACATGCGAAAGCGAGCCGCCGTTATCTGCGTTGGAACGTGCCGGAACAAGACCCGCCCCCGCATGACGACCCCGAATGGGTCACCCCGCCCTAGAGGTCGCCCACGGCGGGCAGCTGCGCTATGGGGCCGCAGGTTTCGCGACCGAGCCGACCCGCTGGATTCTTGCACCCGCCTTGCTCAAGCCGCACACGGGGCCGCTGGGAACATACACGGCCGGAAACTGGCGACGATGCGAACGCTACCGCTTGCGCGCTGCCGGTATCGCCACGGGTCAACAGCGCGCGCAGCGAGGGCGCGGACTTGATCGAACCAAGCACATGACCCAACAAAAAACCGCCCCTGTTACAGGGCGGTTTTCCGTATTTTTTCCGTACTTGCCGGAAGTCAGACAATCAAAAACGGCCTAAGCCGTTGATTTAATTGGTGGGCGGTACAGGGTTCGAACCTGTGACCCCTACCATGTCAAGGTAGTGCTCTACCGCTGAGCTAACCGCCCATCGAGTCGTTACCACCAACCCGAGAGGGCCGTCATGGTAACACTTGCTACTGCGGTACGGAACCATCTTCTACAGTTTCTCTCATCACTTCTGGAAATCCCCGCCGCAGCCCCCAGTGGGTGGCGCCATACGCCACGAAAGACAGCAGCCCCCAGCACAGCAACAGGTGCAGCGGCGCGGGGCCCCACTGGCGGCCCAGGAACGGATCGAGCCAAGCAAAATTCACATTGTCCGCAGCAGGAACCAGGTTCCGCCCGGCAAGGATCGCCAAGGCTGCGATCACGGCCTGCAGCGGCCAACCACGTGGGTCATAGCCGATCCGGCGCAGAACCCACCACAGGAGCAACGGCCAGCCGATGTGGTAGAGCGAAAGCAGACGCGCGAACAGCGGATATGCGGGATCCCAAAGGTATGAGGTCCCGCCGTAAAGGTAGTCGCCGGTGGCGAGCTTCCAGACGGCATCGATCGACCAGACCAGCGCGATCACCGGGGCTGCCACCGCTTGACTCGACAACAGAAGGCGACTGCGCACGATCAGGCCGATCGCGGTCAGGATCACGCCGATATTGCACAGGAACAGGAAGTTGAGCGTGCCGTAGGCAGATTGATAGACAGGCAGATACACCAGCAGCCACAGCGCGCCCAGCCATCCGAGGCGCGGAAAGCGGGCGGCCGGCGTGGCAGTGCTCACCCCAGACTCACCTCTTTCAGTTTGCGGATCTCGTCGCGCACGCGCGCGGCGTCTTCGAACTCGAGGTCGCGCGCGTGCTGGTACATCGTCTGCTCCAGCGTCGCGATCCGCGCCGCAATCTGCGCAGGCGGCAGGGCGGCGTAGTTTTCGATCGGTTCGGCCACCCGCAGCCCCTTGCCGCGCCCCTTGCGATCACCCGGCGCCGGCTCACTCCGCGCGCCTTCCATGACATCCATGATCTCGCGCACGATCGAGGTCGGCACGACCCCGTGCTCGGCGTTGTATTCAAGCTGCTTCTCGCGGCGGCGACCGGTTTCGTCCAGCGCGGCCTGCATCGAACGCGTGATCCTGTCGGCATAGAGGATCGCCTTGCCGCGTACGTTACGCGCAGCGCGGCCGATGGTCTGGATCAGCGAGCCCGCCGAACGCAGGAAGCCTTCCTTGTCGGCATCGAGGATCGCCACCAGCGACACCTCGGGCATGTCCAAGCCCTCGCGCAACAGGTTGATGCCCACCAGCACGTCGAAGACGCCCAGCCGCAGGTCGCGGATGATTTCGACACGCTCAACGGTTTCGATATCCGAATGCAGATAGCGGACGCGGACATCATGATCACCGAGATATTCGGTCAGGTTCTCGGCCATTCGTTTGGTCAGCGTCGTGACCAGCACGCGATCGCCCATCGCCACCCGCTCGTGGATCTCGCCAAGCAGATCATCGACCTGCGTGCCGACCGGACGGATCTCCACGATCGGATCGATCAACCCCGTCGGACGCACCACCAGTTCGACCACCTGCCCCTGTGACTTCTCGATCTCGTATTCACGCGGCGTCGCGGACACGAAGATGGTGCGCGGCGAACGCGCCTCCCATTCCTCGAAGCGCAACGGCCGGTTGTCCAGCGCGGACGGCAGGCGAAAGCCGAACTCCACCAACGTTTCCTTGCGCGCACGGTCGCCTTTGTACATTGCGCCGATCTGCGGCACGGTCACGTGCGATTCGTCGACGACCAGCAGTGCATCCGGCGGCAGATAGTCGAAGAGACAAGGCGGCGCTTCGTTGGGCATGCGCCCGGTCAGATGCCTCGAATAGTTCTCGATGCCGGTGCAGAAGCCGACTTCAGCCATCATTTCCAGATCGTATTGGGTGCGCTGCGCCAGACGCTGCGCTTCCACCAGTTTGTTCTGTGCGTAGAACTGCTCCAGGCGCGGCGGCAGCTCCACCTTGATCGCTTCGATCGCATCCAGGATCGTGCGTCGCGTGGTGACGTAATGCGACTTCGGATAGATCGTGTAGCGCGACAGTTTTCGCTGGGTTTCTCCGGTCAGCGGATCGAAGACGGTCAACTGTTCGATCTCGCCGTCGAACAGCTCGATCCGCAGCGCTTCAACGTCGGATTCGGCCGGATGCACATCGATCACTTCGCCGCGCACGCGATACGTGCCGCGACGCAATTCGGTGTCATTGCGCGCGTACTGCATCTCGGTCAGACGGCGGATCAGCTCTCGCTGATCGATACGCTCACCGCGCACCATGTGCAACACCATCTTGAAGTATTCGTTGGGGTCGCCCAGGCCGTAGATCGCCGAGACGGTACAGACGATGATCGCGTCACGCCGTTCGAGCAGCGCCTTGGTCGCCGACAGCCGCATCTGCTCGATGTGCTCGTTGATCGAGCTGTCCTTCTCGATATACGTGTCGCTCGACGGCACATAGGCCTCAGGCTGATAGTAGTCGTAGTAACTGACGAAATACTCGACTGCATTGTGCGGAAAGAACGCCTTGAATTCGCCGTACAACTGCGCCGCGAGGGTCTTGTTGTGAGCCATCACTAAAGTGGGCTTCTGCACCGCCTGAATGACATTGGCGATGGTGTAGGTTTTGCCGGAACCGGTCACACCCAACAGCGTCTGCTTCGCAAGGCCATTGTCGAAGCCTTCAATCAGCTTGGCGATCGCCTGCGGCTGGTCGCCTGCGGGCTCGTAGGGGGCCACCAGTTGAAACGGAGCATCGGACAGCTGACGGACGTGATCGTTCATCGTAGGGATCGGGAAGCCAAGCAGAGGAGTCTAGCGATACATGGCGACCGGCGCGGTGTTTTCCTACCCCGCACTGCGGCGATCGCCGATCCCGCCCCAGCGCATGGAGGGCGAGACTGAACACCCATTCATTCTCGACGGAATCATCCATGCACGGCATCCAGAACAGCTCTCTTCAGCACAGTCGCGGCTTCACCTTGCTGGATCTGCTGATCGTCCTTGCGATTCTCGGGGTTCTCTTCGGCCTCGCCATTCCATCGTTCAAGAACGCCGTAGCGGGTGTCCACGCCTCCTCGGCCCGCAGCGCGATCTCCACGACGCTGTTCGACGGTCTACGTCACGCAACCGTCCTCGGCCAACAGGTCGTCGTCTGCCCGGCTGTCGAATCTCAGTGCATCGGCGGCACGGACTGGAGCAGAGGCTGGATCATCTTCATTGACAGCGATGGTGACCGCCTGCGCGGCCCTGGCGAGCAGATCCTCCGCCGGGAAGCTGAATTACCAACGGGTGTTCACCTGAACGGCACCGTCGGTCGCCAGCGCGTCGTCTATCAGCCCAACGGCAGCAATGCCGGCTCGAATATCACGTTCACCCTCTGCGATCGCCGAGGCCCGGAATCCGCACTGGCGCTGATCCTCTCCAACGGCGGACGCCTGCATAGCGCCCATCCCAGCCCCGCTGCCGCTGCGAATTGCGCCAATGGCCTGTGATGCAGATCGCCAATGTGCACATTTCGGAGCACGACATGCTTGATCGCGCCGGGCCGGACCATTACGATATGCAGCCCCGCCCGAATAGCTCAGCCGGTTAGAGCACTTGACTGTTAATCAGGGGGTCGTTGGTTCGAGTCCAACTTCGGGCGCCAAAATCGAAAAGCCTGCGAGCAATCGCAGGCTTTTTTGTTGCGCGGCCAAAGCAGCATCTCCACGCGGTGGCGGCACGCGCCTATGCGACGTCACATGCGCATAAACGAAAAACCCGCTCACTGAGCGGGTTTTTCGTTTATCAAGGAGCAATAAGCCTTACCAGCAGAAGTCCACGCTCTTGGAGCCGGTCTTGGTCTTCACGCCTGTGTTGCTGATGCTGAGCGTGCCGCAGTCCGTGTCTTTGGACAATTGAAGTCCGATCGGCGTTGCGGTCAACGTGAACGTCCTCGCCGTGAGCGCCGGTGTCACTGTGTAGTGATTGGTGACGTCCGTCCCCGCCGTGCAGCCAGGAAAGACCGCGCCGACATAGGTCAGATTGGTGGTGTAGAAACGCTCCAGGAACTGGTTGGCTTCCAACAGACAGGTCTTCGCGGCCCCTCGGCGGGTTTTGACCACCGAATCCTGATAGGCCGGATACGCGATGGCAGCTAGGACCGCGATGATCAGTACCACGATGATCACTTCGACCAACGTGAAGCCCGCGTTGCTGTGACGAGCCGTGAAACGCCTGGAAAGATTACGACTCATATTCATCTCCGGATGATTTCGCGCCAGGAAATACGGCCACCATAGAGGGCCGGATCAAGTGGCGTGGATGCCAAGGTCGCCAGCGAACCGCCAGCAACCAGCAGTCTATCGAGCAGGGCGGGATCAGTAATCATACCCACGCCGAGGTCGATCGAACCGACGGCTGTGTTGCCAGCACCAAGCGTATCGTTACCGAACTGGCCGTCTCGATTCGAATCGAACAGACCGGTCAGCAGGCTGGTGCCCGTAAAAGCGTCGATAGCGTTGACGTAACCACGACCAGGCAGGCACGGATTATTGGTGCTGGGGATGATGCTGGCTGCGATCAGCGCATTCTTGACGATCTGTTGATCGCCCACCATGCGCTCGCCCTCCAGCGTGTTGCCCGGCGGCAGATCCAGATCGATATACCAGCCCTTGCTGCCTCCCGGAAGCCCCGAGTTGGGCTGGAACGCACGCGTCCTGGTCGGGGCATCGTAGATCGAGATATCGCGCGAAGTCATACCGGTGCGGGTGACAGACGAGGTCGCCGCTTCATCGTCGATCACGCCGTACCAGGTCTGGCGGGACGTGTCAGTGATGTCACTGTTGCCCAACAGACGACCGGTACCGAAGAACACCCAGCGCTTATCGGTTGCGGGATCGATCGCAATGGTGACACCACCTGTGATCGGCTGCGTCAGCCCGACGGTCGGCGCGTACATCGGACGATTGTTGGCGACCTTCCATTGGTTCTTGTTGCTGTCGGACAGATCGAATTTCCACAGGTTCCCACGCAGATCTCCGGCATAGATGATGTCGACCGTGCCATTACCGTCGGCATCCCAGCCACGCGGAGCAGAGAGGCCATTGCTGGCTGCTGCGGAACCGACGCCCGTATCGATCTTTTTGATCAAAGCACCCGTGACCAGGTCCAACACGAACAACACTGCATGTTCATTGCTGCTGTTGAGGCCATTCGGCACGATCAGCGCGGTGCTACCGTTGTTGAGTTTGGCGATCAACGGCTTGCTGAGAATCTGGCCCACGTCGCTGTCGAAAGTGCCGTCCTTGTCCCACAACACTTTGCTTGGGCCGAACACCGTCGGATCGGTCACATCGAGCGCGAACAGGCCCTTGCCACCACGACCGAGCGTGCCAACCAATACGGTCTGACCGGACAGTTCACGATCCGTCGATGTCACCAGCGGGCCGTCGACAAAGAAACGGTGGCCATAGCCAGGCTCACTGAATTCCTTGAGCTTGTCCAGATCGATTCCGCGCGGCACATAGCCGAAGCGTTCCACGCCGTCCGCCGCGTTGAAAGCGTGAAGCATGCCGTCGTTCGCACCCACATAGACCGTATCAACAGAGCTGGATGTCTTCACATAGGTAGGCGAACTGTTGACGATCGTGCCGAGCAATGACGTCCGATTGCGCATCGTGCCGGTCACGTTGAACTGCGGTTCCTCGGTGCGATCACCGCGGATGTAAGCCGCCACCGACGAAGAGAGCGCGGCGGTCTGCGTACTGGTCGGGAATGTCGCGCCTGCTGAGCCGTTATGCGTATAGATCTTGCGCGAAGCGATCGTCGGAATAGTCGCGGTCCACAACGGATTGCTGGTGTCGACGCCCGCACCGGTGACCGGATAAGCCTGGATTTCACCGCTCCATTGCGACGAGAAGAACTTCGCCTGGAACACCTTGGTGCCTGCGGAAGTCGAGGTTCCGGTCACTGTCGCGTTGGAGCCAGAACCGCGGCGCGCGGCAATCGCACGCAGTGCGTTACCAAGCCCCTCGGCGAACTCATCCGGGTTACCGGCCGCGACGAAGGCGCCGTGCCCATTGACCGAGGCATGGAACAGGTCATCAATGCGCTCGAGATCTTCGTTGTCCATCGGATTCGGCCATACCTTGGCACCGCTGGTCAATGCCGGCAGGTCGACCTTTGGGTCAAGCGTACCCTTCAGACCGATCGAAATACCGAAGGTCACCATATGCTGCCAGAACGCCGGGTTGGAGGCGGATGCCGGCACCGTATTGATCAGGTCCGCACGCAGATCGCGTTTCCAGTAATCCATCGCAACGTCGGCCAGCGTGTTGCTCCAACTGTCCATAAACGGCCGCGAGGCGGTGTAGGTAAACGGCGGGCCATCCGGACGAGTGACCGATGCACCGCCGCTGTTGTCGCTGTTACCCACATTGGTATTGCCGTTGTTCCAGAAACCATCGGTGGTCAGAATCGAGAAGTTCTGGCGGCATTCGAACTGCGAAGCCGTCGCTTGCGGGCCCCATGGTCCGTTGGCACCCGTCTCTTCAAAGTACTGGCCGGCGCGAGTCAGGGCAGGAATCAACGGCGTCGTGCTGGAAGCGGTCGCACCGAACAGGCGATCGAACCAGACCCGGCGATTTTCGCCAGGGTCGTTGCCCTTGAACAGACCATTGTTATTGGTCACCGGAATGCGGAACTCATTGCGCCGCCAGATCGTGGTGAAACCAACGCGATAGTCGCTGTCGGCGTTGAATACGCTCGGGTCGTTGAACGCATAACTGACGCCGGCTTTGGCGACCTTGGTGCGGGTGCGGTGATAGGAATACCAGTTCGCAAAATTCTGCTGTTCCTGGGCGAGGTTGCGAGTCACACCGCCAGGCCAACTGAAAGTCGTCACGTTGTTGGCGCAATTGTTATAGCCCACGGGGTTGTTGGTCTGCCAGACACACCTGGTCGCAGTACCGTCCGTGCGGAACTGGTATCGGGTGTACTGCCGGGAATCGGCGAAGTCGGTGATGTTCGCAAACGGGATGTAAAACGTCTGGGTCGAATCGCCGAGGTCCGTCCTACCGCCACTCGCGGTAGTCGTACTGTTGTAAGCCGACGTGTACGGCGTATCGGCCATGAAGCTGCCGTCGGCATTCTGCCAACCACGATAGGTCGAACTCGGGTTGTAATAGATGGTGTTGCGGGTGTACGTCTGCGTCTCGATACGAGTCGGCGTGGTGTCTGGCACGTCATCAGGCATGTACGTGTTACCCATCGACCCGGAATCGTCGAGGATGAACCAGATATTCGGCGGCACACCGTTGTTGGTCTGCATCGGAGTATCGGGCAACGAGACCGCAGCGTGCGCCGGCAATCCGAGCAAGGTGACCAGACAGGCCAATAGCGGTGCCAGGCGCGACTTGCTGCGCGCGGGATGAGCATGGGCGGTACGGGAGATGATGTTCACGGCTGCCTCGGGATTATTTGCCGGCATAAACGGTTTGGAGCAGAACAGATGCACGTCCGTCTGTCTCACTCCGTACGGTGACGCGATATCGCGGCGTCAAACAGAGGGGATGAATCGGCGACAGGCGGTCGCAGTCCCGCCAATTCGGGCCTTCGCCCATGTCCTCGACGATGTATTGCGGCGCGGCGGTGGCGGCATCGAACACGGAGGCCGTGCGCCACGCATTGAAGCCCGGATCCAGCCAACGCTCGACCGCAGTCGGGTCGGGACGTGCGCAGAGCCCTTGGGGATTGCAACCTGCCGCAGGAAAAGCGGGATTCGGACTCAAAGCCGCTTCTGCCTCGCGCAGACCGGCCTCGGCGACCTGGAAACCCAAGCTGCGGTCCAGCAGATTGGACGTCATGCGCTCTTCGAGCACAGTGCTGCGAAGGCTGGCGAGCCCCAGCAATGTCATCACCAGCAGGAGGATCAACACCACCACCAGCGTGGCGCCGCCTTGTTTGCGATGGGAAGCAACGGGATGGCAAGCGAAAGTATTCATTCCATGCGATTCCGGAGGGTGACAGTATGAGTAACGCGACGCTGCAGCTGCGCACCACCGACGCCTGCGCCATCGGCGCTCCGCACATCGAGCACGACGCGCACCGCCGTGACATTTTCCCAACGATTGGCTGGGACAGCCGTGGAATCGACATAATTCGCAGCGCCTTCGATCAGGTATTGCAGCTGCATGTTGTTGACGCCTTCAGCAATTTCCTGATTCCGTACAGCAAGCGCGCCGCTGTTGTTGATCACAGTGCTGCGGAAGAGCGAGCGCCCGCCGCCTGCCGTAGTACCTACATACCAGCGCGTTGCATGCAGCCGCACGATCATTGAGTTCGGGCCGTATTCGTAAGGCGTACCGTTGGTCGTGCATTTCGGCGGATTGGCATAGCCGAGACCTTTGCTGCAATTGCCGGGACTACCCGCACCGGTGTTGTGCACGATCACGGCATTGGTGCCCGGTTGCGCATTGGTGATCTGGAAGATCGACGCCTGGCGCCAGTCACAGACGATGGCGATATCGTTGTCGTCCAGACTGTGGTTGACGGTATTGAGCTGGAATTGTGCAGAGCTCGGATTATGCGAGACGACGGTCACGCCACTTGAGCTGTCGCCCGACATCAGATCAAGCGCATCGGTACCAGCGACACGATTGGCTGGATTGGATGCGGGAATAGCACCTTCGTAACCGATAATGCCGTCGTTCCAGTTCGTCCACCACTGCGACGCGGGGCTGTTGAGCACATTGACGAGTTTCAGCGGCTGTTTGCGGTCAGCATTGCCGCAAGGGTTGCTGCCAGCATCGCGCAGATCGCGGGACATCAGCTCAAACGCCATGCGGCCGTTTTCCTGGACCCGGGCCAGACCTTCCGTGGCGCGATAAGTCTGGCGATTCGAGATGAAGATCGCGCTGGCACTACCAACCACCAGTAGGCCAAGCATCATTGCGATCATCAACTCGACAAGGGTTACGCCTCGCACAGAGGCACGTGTCGTCATACGACCACGAGGGGAGTTGCGCTTCACTGAGAGTGGCGTATGTGTCATATGCGTGTCGTCGTGCTGAAAGTCTGCGTGGTGACGCCTGCGGTCCCGCGAGAGTCATCCCATTGCACAGTAATCGTGCAGAGCGCACCGACACAGGCAACTTGGCCACATGCGGTCGCGCCCAGATTCTGCTGCAGCGCACCGATCCAGGCGCTCTTGTCATTGGCGACGAGATTGCCGCCCCCTGGTACCGCACAGGTCAGGCCCATGTTGTAAGCCCCCGCGCGCGCCGCTTGGGGATTGGCCCGCATTGAATCGAGAATCGTGTAGACGTGCATCACGCCCTGACTGCGTTCGAGCGAACTCTGGCTGTTGCGCAGAGCGGTCGCCTGCATGGCGGCGACACCGAGCAGGCCAATGGCCAGCACAAGAACGGCGACCAGCACTTCAATCAGGCCAACGCCACGAACGGCGGCAGCCGACGTCGGCGTACGGTGGCGGTATCGCCATGAAGAATGGTTCGAATTGGTATGCATCATGTGTTTCCCGGAACTGGGCATGCACCGCTGGCATCGATCGGCGCCCGGACTGCAACGCGCCCGCCGACAGCAATATTGACGTCGCGAACGTTGAGATTGGGATTCGTGACCGGAATGCAGACCCGCATGTTCGCTTCGAGCAGGTTGTTTCCGGCATAGGCCAAGCCGTCTGCACGGAAAGTGATCCGCGAATTCGTCACGTTGCTGCTGGGAATGACCTGCACCGGAGTCTCGATGTTACCGACCCGGACGATCTCGTCGGCATCGGCCACATCATTGCCATTCGCGTCCGCGAAAATGATCCACCCCTGCCATGGCGTGGCATTGCTGCACGTGCTGCCGTTGGCGCTCTGGCACAGCGTGGTCCGCACATTGCGGCGGATCGCTTCGGAACGTGCGATCTGCAGCGCGGCAACCATTTCGTTGGCGTTGCTGGTCATCCGGTTGCCGTTGCTCACACCGGTGAACAACGGGGCTGCAATGCCCATGAGGACCGCGAGCACGGCCAGCGTGATGGCCAGCTCAACCAGTGTGAAGCCTTTGGCAGGCCTGGAAGGCCGACCGCTGGATGCGGGGCTGCGTTGGCTGAAGACTCGCATTTCACCTCCAATCGTCAATGAGGGTGAGCATAGGCCTGTGTCACTGCGGGTACCAATGCATCACCGATGGGCGGCCAGCACGGCCGCATGAACGGTCCCCCTGCCCGTTCGGGCGTGCATCGGGGCATCATGGTGGCATGCCGACACCTCTGAACAACCCGCTTCCACCCACGATATCCAGCAAGACGGTCGCCCCGCTCGACAGTCTCTGGCAAGCCCGGGTCGTGATCTGGGTCGTCCTTGCAGCCGAGGGGCTGGCCGCCGTACTCACGCTGGCCGGAGAGTCGCCCCAAGGGCGCTGGGTGCGGTTCGGACTGCTATCGCTGATGGTGCAATGGGTGGCGCTGCTGACCTTGGGTGGCCTTTATCTCCTGCGTGTACGACTCCGCGATGTCAAACCACAGCTCATCGCCTACATCGCTCTCGCATTCCTGCTCATCAGCAGCTGGTCGGTGCTGGCGATCAGCGATCTTCTGCTGGGCGAACTGTGGCGGATATCCAAAACAGCGCGTGTCGACGTCTTTCTGCGTGTGACAGGCGTCACGATGATCGTAGGATGGCTTGCACTGGCCGCTTTCCAGAATCATTGGCGCGTCCGTCTGCTCGCGGTCCGCGCCAAACAGGCGGAACTCGCGGCACTGCAGGCACGGGTGCGTCCACACTTCCTGTTCAACACACTCAATACCGGCGCGGCACTGGTGCATCATCGGCCAGACGAAGCCGAACATCTGCTGCTCGACCTTGCCGACCTGTTTCGCGCCGCACTCGGCGGGCCGCGCGAAATCCCGCTGCAGGAAGAAATCGCACTGATCCAGCGATATCTGGAAATCGAGTCTTTGCGTTTCCGCGAACGCCTGCGCGTGCATTGGACACTGCCCGAGCCGATGCCTGAAACACTGGTACCGACGCTGTCGCTGCAACCGCTGGTCGAAAATGCGATCAAACACGGTATCGAACGCATCGCGGGTGGCGGCGACATCAGCATCTGCGTGGAGGACAGCGACGACATCGTGACCATCATCATCACGAACCCGGTTCCCGAAGGCCCTGCAGGCGCATCGACTGGACACAACGTCGGCCTGCCTGCATCGCTCGCGCAGATCGAGGCATACACCGAAGGTCGCGGCAGCGTCGAGGTGAAGACCGAAGACGCCCGGTTCATCGCCACCGTGAAACTGCCTGCGAAGACATGATCTCCGCAGGCATTTGGATCATGCGAGGTGAATCACGCGAGGCGAGTCACCCGGCCTGAGTCACTCGAGTCGAATCACCAAGCGCGGACCACTCGTCTCGAATCACGAAACGACTTCGTAGCAAGGCCTGTACGCGCCAGAAATCTTCATTCGCCGTTGTTCAACGAACGCACGCAGCAGTGCATCCAGCGACTGCATCATGTCGCTGTCGCCATGAATCTTGAACGGCCCGTGTTCTTCGATCCGCCGCAGGCCATCTTCCTTCACGTTACCCGCGACGATGCCCGAAAACGCACGTCGCAGATCGGCGGCCAACTCATGTGGTTTCCGGCCATGGTGCAGGTCGAGCGCGGCCATCGCTTCGTGCGTGGGAATGAACGGTTGCTGGAACGCCAAAGGAATCTCCAACGACCAGTTGAAGAAGAACGAATCCTTCTCGGAGATGCGGTATTCACGTACCTTGCGGATACCCGTCGCCATGCGCTTGGCCACTGAGGAGGGATCGCCCACGATGATCTGGTAGCGCGACGTGGCCGCTTCGCCGAGCGTGAGCCGGATGAACTTGTCGATCTGTTCGAAATAAGGCGCCGATGCAGACGGTCCGGTCAGAATGAACGGAAACGGCAACGATGCGTTTTCTTCGCGGAGCAGGATCCCGAGCAGATACAGAATCTCTTCCGCAGTCCCGACACCGCCCGGAAACACGATGATACCGTGACCCATGCGCACGAACGCTTCAAGACGCTTTTCGATATCCGGCATGATCACCAGATGATTCACGATCGGGTTCGGTGACTCAGCGGCAATGATCCCGGGCTCGGTAATACCGATGTAACGCATGCGGCGATGACGCTGCTTGGCATGGGCGATCGTCGCGCCTTTCATCGGCCCCTTCATCGCGCCCGGGCCGCAGCCGGTGCAGATATCAAGGCCGCGCAGGCCCAACTCGTACCCGACCTGTTTGGTGTAGAGATACTCGTCGCGATTGATCGAATGACCGCCCCAGCACACCACCAGATTCGGATCGATCGGATTCAGGATGCGTGCGTTGCGCAGGAGCCCGAACACCGCATCGGTGATGCCGTCGGAAGTCGACAGATCGCGACTGCCGCCATGACCGCTCAGCTCGATCGCGGTGTATGCTAGATCGCGCACCACCGCGAACAGCAGCTCGGCGACACCACGGATGATCTCGCCATCGACGAAAGCCATCGCCGGCGCCTTGACCAGATCGATGCGCACACCGCGATCCTGCTGCAACACCTGGATGTCGAAATCGGGATAGAGCTCGCGCGCGGCACGTGGGTCGTCGGAAGCACTGCCGCTGGTCAGCACCGCCAGCGCGCAACGGCGCAGGAGTTCGTGCATGCCACCAATCGAAGCGTCGCGCAGGCGCGCAACCTCGTCGCGGGAAAGAACATCAAGACCGCCGCGCGGATAGATGTGCGCGTCGACGGTGGGAAGGATGGAGTCGTGTGATGCGTGGGAATCGTTCATTGCTCGCTGTAGTCTGTCGTCGTTAGTGTATTGGGTCGACTTTATCGGTTTTCGGCTCAGTTAGGGACATCCCTGCCCCGGGCGCACCAGAAGAATCAGTCATCCTCTACCGAGACCGGAGGCAGCGATAACGAATTAGATATGCGCTGGGTAATCCTCCAAAGAGTCAGCAGCAACTCGGACAGATCGAGCCCCGCTGCAGGCAAATGCCAGCGGCTAGGCAAAACCGCCGCCGGTGAGGGAGTTTGCGCCCTTAGAAATCTGCTGACTGATCTAGTTGCGAACAGTGCGGACGCGACACCAAGGCCGTCATGTTATTCAGTGACACCTATAGAGAATGCCGCTACCTCAGAGCCCTCAATATAAAATCGATAATAAAGATCGGATTCATCTTTATTGGGATTCACATAAATCTCTTCAAAACTTCTTCCGGCTAATGTCGCCTGCCCTTTTTTAATTAGCCCCCCCCCCCTGAACACCTTGGATATTTTAGAGCTTTTGTCTCCAAGAGATATCCCATGCAGACTGGTTTTGCAAAGACTTTCATTGTAAAAAAATTCTTTTTTTGACAAAGGAATCGAACTAAGCAATAACTCTTCAACGATTCGATACTCAGGATCAGCATCTGTTCCAACAGACAACCTCAGCCAGACTTTGCAGCCAGTTGAAGCATAAACACGCTCAATTCCACCATCGACATGACGAACTGCGCCTTCGCCATGTTGTCGTGTAACCTGCTGATCGGTGAATACATGCGGGACAAAGTCACCCTTTTTGAACGCATCCAAGACTAAGTCTTGGCTGGATTTTTCACCACTCAAACAGCATAGAAATATAAAAGCCAAGCCAAGTGCGTTTCTCATAAACTCACCAGATAGGGACGACTTGCGGATTTTCGTAATTCACCCTGTCATAGGTGATCACTCTGGTTGGATCACCTTCTTGAACAGCACGAACAAAATCGGTTAGATCCTTGATGTCCTCATTCTGCATTCGTGTGCAGCCCATCGTGGGCTTCCAGCCTTGCTGATCAGCGGATGGATTTACAAGCCCCGTCCCACCGCCATGTAGCCAGCGTCCTCTTCTTGTATCGTCTGTTTTAAGAATTCCATTTGGGCCAAAAGCTCTGGCGTTGTTCTTGTATGGTCCCGGCGTAGGATAAACGTGATCTGAGTGATAAGGTCCAGCAGCGCCGGGCAAAGAGCGACTGCTCACATCGTTCCTGGAAGACCAAGAATTCACAATATTGCCTTGGTTATCGTAGTAAGCCGTGACGCCTAAATTCATGTAGGTAACAATTCTGTCAAGGCCGAAGGGATCAATAAAAGAAACCGGATTCCCACCAACATAGGCATACGTGTTCAATCCACCTATCAAACCAATCGGATCACTCTGCGAATAGCGCCCAAGCCGACTGTCGTAATAGCGGAAACCGTTGTACCAAAGCCCTGTCTCATCATCGAAATACTGCCCGGGCAACCCAAGGTTATAGCCGCCAATACTGTCCTGTACCACTCCTCGCTCGGAGTGGAAATTCTTCGCACGCCACACGACTTGCTTGATCGTATTTGTGACCAGCTCAGGGCGACCGAGGTGATCCGTATGCGTCCAATGCATCGCATCATTGCGAATCAAGCCAACCGGCTGCCCGCCCAACCAAAGATGCGAAGTCCATTGCCCATTGTTGTTCTCGGTTAGCAGGGTGTTTTGCCCGGAATATACATAACGTGCAGACGTAGCTACATTGGATTTTGCAACACGCTGGTCAAGCGCATTCGTCGTGTAGGTCGTAGCTCCCGCTGGATAAGTCATCGACATATAGCTATTGTTGGCGTAACTCGTCGACGCCGTTCTGGAAACGGACTTGAGGCGATTGAAAGCATCGTATGCATACGTCGCAGTCGAGTTGTTCCATGACTGACTTGCACGGTTGCCACGGCCATCGTGCGTATAAACGATTCCATCGCCCCCGGCAGCATAGTCTCGGACGATACGATTACTGGCGGGATCAACCTCATTGGCGATTGCAGCCAACCAGTTATGCATCGTCCGATTGCCAGTGGCGTCATACTGGATCGACTCATTACCCGATGGCGACACCACCCCCGTCAAACGCGAGAGCGGATCATAGCTATAGTTCTGCGAATAGTTGGGATTGACTGAATTGGTGATATCAGTGATCTGATTGTTCGAGTCGTACGTCATCGACAGATTCTGCAGCGCCGTACCGCCGTCCTTCGTTGTCAGCCCCGTCAATCTCAGATCACCGGCATTGGAATTCTGGTCGTAATAGAAATTTCGAGTCAGCCCATTGCCATAGTTCCAGCTCGTGGCTGGTCCGAAAGGCTGATAGCGGATGTCGTAGACCACATTATGTGGAGTACCGCTTGCCGTGGTCGCATTCATGACCGTCAGCTTGCCACCACTATATCCGTACCCGACTGAGATACTACTCGGGTAACTCATTCCAGTAAGGCGCCCCATGTTGTCGTATGAAAAACCAGTCCAATCATAGGTACCGCCGGGCGAAGCGACATCCCGCTTCAAGGCAACCTGCCCCTCAGGCGTGTAGTCATACGTTGTGGAGCTCAGCTGCTGCTGTGGATCGGAAGTAGAGACACCACACAACAAACCCTTGCCAGATCCACACCAGTCATAGCTATACCAGCGCGCCTCAGCACCTGTGCCCGTCCAAGTGAGCCGCCCCAGAGTGTCGTAACCATATCCAAGCCAAGAGCCATCATTGCGCGTCGTCGCCGCTAGCTGACCACTGGCATTGTATTGCTGGGTAGTACTCCCAGTATCTGGACTGTTCTGCGCCCAAAGCTGGCTGAAGCCATCGTATACGTATGTCGTATTCAGATTTCTTGGGTCTGTAATCTTCGTGATCCGATCACCCGCATCGTATTCAAACCGTGTAACAGCCCCTAAAGGATCAGTCGACGTCAATCGCCGACCCAGCGCATCGTAAGCCATCGTGGTGATTCGATTCAGCGAATCTGTAATCGTCGTCAGATTGTTATTTTCATCATAACCATAACGAATATTCTGTCCGTTGTTTCCACGGCGCGCCTTCACACGCCCCAACTCGTCATAATCGGTATAGGACCTGGATACAAGCGTACTTATGCCAGAAATGACAGTATATGTGCTGGCTTGGATTACTTGAGAAGCATTATTGTAGGCATAGACCAACCGCTCCATAGTGCCTGCACTGCCTGGTCTGTTGGTCGCCGTAAGTCTCCTTGCCGAATCGTACTCGTAGCTTTCAACGACGCCATCTGGAAACGTCACGCTTTGAAGCAGGCCGTTTGCCGCATATGAGTAAGTCGTAGTGGAAGGCTGGCCGGACACGATGCGCGTCACTGTTTTCACACGTCCTCGGCCATCATATGTATAGTCAGTAACAGCACCGTTAACGCCAGTTACGCGCCCAGGCTGACCGAGTCCGTTGTAGTTCGAGTAACTGATCAGATGCCCTAAGCTGTTTTGGACGTACGTCAAATTACCCTGCGCATCGTAAATATAGATGATGGCATCTCCCGTTCCCGAGAGAGGTCCATCAATCGTGCGCGTTGCAGTCAAGCCACTTGGGTGATAGGTATATGAATAACTGGTCACCCGTGACTGTCCGAATACTCCGTACGACGAAGTATTCGTTTCCGTTACCGACTGAATCTCATCGGCGGCTGTATATGTGAAGTCAAACTGCAGCCCATCAGGCTGATTAATCCGCGTCATTAAATTTCGGGTAGCATCCCAGACATAGGTTGTGGTGCGCGCAAGCGCGCTACCCACTGCCTCTGTCTTCTGCAATAACTGACCTTTCGCATTGTAATCATAGTCAATTGCGGTGCCATCCAACCTAACGACCAAGTCCTTGTACCCGTTTTGGTCGTACGTGATTTCCTGATAGCTCGCGACGCAGCTTGCAGTCGCCTGCCCCGCAATACCTGTCAACCTGTTATTTTCAAATGTGTACGTAGTTTTCTTCCCAAGCGGATTAGTCTCAACTACGCTCTTAATTACCTCAGGATTCGAATCAGTATCGATGTTGTATTCGAAAGAATAACGATCAATGCCCACGCCATGATCAGTAGACGCAGCGACGTAGCGGTTCGCATACCCACAATTTCCACCGTACTGATCGCACTGTTGCCAAAAGTGATTTGTATAAGAAAAATACGAATACCTAATTGAATTGATCGATTTCCCAACTATTCTTTGCGAAACATCATAATGATATTCAACTACAGTTCCCTCAGGAAGGCCGACACTCACAAGCTTACCAAACCCGTTAGGACTAAGATCGTAATTGTATGTATAGACATTTCCACCGGGGTCGGTGATTGCACTTAAACGATTTCCTTGCCATGCAAGATCGATATATTTGCCAGATGAATGATTAATTCTTGCAAGCTGTTTCTTTCCAGACACAACTGCCTGACTGTACTCAAAATTCCAACCTATATTTCTTTTGTTTTTTACACTGATAATTTGATATGCAAAAGACCCAAGCCCCCCCAAACTTCCAAACGTCTCTATGAAGCCATTGCTGCCATGATGCGAATATGTGCCATCGCTATTTTTTTCTACGTACTCAACACCCCCCAACTGCCTATCATTATAATGATTAGTCATACCAACGCGGTCAAAATTTATATAGGTGCCATCCTCTTTCCGATAGGTCACTACAGAAAGATCACCCGAGACCCCAAGCCTATAGTCAATATTTGATATCCATCCCCGCCCAAAGAAATCGTCAGTGCCCGAATAATTGCTATTAAATTTTCTCTTTATGAAAAATGGCACCTCTTCTTCATAACTACTAAAATCAAGCTCCTCTTCGATTTTAGCCCCGGTCGCGAAATTAATCGGATTGCCACGCTTTGTATCGCAACCGCCTTCCGTCGTATCGAACTGCCCAGGATCAGCTACCCCGTCTTCCGGTAGAAAGTACTCTGTACTCATTGATCCAGGGCCTTCCAACCTATATCCGCGACTAGCCACCCATGCTGCCCACTCCATAGCATCTCTGCGCCAGTCTTGATTATCGATACGCCTACCAATAACTACAACAGTATCCAGATCATCGTAGTCGCCCGCCATTGCCGGTGATGATCCAATTGTCGCTGCAACAGTAGTTATTGACAATATGGTAAGAATTGCAAACTTCAGATTTCCATATGCGCGCTGCGACAATTCGCAGCCAAAATAATTTTCAATGATGCTCACTGCAATCTTCCTTAATAGCCGTTTAGTAAATTTAATAAAATACAGTTTTTTTTGCCATTTCGGCAGCGTCAGATGTTAATGACCAGATCGGCTTGATATTGATCTTCATATCAGAAACAAACACTGAAGCACACTGCTCTCTAGCCTGACAAATGTATGCGTTGGCAACTTTCGTAGAAATGCCCAGTTCTTTTTTCAATATCTCAGGTGAAATATCACCTTCCGAATATATCTTCGCCAAAAAACTTGCTTTGAGCCTAGCGCTCTTTGCAAGACCGGCAAGACTTGTGCTCAGCCAAACCATATCAGCAATGAATTCAGTGCTCAACAGCTGTCGAAAAACAGCATTGAATCGGCTGGAAGCTTCCAAATATGCACGCAAGCCACAAATTCTCGATTCAGGCCAAATTTCGTTCGCTAGAACAGATTTGCATATATTCAAAAAAATCGCACAAATCATCCCATCAATCGTTCGCCCTCTTTTTGCCCCAGCAGACACCACCATCAAGCGCGTCCAGCGACCGTTTCCATCAACGAATGGATGCATCTGAGCGCAAAAAAAACCAACAACCGATGCAACAATACTTACATCAATTTCCCATGGCCTATTCAGCGCATCCTGCAGGGATTCCATCAAATCGTGTAAACATTCATGATGCGCATAAATTTGGCGAGCCATGCTTGGAATGAGCGCATCTGCATAAACCATCTCACGCCGGATACCCACTGCGCGCGGACTTACCTGACGCCCCAATGAAATAATATCTTGGGATGTATGAAGATCAATCTGCCCCATAATCAGATTACAGAACAATGCCGCTTGTTTGCGATCAACCTGACCACGAGCACATGATGCAGCTCCCGCCAGAGCAAGTGACATATAAATCTCATCCGACAGACCTACAGGCGCAAAACCCCCAAGAGGCTGACACCTTTGTAGCAAATCCGGAAGCGGGTCTGGCGTAAAGTATCGAAGAACCCCTCCAGTAATACCAGACGCAACGGAATCAGACCTGCCCGGAGGCCTATCTAATCCTGTGCAAAAATTACCGTTGAAATCTTCCATGAACACGATTCTATCCCCCATCCAAACCAAGTCACAAGACATTCACTCCAACTATGAGAGCAGTCCAATTCGCGCTCGTTTTTTTCGTTAATGAGCTGCCGCTGCTGTCAACAGAAAACGGCCGGGTTTCCCCGGCCGTTTCGTGAAAAAATGGTTCGGATCGATTGATCAGAACTTGTAGCGCAGCGACAACTGGGCCGACCAACGCGAAATACCCTTGCTGTCGTAGACGTTCGTGGTGTCCGGCGTGTTGAAGCGGTACACGTACTTGCCGGTGCTCGGATCAATGCCGCCGTATTCCACGACACCACGCATACCCGGGAAACCGACTTCGTCGATCACGCCCCACTTCTTGTTCAGGAGGTTGCCGACATTGGCGATATCAAACGAAAGTTCAACCTTATGACCTTCCATGAAACCCGGCAGTTCCTGCGAGACGCGCAGATCAAACTGATTTACCCACGCCGTATGTGCACCGTTGCGGGCCGCAACCTGCCCACGATGGCTGTTGAGGTAATCGTTGCCGTACACGTATTGCCAGAATGCGGCTTCCTCCGCAACAGAACCAAACTTGACGTCGCCCGGAGCCGTCGGGATGTACAGCAGATCGTTCAGACGGCCGTCGCCATTGGCGTCGTTGTCAAAGGTATAGCTGTATGGACGGCCGGTGCGGCCTTCGTAGAACAGACCGACGGACGTGGTGTTGTCACCGAAGAAGTCGTGCTTCCAGTTCAGGGCCGCAGTGAAGCGGTCACGGATCTCATAGCTCGAACGTGCGGACACTTCTTCGTTGGCCTGAAACACGGCCACATTGCCGAGCTGCGAGCTGGAGGTCGAGCTGGTCAGCGGGCTGACTTCCCGGGCGTTGGTGTAGGTGTAGGCCACCTGCCAAGACCAGTCGCTTTCGCGGCTGAAAGGCTTCTCCAACGACACTGTCAACTGCTTGCTGTCGCCCTTGCTGGTGGAACGGGCAATGATTGCATCGTTGTACGCCGTGTTGCTGTTGGCACGCGAACCGACGGAGGAGCCAGTACCGAACTGATTCCAGCGGGTCGGATTACGGCCATTGGCATTCCAGTAGATCTGGCGGCCATCCTGACCAACGGCGGTCGGCGCACCCAGATTGAGCTGCTGGTAATAAATACCTTCCTCGACATTGGTCAGGATGCCCTCGACGCTGGCAACCATGCCCCACCACGGCAACTCTTTGTCGAACGCAAGATTCGCCTTCCACACCGAAGGCTGACCCAGATCGGGATCAATGAAGTCAATGGACTGTGTGGCACCGGCACCCGGCACGATCACGTTGATCTGATTGCGTGGATCGGCACTAAAGCAGCCGTTCGGAAAGTTGGCGCAGGTCGCTGCTGAGTTAAGACCGTTGCTGTAGAAGTAATCGGTGTAAGAAATACCGTTGTTCGAATACGGATTGGACAGCCACACCGATGCTGCTGCGCCCTGGAACAGGCCTACACCACCGCGGAGCTGGGTCTGGCGCTCCCCGTCGAAGCGGTAATTGAAACCGAAACGCGGCTGGAACAGGCCATTACCGTCAATGGTCGCGCTGTTGTCGTAACCAAAGGTGGTCGAAGCCACAGCGTTGTACTGCGGCTTGTTCTTCACCATCGGCTCGTCGTAACGCAGACCGAAGCTCAGCGTCAGCTTGTCGTTGACGGTCCAGCTGTCCTGTACGAACAGACCGACGTTCTTGATGCCCCACGCCGCCGCCATGTTGTCCAGATTGCCACCCTGCGGGTAGAACAGCTGGTAACGGCTGGAATTGCCCGATTCAAACGATTGCGCGCAACCCGTCCCCAGTGCGTTGGTGGCGGTATTGATGCAGTTGAAGCTGTAGACGCCATTGGTGCGGCGGCCGAACAGATTGTAGATATCGTTGTCTTCGTAATCGAAGCCGAACTTCAGCGCATGGTCGCCGAGGAACAGATTGCCGGCGAAGAATGCATTCCAAGTCTCGGTCTTCAGGATGTTGGCGTGCGTGTTCTGCTCGGTACCGAGATTCAGGAAGTTGTTGCCGATACGGACAGAGATCGACGGAAGATCGGAGAGCGGGGTGCGCACCGCCGAATAATCGCGGAACGACACCTTGGCTTCGGTCGAGAAGTTCTCGGTCCAGTCGCTGAACAGCGACGCGGAGTAGGTTTCGAGATCGAAGTCACGTACGTACTGATACGAGCTCAGGGCCAGATTGTTGTTGCTGAAGCCGTTGAGGTTCGCTTGGCTTTGCTTGGACTTGCCATAGCGGAAGCTGGCACGCTGATTGTCGTTGATATTCCAGTCGATCTTGGCGCCGAATTCCTCGGACTCCGTGTCGAGTGCCGGGAGGGACAAGGTGCCAGGATTGAAACCCCAGTTGGCGTTCGCAATGCGGATCACTTCGTCGATCTGCGCCTGGGTGATGCCGACGATGTTGCTGGCGCCAGAACCGATCGGGCCAGTACCAGCGCCGCTACCGACATACAGTTCCTTGCCCTTGTACTTCTCGTAGTTGGCGAAGAAGAACAGTTTGTCCTTGATGATCGGGCCGCCGATGGTCACGCCATAGGTGGTTTCGTTGTCGAACAGCACCGGGCGGACGTTGTTTTCGTTCTTGCCCGACCAGTCGTTGTCACGATAAATGCCATACACCGAACCGTGGAATTCGTTGGTGCCCGACTTGGTGACGGCATTGATCACGCCGCCAGTGCCGCCGGAGATGGTCACGTCGTAATTGGCGACGTCAACCGAGATCTGGTCGATGGTGTCCATCGAGAACGGCTGCTTCGGGGTCGGCAGGCTGTTGGATTCGAGGCCGAACGCGTCATTGGTGCTGATGCCGTCGACGCGGATCGCGTTGTAACGCGGATTCTGGCCGCCGACCGAGATCTCGTTGCGCGACTTGTCGGTCTGCGCGATACGTGGATCGAAACGGACGTAGTCCTGCAGGTTGCGATCGATCGAGGAGAACGATTCGATCTGCTGGCGGGTCACGTTGCTGCCCGAGCCCATCTTGTCCGAGGCGAACACCTGGCTGACCGCACTGCCGGTGACTTCGATGGCTTCGAGTTCTTCGGCACCAATGGCGAGATCGATCTGGGAAACTTCGTTGAGATTCAGGTAGACGTCGTCTTCAGAGCGGGTACCGGTCCCTTCCTTGTCCACGGTGATCACGTAAGGACCGCCGACGCGCAGGCCGCGCGCGTTGTAACGGCCGTTCGCATCGGTGACGACGCGGCTGCTCGTACCCGATTCCGCGTGACGGATGGTCACGACAGCGCCAGCCACCGGCTGACCATCGGCTCCAACCACTTGACCACCGACGCCGGCGGACGTGCTCTGGGCGAATGTGGGCGCTGCTGCGAGGGCGACGATCAATCCGATCGACAGCTTAGAAAGTCGGAGACGTTTCGAATGGTTCATTGGTCTTGGCCTCAATGGAAACTCGATGGAAACTCTTTAGATGAAGAGCAGATACGCTGGGTCGTACACAAAGAATCGCGTGCGCCGAAGCGCCGCGATACTCATTAACGGGGGGAGATTGAAGCCGTTATCCGTACAACCAACAGATTCAGGTTAACTATAGGTTAACACGATAGCTCCGGAAGATGACAGGAGGATGACGCGTCACTGCCATCTAACCCATTGAAATCATTGACTGAACGCTTGTAACAAATCACTTGAATGTCATTTCGTAAGACATTCATCTCTCTACACCGAAAGGCATCGACTCGCTTACAACCCTGCCAGCGGGCCTTGGATCTTCAAATAAGTGGCAATGCCGTCCATCAGCATCTGTACCGAAATCGCGACCAGAAGCATGCCCATCAGTCGCTCGACAGCGGTCAACGCGCGCTGGCCGAGCCATTTGTAGAGGTACGTCGCAGAGAACAGGATGGCAGCCGTCGCCACCCAGGCGATCATCAGCGCCAGACTCCAGTCGCCCAGTCGCGCGGGGTCGTTGCTGCCCATCAGGATCACGGCCGCCATGCCGGATGGGCCGGCCACCAGCGGAATAGCCATGGGCACGATGAAGGGCTCACCGTCGGGAATTTCGCCCATCAGACCTTCCGGGCGCGGGAAAATCATGCGGATGCCGATCAGGAAAAGGACGATACCGCCAGCGATTGACACCGACTCCTCGCGAAGGTGCATCAATTCCAGCGCGAACTTGCCGCACCACAGAAACAGCATCAACACGACCAGCGCGATCAGCAACTCGCGCGCGAGGACAACTCTTTGCCGCTGCGGCGTAAGCGGACGCAGCAGACTGAGAAACACCGGGACGTTCCCCAGCGGGTCGAGAATCAGGAACAAGAGCAAGGCGGCTGACGCGATACTCATCGCGACGGCGACCAGATCCGGCCACGCTGATCGATGCCCGCAGCAGACAGCAGGTGCACACAGTCCGGCGCCACGGTCACCACATCATTTGCCATGCCATCGATTTCTTCGACATAAGCCTTGCCCCGCAACGATGTCCGCATCGGCCCGGGTGCCAAACCGGCCACACGGACCGGCGAATTCGCAAGTTCTGCGTGAAGCATGGCCACCAGCGTGCCCAGCGCGGACTGCGCGACGCCATACCCGCCCCAGTAAGGCAGACCGCTACCGGCAGCGTCATCAATGGTGAACACCACTGCCCCATCCTCGGCCCGCCGCAACAGCGGCAGGCACGCCTGTGTGAGCCACCAGCGTGCTGTCAGATTGACGTGCAGCGCGCGCGCAAACGCGGCGGGATCGGTGTTTTCCAGCGGCGTGAGCCCAGGAAAATCCGCAGCACAATGCAGCACACCATCGAGACGACCGGGGCCGGCTTCGATACGGTCGGCCATCTCGGCATAGTCGTCAGGCGTCGCGCCTTCCAGATCGAGTGGATAGAGCAAGGCCTCGCCACGTTGACGAACGATCGCATCGTAAACCCGATTGAGCTTGAGTACTTTCCGGCCGAGCAGTACCACGGTCGCGCCTGCGTCCGCACACGCGAGCGCGGACGCATGCCCAAGGGCACCATGCGCACCCACGACGAGCACGACGCGACCTTCCAGCGCGCGCTGTGCGGGCGCAGATACCGCCGACACCGGGCCTTCCAACGTTGAGCCTTCCGGCATCGGGCTGTCCGACATCAAGCCTTCTGTGCCTCGGCGATCATCCGGGCCAGCTCGCCCGACTCGAACAATTCGATGGTGATGTCGCAACCGCCGATCAGCTCGCCGTTGATGAACAGCTGCGGAAACGTCGGCCAATTGGAGAACCGCGGCAGGTTCGCGCGGACTTCCGGGTCTTCCAGCACGTTGATGCTGTGATAACTGGTAGCGCCAGCCGCCTTCAGTGCCTGCGACGTCCGGCTTGAAAAGCCGCACATGGGGAACTGCGGCGTGCCCTTCATGAACAGCACGATGGGATTGGCTTCGATTTCGGACTGGATACGTTCCAACACCGGCATGGGACTCTCCTGCGGGATGGTGCCGGCAGCGTTTGAAACCGCTGCGGCAGAGGTGGGGTTAGAATCAGGCATTGTAATCCTTCACACGGTCTTGGGCCTGTGCGCCCGCCTCCGTTCACCCGTCATCCCCCACAAGGAGCCCGACATGGCCATCGAATTGCCAGCCCTGCCCTACGATCGCACCGCCCTGGAGCCGCATATCTCCGCGGAAACCATCGACTTCCATTACGGCAAGCACCATCAGGCTTACGTCACCAACCTCAACAACATGATCCCGGGCACTGAGTTCGCCGACATGTCGCTGGAGAAAATCGTCGCCAAATCCCAGGGCGGCATGTTCAACAACGCCGCACAGATCTGGAACCATACGTTCTACTGGAACTGCCTCAAGCCCAACGGCGGCGGCGAACCTTCCGGCAAGCTGGCCGAAGCCATCAACAAAGCCTTCGGCGACTTCGCGAAGTTCAAAGAGGAATTCACCAAGACCGCAGTCGGCACCTTCGGTTCGGGTTGGGGCTGGCTGGTGCAGCGCCCCGATGGTTCGCTGGCCCTGGCCAGCACATCCAACGCCGCGACTCCGCTGACCGGGGACGACACGCCGTTGCTCACCTGCGATGTGTGGGAACACGCCTACTACGTCGACTACCGCAACGCGCGTCCGAAGTATGTCGAAGCGTTCTGGAACCTCGTGAACTGGGATTTCGTCGCGTCGCAGATGAAATGATCGACCTGCGTTGATCAACATCTATTGATCAACGCTTTCGACAAGAATCGAAAAAGGCCGGACTTCCGGCCTTTTTCATGCGTGCACGCGTTGCGTCAGCTGAACGCGAAAGTCATCAACCCGACCGGGACTTGAACCGCGCCGCCCCGTCCGTCAACGACAGCCCCCTCCCACGCATTTTCCGTTGGCCTTCCACGCACTGGAGCCACCGATGACACGCTTCACATCACTGCTGTCCGCTTTCGCATTGACCTTCACCCTCGCTTTCGCCAACAACGCCGGTGCGCATCAACGCGACCGCGACGACAATCCGCCAGGCCGCGTCGGTGGCCCGGGCACGAACTGGGAAAACCCGCCGGGCTGGCGTGGCGGCCCGGGCGCATCCCCGAACTATCGTTACTATCACCAGCACAATGCACGCTACAAGTTCACCATCGTCGATGGCGGCTATTACTTCAACGCGAATTATGGCTATTGGCATCCCCGCTATGGTTTCTGGAACCAGGCGAAGCGTTGCTGGCTCGACAACGACAACAACCCGCCGGGCCGCGCAGGTGGGCGTGGCACCAACTGGGAAAATCCGCCGGGTCGACGCGGCGGTCCCGGCGCGTCGCCGGATCGCTATGGACGCTGCCGCTGAGGCACATCCTGATCAATGACATCGAACGGCCGGGCGCTCCGGCCGTTCGTTTTTGTCGACAATGTCCGATCTACATTGTTCGCAGATCGCTTGCGCCCATCGCTTCCGGCCACACCAGCATCGCCACCGCTATGATGCGCATTACACACCGATGAAGCCGACAGAATGCCTGCTGCCCTGCTGACGCACGCCATGCCCTATTGGCTCCCGGCCCTGTTCGTTTTGGCGATCTATCGAAGGATCCGCAGGAATTTCGGCGTACAGGCATGGCAGCCGGTGCGGGCGGGCATTCGGCTTGCGGTGCTGTCACTGGTTGCATGCGCACTGATCGCCCTCTCGTTCTTGAAGCCGGAAGTTCTCATCCCGCTCAGCATCGGCGGCGCGCTAGGCGGCGCCATGGGATTATTCGGCCTGAAGCACACCCACGTCGCCTGGAGCGAAGGCAAGCGTGTCTACAATCAGAATCCATGGATCGGCAGCATATTGACCGCAATCCTGCTGGGAAGGCTTGCGTGGCGTTGGACACATGACGGCCTGTTGGCGGCACAGCAATCGCCCAGCATGCTCACGTTGGGATTGGCGGCCGTATTGATCGCCTATTCGTTGGTGTACGTCTGCGGCCTGATGCTGCAGATGAAGCGTCTACAAGAAAACGGGCAATACACCACACACAGCGGAACCAGAAACGAAGACCCGCCGTTGAACGCCTAACGCGGGCTGTTGGCCAACACTGCAACGACAGGCGCAACCTGCGTTTCACGACCCAGCGCGATGCCAAGACGGTTCAGCGCATCCGCCAGTTCGCTTGTCGAGTCCGCACGCAGTGTCGCGTGTCCGACTTTGCGTCCTGCACGCGATTCCTTGCCATAGTCGTGCCAATGCCCACCCGATTCGCGCAACATCGGCATCGCATCGGGCATCGCACCGATCCAGTTGAGCATGCACGCGTGACCGACCATCCGGGTGTCACCGAGAGGCAGACCGAGCACCGCGCGCAGATGATTCTCGAACTGCGATGTTTCGCTGCCTTCGATGGTCCAGTGACCAGAATTGTGCACACGCGGCGCAAGTTCGTTCGCCAATAACATGCCGTCTCGGCAGAACAGCTCCAGCGCGAAAACGCCGACGTAATCCAACGATTCGGCCAACGCACGCGCATGCGCGTAGGCCTTCTGCGCGAGGGCATCGTCCACGCGCGCGGGCGCGAGACTGGCCGACAGCACGCCATCGACATGCCAATTCTCGGTCAGCGGCCAAGCGCGGAATTCACCGTCACGGCCACGGACCGCGACCACACTGAGTTCACGTTCGAAAGGCACGAAAGCTTCGAGAATCAGGCCCACCGTTTCCGCCTGCGCGCCGAGCGCGAGCCACCCCGCGTCGACATCCGCCGGTGACTTGATCCGGAACTGACCTTTGCCGTCGTAACCAAGACGTCGTGTTTTCAGAATGCAGGGAGTGCCGATCCGCACGATCGCGGCATCGAGCCCAGCGCGATCCGCCACATCGGCGAAGTCCGGCACCGGGATACCAAGCTCGCGAAAGAGCGTTTTTTCGACCAAGCGATCCTGTGCGATGGCAAGCGCCCGTGGATTCGGAAAGACGGGAATGCGCTCTTTCAACCATCGCGCGGATTCTGCGGGCACATTCTCGAAATCGAACGTCGCGACATCGACTTTGGAAGCGAACTCGGCAAGCGCGGCCTCGTCGCGATAATCGCCGACGATCATCGGCACGAACTGTGCGGCACAGGCATCGGCGGCAGTATCGAGCACGAGAAAGCGCAGACCAAGCGGCGCCCCAGAAAGCGCAAGCATGCGTGCCAACTGGCCGCCGCCGAGGATGCCGACGGTGGTCATGTGCGTGGATCGTCGTTGTCGGCGACATCCTGCGTCTGCTTCGCACGGAACGCGTCGAGCGCAGCGCCGATACGCGGATGGTCGCTCGCCAACATCGCTGCGGCGAACAGCGCGGCGTTCGCAGCGCCGGCATTGCCGATCGCGAACGTGGCGACCGGGATACCTGCCGGCATCTGCACGATGGACAGCAGCGAGTCCATGCCGCTCAGCGCTTTGCTCTGCACCGGCACACCAAGTACTGGCACCGGGGTTTTTGCCGCGAGCATCCCCGGCAGATGCGCAGCACCTCCTGCACCGGCAATGATCGCGCGCAGGCCGCGCGATTGCGCGCTGGCGGCGTATTCGAACAGCGTATCGGGCGTGCGGTGCGCCGAAACCACACGGACTTCATGGGCCACGCCCAAAGCCTCAAGCTTGGCCACGGCGTGCTGCATCGTCTCCCAGTCGGAGCGAGAGCCCATGACGACACCGACCAGCGGTGGGTTCGAAACGCCCTCGGGCTTGGCTGACATGGTCGTCCCCCGGCTAAAAACGTATTCTACCGATCCCCCGCGCCCTCGCGAACACCCCCAGCGATGACCATGGACCGCAAGTTGCTCGATCTCCTCGTCTGCCCCGCCACGCGCCAGCCGTTGGCCCTGCTCGACAAGCCCGGGCTGGAGGCGCTGAACCGCGCCATCGCTGCGGGCAACGTCAACCGTGCCGACGGTACAGCGCAGACCGAACCGGTGCGCGAAGCACTCATCACCCGCGATCGCAAGATGCTCTACCGCGTCGATGACGGCATTCCGGTGCTGCTGATCGAGGAAGGGATTCCGGTGTCGGCCGTAGAAGGGCTGTGAGCCCCGCGATGACCGCAGGGCCCACACCGCCGCCAGCAGAGGCCATCGCCGCCAACGTTGCTGCGGCGCTCGCCGAGGACATCGGCAGCGGTGATGTCACCGCCGCGTTGTTGCCGGACGGCCCGGACATCGCCTATCTGCTGTGCAAGGAAGATGCCGTGATATGCGGCAGACCGTGGTTCGACGCCTGTCACCGCGCGCTCGACCCGGATGTCCGTATCGATTGGCGCATCGCCGAAGGCGACCATGTCGCCAAGGGCACCGTGATCGCCACCCTCGCCGGCCGCAGTCGCGCATTGGTTACCGCCGAGCGCGCTTCACTGAATTTCCTGCAGACACTCAGTGGCACCGCGACGATGACCGCAGCGCATGTCGATGCGGTGCGCGGCACCGGCGCGAAGATCCTCGACACCCGCAAGACCATTCCCGGCCTCCGTCTGGCGCAGAAATATGCCGTCGCCGTCGGTGGTGGCGTCAATCACCGCATCGGCCTCTACGACACGGTGATGCTCAAGGAAAACCACATCCGCGCAGCGGGCTCGCTCGCAGGCGCGATCCATGCTGCGCGTGCGATGCATCCGGCATTGCCGCTGATCGTGGAAGTGGAAACCCTCGCACAGCTCGAAGCGGCGCTGCGCGAAGGCTGCGAACGCATCCTGATCGACAACTTCGATGCCGACAGCCGACGCGAAGCCGTCAGGATCGCGAAGTCCTCGCCATTCGACGGGCGCATACCGCTGGAAGTCTCCGGCGGCGTGGACATGGCGACCTTGCGCGAGATTGCTGAAGACGGGGTCGACTGCATTTCGATCGGTGGCCTGACCAAGCATGTCCGGGCAATCGACCTGTCGCTGAAGCTGGGGCCGCCACCGACATGATCGGTGCTGGCGCGTTGAGTCAGGAAAACGTCATTTTGCTGGCGATGGCGGGCGTGGTGATCTTCTTCGCGGGCTTCATCGTGTTTCTCGTCAGATTGCAGACGCGCCAGGAGAAAGCGCTGCTCGACACCAAACCGTCCGCTTTCCTGCAAGGGAGGGTGGGCCATGGGTTCAAACCCGAGGATGCCCTTGTCGCTTCACTGCAAACCAATTGGAAGAACGCACAACTGATCCTCAAAGACTATTGGGGAAGAGACGTCGGCGTCGTGACTTACGAACCCGGTGCCATTTCGATGACGATCCAAGGCAACCACTACACGATCGACAACATCAAACGTCCTTATCTGCAGGCCTCGTTTTGCACGCGTGAAGGCACCCGCATCAGCAAATCCACTGCCAATCGGCTGAAGCACACTTCCACTGATTACGATATTCCGGGCTTCGGCCGGTTGACGGTCACTGCAGATCTGCGGTCGATGTTCAAATCCGATTACACGATCATCCATGACGGGCAACCGATCGGAAGATTTTTTTCGACACGCAAGTTCACGAAAGGCCATCTCGCGCTGCTGCTGAAAAGCGCGTCGGCATTGGATTCAACACCATTGGATCCAATGCAGTTGGACCCATTACCCGTGGAAGCCCGCGCCTTCATCATGGCGATGGAATACCGCAGGTTGAACTGAAGCAGCACCTGCCTTGGCAGCAAGTGCATTTGTGCCATCCACCGCATCGCCCCGTTTCGAGCAATCAGATCATCGCAACAACCACGATGATACCGACCACCGCGATACAGGCCACCCACACCCAGCGCGGCACACCTGCGCGGCCGGCTCCATGAGCCGTATTGAATGCAGCCTCCTGGCTTGTTTCCAACAGCTGGAAGCGCAGGGTATCGAAACCGATCTCATCGCCGGCCTGGGCGACCGCACGCTGCACGCGTTTGCCGTTATGGAAGCTGCCATTGGTCGAACCGAGATCTTCGATGACGACACCGTCGTTCGTGGGAATCAGCCTGGCGTGTTTGCGCGAGAGGTTCGAATCCTCCAGTCGCAATTGGCATTCTTGTGAACGACCGACCACCGTCGCCCCCGTCAACGCATAACTGCGCCCCAACATCCGACCGGTCTGCACGCGCAGTGCATATTTTGGCAGCGCGGTACGCACGGTCGTAGTGCTGACATCGTCGACATCCACCGCCGCCACGCTTGCAGGGCGCGGCGCGTCGAGCGCGAGGATCGAAGCCTCGACATTTCCGAACGCGATCCGATCGCCTGCCCGCAGCGAGATGAGGCCATCCACAGGCCGCTCGTTGACGCTGACCGCAGCACCGGGCGAGATCTTCAACATCACGCCATGTGACGTCACCTGAAGTTCGCAGTGCTGGGGAAGAATGTCGGAATTTCTGAGCGCGATATCGGCATCGACCGCCGAGCCGATGCGTTTGATGCCCTGTTGCAGCAGGGTAGGCGGGAATTCGCCGGCGGCGAATACGAGCTTCATGGGCGATCTTGCTCCGGTTGCGGGGATTGCATCTGCGGCCCACTGGCCGCAAATTGGTTGAATGCCGACTTTACTGATCCTGATGATTCTGGGTGCGATGGTGTTCGCATTCTGGAGCGCCTCGCGTGCCGCCGCCGAACAGGCGATCTACCTGGGCGGCGAAGCCTGCCGCACGGCGGGGGTACAACTGATCGACCAGACCGTGCACGCGACCGGCCTGCGCCTGCGTCGTGGCGAAGATGGTCGCCTTGGATTCGAGCGCAGCTTCCGTTTCGAATATTCGGAAGACGGGACGGACCGCCACATCGCACGACTGGTACTTCGCGGCGAACGGCTGGTGTCGTTCAGCGGCCCGATACAACCTTCTGCGCGAGCCGCGCTGGAGAGGAGCCCGCAGCTGAGCATGCTGGAGCACACCATCCTGGAACACGCGCCCCCGGAGCAGGACAAGCGGGATTGACCCGCGCGAGATCGCTCTACCAGTATCTGATTTTTCCGGGGCAGACCCACAGCGAATCACCCCGGAGAAGATAGGGCATGCACGGTCGACAGGACTTTCATGATGGATCGATGTCATCCGACTGCCCCCCGCAGTCTGCTTGTCGCATCGTAGCGCTCTGAATCGTGTTTTCGCTATTTCACGACACGCAGGTGTCCGCCACGTTTGGACGGTGGTGCATGATCATCACCACCGTCGTCGTCATCTTCCGGCGCACCGGATGTACTTACCGCAGAGTCACCGATCTCCTCCGGAAGTGCCATCCCCTGCCCCGTCTCCCGGGCATAGATCGCCAACACAGCGGAAACCGGCACCCAGACAGGATGGCTCACACCACCGAAACGTGCAGTGAAGCTGATCGCATCGTTACCCATATCAAGACCGGACA
Organism: Lysobacteraceae bacterium; assembly: GCA_041751895.1. GTDB lineage: Bacteria > Pseudomonadota > Gammaproteobacteria > Xanthomonadales > Xanthomonadaceae > Lysobacter_I. The sequence goes on along the minus strand of JBGSID010000276.1, from coordinate 10,574 downwards.
CGGCACGCTCGGCCACGTTGAGCACCACCTTGCCATCATTGACCGCGAATGCCGGCACCTGCACAGCAGGGCGGGTGGCGTCGACCAGCAGATGCGGAGTCATGCCATTGTCGGCAATCCACGCATACAGGCCCCGCAACAGATATGGACGATGGCTGGTCATGCGTGATGTAGACCCTTCGGTCATGGCCGGAGTGTACTCCCGGAGGATATCGGCAGCGGTGGGCTCGGCATTGCGTCGACTGTCGATGACATCAAAACGGTATCAGGCAGGCAGATCGCGCAGACTCTTTTCCTGCGGCGTCAGACTGCGGATGAAACCCGGGTTACGAAAAATCCGGTTGCCGTAATCCTCGATCACCTTGCCGTCCTTGGGCAGCGGCACGTCGAGCGCATTCAGGCGCCAGATGATCGGCGCCATCGCACAGTCCGCGAGACTCATTTCATTGTTCAGGAAGAATTTACTGGCTTTGAACAGCGGCACTGCGGCGGTCAACAGCTCCTTGAGCCGTTTGCGGCCTGCCTCGGCCTGCTGTTTGTTGCCGAACTGCACCGCCTGTACCTGCGGTACCCAGTCATGCTCGATCCTCAGCATCGCCAAGCGCAAGCGTGCACGCGACAACGGATCAATCGGCATCAATGGTGGATGCGGATACCGCTCATCCAGATATTCACTGACCACCGAAGCCGCGTAGAGCACCAGATCGCGCTCGACCAGCGTCGGCACCGAATGGTAGGGATTCAGATCGATCAGATCCTCGGGAGGATTCTGCGGGTCCACGGGGACCAGATCGAAGGTCACGCCCTTCGCCGCTAACACCAGGCGAACGCGATGACACAGCACATCGTCGACGGAAGAAAACAGGGTCAGAGCATTTCGCATACGCAGACTCGCCATCCATCCTCAAGGACAAGAGCGACCGGGAATCCCGGCCGCCTTGCATGAAATCGTCGCGCGAAGGGAACGCTGCACCATCAAATCAATGCACGTCGCGCCAGTATTCCTTCTTCAGCAACCAGGCCATCAGGGTGAAGAACGTCAGGAACAGCATCACCCAGACACCCATCTGCTGGCGCTTCATCGCACCCGGCTCGCCGACATATTCGAGGAATGCGGTGATATCGCGCGCGGTGCGCTCGAATTCTTCCGCGTTCTGCGTGCCTGCCCGAGCGATTTCCAGACGATCGACCGGTGCATCACCCGTCTTCTCGTCCTTCTTGCCGTAGACCGCGCGCTGCAGACCCTGCATTTCCCACAGCGGGTTAGGCATCGATGCATTCGGAAAGAGCTTGTTGTTCCAGCCCAGCGGACGCGATTCGTCGAGATAGAACGACTTGAGGTACGTGAAAATCCAGTCGCTGCCGCGCACACGCGCAATCACGCTCAGATCCGGCGGCGCTTTGCCGAACCATTTCTCGGCATGTTGCGCCGGCATCGAACTGACCACCTGCTCACCGAACTTCGCGCCGGTGAAGTTGAGGTTGTCCATGACCTGCGCTTCGCTGAGGTGGAGATCCTCGGCAATGCGCGAATAGCGCATGTACTTCAATGAATGACAGCCGGCGCAGTAGTTCATGAACGACTGCGCGCCGCGCTGCAATGAGGCCTGATCTTCAAGATCGACGCCCGCCTGTTCCAGGCCACCGGCTTCGTTGGCAAGCGCTGCACCCGCCAGCAGCAGGCCGGACAGCAGGACTGCCGCTCGGCTGAGGAGCGAGAACTTCATCGTGGATGGCTTAGTCATGCATCGTCACCCGTTCCGGAACCGGCTTGGTCTTGTCGAGCTTCGTCCACACCGGCATGGTGATGAAGAAAGCGAAGTAGAGGAAAGTCAGCACGCGGCCGATGATCGTCTCGGTCGGATTGGTACCCGGACCATTGCCGATAAGACCCAGCCAGACAAAGCTGACCGCAAAGATGGCGATTGCGATCTTGGCGATCACACCGCGATAACGGATCGACTTGACCTTGGCCTTGTCGAGCCACGGCACGGTGAAGAGTACCGCGATCGCTGCGAACATCACGATGACGCCACTCAGCTTGTGCGGAATCACACGCAACATCGCGTAGTAAGGCGTGAAGTACCACACCGGTTTGATGTGCGCGGGCGTCACCAGACGATTGGCTTCAGTGAAGTTGTCGTGTTCGAGGAACACGCCACCGACCGTCGGCACGAAGAAGATGATGAATGCGGCGATGATCATGAAGAAACCGACGCCGAACAGATCCTTCACCGTGTAGTACGGATGGAACGGAATACCGTCTTTCGGTTTGCTCGAATCCCAACGATTGCCCTTCGGACCCTTCTTGATATCGACGCCATCGGGGTTGTTCGAACCCACTTCATGCAACGCGCCGAGATGCAGCACCACCAGCAACAGCAATACCAGCGGCATTGCGATGACGTGCAGCGCGAAGAAGCGGTTCAGCGTTGCATCGCCGGGCAGATAGTCGCCCATGATCCATTCGGTCAGCGCAGTGCCGATGTAGGGAATCGCGCCAAACAGCGAAATGATCACCTTGGCGCCCCAGAACGACATCTGGCCCCAAGGCAGCACGTAACCCATGAAGGCTTCGGCCATGAGCACCAGATAGATCAGCATGCCCAGAATCCACACCAGTTCGCGCGGCTTCTGGTATGACCCGTAGATCAGGCTGCGGAACATGTGCAGATAGACGACGATGAAGAACAGCGACGCACCGGTGCTGTGCATGTAGCGGATGAGCCAACCGCCATCGACGTCGCGCATGATGTACTCGACCGACGCGAAAGCTTCCACGGCGCTCGGTTTGTAGTGCATCGTCAGGAAAATACCGGTGACGATCTGGTTGACCAGCACCAGCAGTGCAAGCGAACCGAAGTAGTACCAGAGATTGAAATTCTTGGGCGCGTAGTACTCGGACATGTGCTTGCGGTATGCAGGCATCAATGCCGGAGCACGATCGTTGACCCAGCCCATCACGTTGTTGGCGGTGCGCATCACGATGTTTGACATGGTTTATGCCCCTGCCTTCGGATCAACACCGATGATGATGGTGTTGTCGCTTTCGAAGTAATGCGGCGGCACCGGCAGATTGGTCGGTGCGGGCACGCCCTGGAAGACACGACCTGCCATATCGAAGCGCGATTTGTGGCAAGGACAGAAGTAACCACCCTTCCATTCCGGATCGAACGGCTCGGGCCGGATCTCGGCTTTCATTTCCGGCGAGCAGCCCAAATGTGTGCAGAGGCCGACCAGCACCGAAATCTCCGGCTTGATCGAACGCAGCTCGCCCTTGATGTAGGCCGGCTGCTGATCGAGATTCTCGGACATCGGATCGCGCAGTCTGTCGTCAAGCGTAGGCAGCGCGTCGAGGACGGCCTTGGAACGCTTGACGATCCAGATCGGTTGGCCGCGCCACTCGAACACCAGACGCTGGCCTTCGACCAGGCCACTGATGTCGGCGGTCACCGGTGCACCGGCCAATTTGGCGCGGGCGCTGGGCATCCAGGATTTGATGAACGGAACCGCTGCACCAGCAACGCCGACAGCACCCACCACAGCGGTGGAGACGGTCAGGAAGCGGCGACGACCCTCGTCAACCGGTTGCGCGCCGTCACCCTGATGGTGATCCGACCCGCTTACGACTTTTGTTGCCATCCGGCACTCCGCAAAACTTAGGCTAGTTTGGGCTGCAGGCCGGCTTCAGGAACCGAAGCGGGCCGGCAAAGACGACGAAGTGTAACGGAACGCTGAATCGGCCGACAATCTTTACCCCGATCCCGCCCCCATCGAGGGCCGCCCGACATGGCTCGAAAGGCAGCCGGAACGGGCTTCGGTGGCACTTCATTGCGGCTACCGCGCGGTCAGCCCCGGCCGGCCAGCACGCCGCGATAACGCTCCGCAAGCACCCGCACGCGCTCGACATAGCGCCTGGTCTCGCTGTACGGCGGCACGCCCTTGTATTTGTCGACCGCCCCCTCGCCCGCGTTGTAGCCGGCGGCGGCGAGAGTCAGATCCCCGTTGTAGCGCTTCAGCAGCCATGCGAGGTATTGCACCCCGCCATGGATGTTCTGATCGGCATCGAAGGCGTTGGACACCCCGAAACGGCGCGCGGTGGCCGGCATGAGCTGCATCAGGCCCTGGGCGCCCACACGAGACATCGCATTCGGGTTGAACGAAGACTCGGCATGAATGATCGCCCGCACGATTGCCTCATCAACCCCGTGTTTGGAAGCGGCCGCACGGATTTCGGGCTCATAGGCCGCCGTATTCAAGCGCAAGGTGCCGAAATTGACGCCCTGCAGCGGCGCGCAGGCGTAACAGGTTTCGAGGAAGCTGTAACGGATCGAACGGACTGCAGTGGCACCGGCCACGCCTTTCGGCGACTTGCTGGTGTAGTGGCGGATGCCATCTTTGATGTACGAATAGACCTCGCCCTGAACCCGTCGGGTCGTGCCTTGCCGGGGCATGACGGACATCGGTGCAGGCGCCGTTTCGACCTGGGATGTCTGAGCACCTGCAATCGGCGCCGATGCGGCAACGGCAGGGGTCGAGGACACGGGCACCGTGGACACCGGCGCCTCGCTGGAGGCACCGGTGAAGGTCGCAACCGGGGCGCTGCGCGCGGCAGCGGGAGACGGCGTGTAACTGCTCACCGCCGCGCATTTGGCGCCGATGACGCGTTTACTGGCATAGGTGCGGCTGCCATCGGGGCTGTCGCAACGGTAAACCGTTCCGGCATGAGCGGGCGCCGCCACTGTAGCTGCCAGCAGTACGCCAATTGCGAGAATCGTCTTGCCCCGGGTCATGCCGATGAGTGTCTCCGGATTCGAAAGATTTGCCAAGTGCTTGATTGTTAAACGCCAACGACCGTCACTTGGGGACGCGTACCACGCTCAGATGCCGCGCCGGCATACACTGTCGCCTCTTCTCACCCTTCATCCGGCCCGGAATCATCACCGCGCCCCGGACACGCCCATGACCGACATCCTCGCCCCGCAGGCCCCCGCGCCCGCCTCCGCAACGTCCTCCGCAACCCCGAAAAAGCTCTTCATCGAGACACACGGGTGCCAGATGAACGAGTACGACTCCACCAAGATGGCGGAAGTTCTTAGTGCCGAGGAAGGCATGGTACTGACCACGATCGCCGAAGAAGCGGACGTAATCCTGATCAATACCTGCTCGATTCGCGAAAAAGCGCAGGAGAAGGTATTCAGCCGGCTCGGCCGCTGGCGCAAACTGAAGGGAGGTGATCGGCCAGTGGTGATCGGTGTTGGCGGCTGTGTCGCCAGCCAGGAAGGCGCCGCCATCATCAAACGCGCGCCATACGTCGACCTGGTCTTCGGCCCGCAGACCCTGCACCGCCTGCCCGACATGCTCCGCGCCAAGCGCGAGACCGGCCAGCCGCAGGTCGACATCAGCTTCCCCGAGATCGAAAAGTTCGACCGCCTCCCCGAACCCCGCGCCGAAGGCCCCACGGCTTTCGTCTCGATCATGGAAGGCTGCTCGAAGTACTGCAGCTTTTGCGTGGTGCCCTACACCCGCGGCGAAGAAGTCAGCCGCCCATTCGAGGACGTGCTGGTGGAAGTGGCCCAACTCGCCGCGCAGGGCGTGCGCGAGGTCAACTTGCTCGGCCAGAACGTCAATGCCTATCGTGGGCCATACGGTGAAGGCCCGAGTTCGAGCCCTGGCTCGAACGGAGAAATACTCTTCGCCGACCTTGGCTTGCTGATCCGCACGCTCGCCGAGATCGAAGGCCTCGAACGCATCCGTTTCACCACCTCGCACCCGCTCGAATTCAGCGATTCACTGATCGAGGCCTATCGCGACGTGCCCAAGCTCGCCAATTATCTGCACCTCCCCGTGCAGTCCGGCAGCGACCGAATCCTCTCGGCGATGAAACGCGGCTACACCGCACTCGAATTCAAGCAGAAGATCCGGAAACTGCGTGCCGTACGTCCGGACATCTCGATCAGCTCGGACTTCATTGTCGGTTTCCCGGGGGAAACCGACGCCGATTTCGAGAAGACCATGAAGCTGATCGAAGACATCGGCTTCGATCAGAGCTTCTCGTTCATCTATTCACGCCGCCCCGGCACGCCCGCAGCTGACATCGAAGACACTGTGAGCAGCGAAGAGAAACACGCACGCCTTGCTCGGCTGCAGGCCACCATCAGCGAGAACGCGAAGCGTATTTCGCAGTCGATGATCGGCAGCACCCAGACCGTGCTGGTCGAAGGCCCGTCGAAGAAAGATCCGAACGAACTGACCGGGCGCACCGAGAACATGCGCTTCGTGAATTTCCCGGCACCCGCAGGGGCGAAATTGATCGGACAGTTCGTGGATATCGTGGTGACTGATGCGATGAGCAACTCGCTGCGGGGCAGGCTTGTAGCTGGAATCACGGAAGAAAACTGAGCTTTCCCCTTGCGTGGAACGCAAGGGGAAAGCATCGCGGCTTGCGGCTCCTACAAAAAGCGATCGTGGGCTTCGCTCGGCTCAGTACAGCGGCGTGCCGTTGTTGTAGGCGGCTACGAACGACTGCCAGTCGTACTGCACCTGCGCCGCGTAATCGAACGCGAAGTTCGCGATCTCGGTCTTCAGGCCGCTTTTGCTGGTGATCGCATCGGTCACCTGCTTGTCGATGCTGTAACTCACGATGGTAGCGTCGTAGTCCTGATCCGAGATGGCATGTGCAGAAGCCAGCGCTTGCCCCAGATAAGTCGCGGCCGTATTCAGCTTCCCTGCGGAGCTGAGCAGGGTGTAGTCGAAGTCTTCCTGATACGGGGATTTTTCACGGACGTAATAGGGTTGACCGGCGATGGCGGTGTAGCCGATCAACACCTCGGCATCGATCAACTGGGCCTTGGCTGTTTTCGCGACACGTTCGCCTTCGTGATATTCGTAGACCGATGCCGGCAGCTGACCGTTGTTGACGATCGCGACCACACTGGGCGTTTCCTGCTTCATCTCCAGGATCACATCATCGCTGGTCGACGAGGACGCACCCTGGATCAGCACGTAGTAGCGCAGGCGACCAAGGCTACCCAAGCCTGAGCCGGTTTTCTGATAGATGTCCTTGACCGTGTAATAGCTTGCGGCATAGCGCTTCGACGACGCGATCGAATTGACGTATGCATTCATTGCGCTGGAAATCGCGCTGTAGGTCGCCGATGTGACCGGCACGAGATTCGACAGGTTCTGGAATACCCGGGCGCTGCCATTCAGCTGCGTATATTTCGACAACAGACTCGATCGGCTCTTGCCGTCGGCGGCGGCGATGGTGTCGTCGACGACGCCGGTCGTGCTCGATTTCGTCAGCTGGAAACTCAGCTCCGCGCTGCTGCCCTTGAACGTGCTCATCGTGTCGACATACGCCCCGACCATCGTGGTGATCGCGGTCCGGATATCGATGTCCGACAGCCCGTTTTCGCGCCCGGCGATCACCATGCTGGCCGCGAGCCGGCGCAGATCCCACACGTATTGGCCGAGATAGCCTTCATCGAAATCCGCAACCTTGAACACGGCCTTGCCGCTGCTGTCGCGCGAGGCGTCGAAGTTGCCGATATGCGTGTCACCGCCGATCCATGTGAATGCCGTCTGCGAAGTGACGTAAGCCGATGCCGGCCTTGTCTGCATATCGCGAAAGAAGATGTGATCGGTGCCGCGATAGAAGTTGTACGGACTCAGCGCCATCGTCGCCATCTTGGTAATCAGCTCATCACTGGCAGTGGCGGCAAAGGGATGGTTGTAACTGTAGACCTCGCCGACTACCCAACTCCCGCGCGGCGCTGCGGCGCTGGCATCGGTGAAAAAACAGGACGAAAGCGCGAGCAAAGCAACGAATGGAATGGCGATACGACGCATGGCCGACGTCCCTGCAATCCGGAAAGTGCGATTGCAGCAGGCTGCGATGTCAATCATGTTGCAGACAAGGCAAAGCGCTACCGATCCTTGACGACCGGCTTCAATCCAGCCGTTTGCTGAACCTTGAAATCGCCAAAGCCATCATCACCGCCGTAAATGCGAGTAGCGCCAGCACGTCCGGCCACAACGCGTACAGATTCGCACCGCGCAGCATCACGCCGCGAATCAAGCGTACGAAATGCGTGAGCGGCAACACTTCCGCAACCCACTGCGCCACAACCGGCATGCCATCAAAGGGAAACATGAAACCGGACAGCAGGATCGACGGCAGGAACAGGAAGAAGGCCATCTGCATCGCCTGGAACTGCGTCTGCGCCTTGGTCGACACCAGCAGGCCCAAGGTGAGATTGGCGACAATCAACAGCATCGCTGCGGCATACACATCGTAGAGATGCCCGCGCACCGGCACGCTGAACACCGTCATCCCCAATCCCAAGACCACGGTGGTCTGGATCAGACCGACACCGACATAGGGCACGACCTTGCCGATCATCAACTCGGCACTGGAAACGGGCGTGGTAATCAATAATTCGAGATTGCCACGTTCGCGCTCACGCACGATCGCCATCGCGGTGAACATCACCATGGTCATGGTCAAAATCACACCGATCAGCCCCGGCACAACATTCACCGCAGCGCGACGCTCCGGGTTGTAGAACGACAACACGTTGATCTGCCCTCTGCCCAGACCACTGCTGCCGTCCAACGGCATCGTCGCGAGCTGGCGCGCGGTGGCCTGCACCGAGGTATCACTGCCATCGACGATCACCTGTACGGCTTCGCGCCCATCGAGTTTGCGGCGTTCGAAATCCGGCGGGATCACAATGCCGATGTGGATCGTGCCGCGATTGAGCAGTACGCTCAATTCCTGCGGCGTTCTTGCCGAAGCGGTCTGACGCACGATGCCGGTGGCAAGCATGTCCTGCGCCAATGCGCGCGAGCCGCTGGTGTTGGCCATGTCGGCAATGGCCGTCGGCAGATTGCGCACATCGGGATTGATCGCGAATCCGAACATCATCAACTGAATCGTCGGGATGCCGATCATCATCGCCAGGGTCATGCGATCGCGCCGCATCTGCCGCAGCTCTTTGATCATCACCGCCAGGATCTGTGCGATCTTCATGCCACCCTCGCCTCTTGGCTGCCTGTCTTTTCCGGCCGGTGCGTTGCGGACACGAACACGTCTTCCAGATTGGGCTCGATATCGGCGACTTCGGCATCGATGCCGTCCGCCCTCAACCATGCCTGCAATTGCGCGGCGTTGCCGCCTGCAATGGTGAGCACACGCAGCTCATTTCCGATCTGCGCCACGCTGAGCACACCGGGTGCTGCCTTCATCGCGACCTGCGCCTTGCGCGGTTCACGCGCACGCACTCCCAATGTGCGTCCCGCGAGCGCACGCGTGAGATCCGCTGGCGTGCCGTCCGCAACCAGACGACCCGTTTCGAGAATGGCAAGACGGTGACAGCGCTCGGCTTCGTCCATGTAATGCGTGGACACGAGGATGGTGGTGCCGACATCGGCGAGATCAAATAACTTCTCCCAGAAATCACGACGTGATTCTGGATCGACCGCACTGGTCGGTTCGTCGAGGAACAGCAGTTCTGGCTTGTGCACGATGGCACCGGCCAACGCGAGCCGCTGTTTCTGCCCGCCGCTCAAGGTACCGGCCAATTGCTTCTGTCGATCGGCAAAACTGTAGGCTTCAATCAGTTCATCGATCCGGGTTTTGCGATCCACACGCGACAGACCCTGCACGGAGGCGAGAAAATCAAGGTTCTCGCGTACGGTCAGATCTTCGTACAACGAAAATTTCTGGGTCATGTAGCCGATGCGCCGACGCAGGGCTTCGGCCTGCTCCGGAATATGCAAGCCGAGGACTTCGATATCGCCCTCGGTCGGCGTGAGCAAGCCACAGAGCATGCGGATGGTGGTGGACTTGCCTGAACCGTTCGGCCCCAGAAATCCGTAGACATTCGCTTTCGGCACATTCAGATCGACGGCATCGACAGCAAGCAATGTGCCGAAGCGTTTGCTGAGGCCTCGGGCGTGGATGGCGTATTCGACGTTGTCTGCGTTCATCGCGAGATCATTTCGCGGCGAATTCGACATGCACCGGCAGTCCGGCAGGCAGATCGCCAGCGTTGTCGAGCACGATCTCGGCCAGATAGCTCAACCGCGCGGCATCCTTGCCACTCAGTGCGTAGTACGGCGTAAAGCTGGGTTCGCTGCGGATTGCGCGTACATGGCCCGTCATCGGTGCATCGCGGCCGTCGATACGCACTGTCGCAGCGTCGCCCACGTGCACGCCCGCGCGCATCGGCTCGGGGACGTAGACACGTGCGTAAGGTGCGTCTCCTACCAGCAACACCGCCAGCGCCGCTCCGATCGGCGCCTGATCACCGAGCTTGTACGGCAGGCTGTCGATACGACCATCGCGCGGTGCGACGATCTTCAGTTTGTCGAGTGTCACCGTCTGCGCGGCGAGTTGCGCATCCGCCACACGCACTGCGGATCGCGCCTGATCGATGCGTTCACTGCGTGCGCCGTGTTCGAGTTCATTCAACAGCGCCTGCGCATTGCGCACCTGCGCATCGGCACTGCTTGCGGCGGCGCGTGCGCGATCGACATCGGCAGCGGCCACCAGTTTGCGCTGGCCCAGC
>JBGSID010000275.1:0-3659 GCA_041751895.1 Lysobacteraceae bacterium | reverse complement strand
CGGCAGCAGCGGCGCGCCGTGGCCGCCAGCAGCGACATCCCGTCGACGGAAATCCGCAACGGTGCGGATGCCGGTGATTTCGGCGATCAGGCTGGCGTCGCCGAGCTGCAGGGTGAAGCGATGGATCCCGTCGTTCCGCCGCCCATCGGGGCGATGGCGCAGGGTTTGCCCGTGTGAGCCGATCGCGGCGATCTCCGTGCGTTCGATGCCGCTGTCGCGAATCGCCTGCTCGGCAGCGGCGGCGAAGGCTGCCCCGATACGCACGTCGAGTTCGCCGATCTCGTCCAGAGTCAGCGCCGGTGCGTGCTGACCCAATTCGATCAGAAGCGTGCGCAGTGTGTCGTCCCACGGATACGTCTGGCCGTACAGCACTTCCACATGCGGGAGGCGGTCGTCATGAAAACGTGCGATGGCGACATCGATGCCGTCGGCGCTGGTGCCGGAAATCATGCCGAGGAACAGTTTTCGAGGGTCGTTTTTTTCGGAATCCATCGTTGGATGATCCGCGATGAGGCGCGGACTTGCCACTCCGGCATCAGTCCGCAGCGAGTGGTGCCGGGCTTACCGGCGGGCAGGCGTGCATGTGCCGGCCGGGGATGCCGTCGCGCCAATAGCGCCAGAGTTCCGGAAGCAGGGCTAATGTGCTTTCGACGACGGTGTCGGGTGTTGGTGTCGAACGGCCGAAGAGCCGCTTGATCAGCGGAACGTCCTGCCTGAACCAATGGGCGCTGGTCGCACCGGGAAGCGGTTGCAGACGCCCGCTGTCGGGCAGCCAGCCGGCGTAGACCGTGTCCGCTGCATGATGTGTTGTTCCCACGCGCAGGCCATCCACCGGGCAGGTGCCATAGTTCAGCACATAGCGGGGCCGGTCGTGTCGATCCCATTGCACTTCGAGCACGTGGGCGACGCCATTTTCGCGGCGAACGAACCGCTGGGTCTCGCCTTCATCCTGCAGCGGATGAAAATCTTCGGTGATCAGCGCCGGCACAATGCGCGACCACACCGCCTTGCGTAGCGGTGCGGCGGACAAGACGATCAGCCTTTTTTCTGTTTGCGTGCTTTCGGCGTTTCGAGCGCAATGGCGAGGCGCTCTTCCGGCGTTTCGATCGCATCCGGGAAGATGATGTTTTCGACGGTGCGGATGCGGGTCATCGCGCGACGGGTGTCGGCACGGAAGCTGGCAAGCTCGGCGCCGCGCAGCGGCTCCGGCGGCGGCATCGTGATCGACAGCGGGTTGCGGTGTACGCCGTTGACGCGGAATTCGTAGTGCAGATGCGGGCCGGTGGCCAAGCCGGTGCTGCCGACGTAACCGATGATCGTGCCCTGCGGGATGCGCTGGCCTTGGCGGATGTTGCCGAAGCGCGACATATGCCCGTACAGCGTGGTGTAGCCGTGCCCATGGTCGAGGATCACCGCGCGGCCATAGCCGCCCTGCCAGCCGACGAACTGCACGCGGGCGTCGCCTGCGGCCTGGATCGGGGTGCCGGTGCCGGCAGCGTAATCCACGCCCTTGTGCATGCGCATCCGCCCAAGCACCGGGTGGAAGCGGTTGCCGAAACTGGAGGAGAGCCGGGCATAGGGAATCGGCATGCGGATGAAGCTTTTCTTCAGCGGCCGACCATCCGAGGTGAAATATTCGGGCCTGCCGTTGCGGTTGTGGCGGAAGCCGGTGTGCAGTTTTCCGTCGACCGTGAATGCGGCGGCGAGCACCGCGCCGGTCTTCTGCAGCTGGCCATCGACCCACATCTGGTCGACCACGACACTGAAGCGGTCGTCGGCGTCGAGGTCGGAGTCGAAGTCGATGTCGTACTTGAAAATCTCGTCGGTCAGCTGGTCGAGGTGCGCGCCGGTCAGGCCGAGTTTGCGTGCCGAACGGAACAGCGAACTGCCGACTTTGCCGCTGAGCACCACGGTGCGCACGTCGACATCGCGCTTGAGCAGGGTTTCGGTGACCTTGTCGCCGGTGAGGTCGAGCTGGACGCGTTGACCATCGCTGCGCAGATAGCGGAGGGCGCTCAGTTTGCCGTTGACCGGCAGGTCGACCACGAGTTGGGTCGACGGCGTGACATAGCCGATCGCGGCCTTCGCGCCCGGGTGATCAAGGACGCGTTCGAGGTCGGCGTCCGGAACGCCGAGCACGTTGAACATGTGTTTGAGGGATGCGCCGCGACGGACGGTGACGGCCTGCCAGCTGTCACCGGGATTGCCCTGCTGCCGTGCCAGGGACAGCGGCGGCAATTTCAGCGACATGGTCTGGATGGGCGTCGCGGATGCCGGCTGCAGCACACTCGTGAAGCCGGGGATGATCGCACCGATCAGCGCGACCATCGTGGCGACCAGGCTGACCTGCGCCCACTGGCGGCGCGTGGTGCGTCCGTTGAACCCCTGGGGTGCGATGTCTTCGGGTAGAACTTGTCGGGCTTCCTGCTCCGATGCCTCACGCAGATTACGCAGTCGAACGATACGGTTGCGCAGGGTGCGACTTGACGGTGCGGTCATCGAACGGGTTCCCCTGACTGGACAGCTAAAGCGGTAACATAATTTAGTCGAAAAGACCGCGTCAAATCCTTGACCGGGTTGGTTTTTTTCGACATTTTATTTTAACTTGCCTTTAACATTCCGTTCATATGCGCGCTTGGCTTCCCTGCCCGGATCGTGCTGCGGGCCGATGTTTGCGATAGGCCAGCCCCCGCCGCCCACAAACCACACTGACCCAGCCGATGTCCAATCACGCCTTCGACCCCGCCGCCCTCGAACTCATCTCCCGTGGTGCCGACGAAATCCTCAAACGTGAGGAACTGGAAGCCCGGCTCGCCGCGTCTATGAAAGCCGGCGGACGCCCGCTGCGGATCAAGGCCGGCTTCGACCCGACGGCACCCGATCTGCATATCGGCCATACCGTGCTGCTGAACAAGATGCGCCAGTTCCAGGATCTCGGGCATCAGGTGATCTTTCTGATCGGCGATTTCACCGGAATGATCGGCGACCCCACCGGCAAGAACGTCACCCGCAAGCCGTTGACCCGCGAGGACGTGCTCGCCAACGCCGAGACCTACGCCGAGCAAGTGTTCAAGGTCCTGGACAAGGCGCGCACCGAGGTCCGCTTCAACAGCGAATGGTTCGGGAAGATGAGCGCCGCCGACATGATCAAGCTCGCCGGCCAGCACACGGTCGCGCGGATGCTGGAACGCGACGATTTCGCCAAGCGCTACGCCGCGCAGCAGTCCATCGCGATCCACGAATTCCTCTACCCGCTGGTGCAGGGCTACGACTCGGTGGCGCTGAAGGCCGACGTGGAACTGGGCGGTACCGATCAGAAATTCAATTTGCTGATGGGCCGTGGTCTTCAGGAACACTTCGGCCAGCCGCCGCAGATCGTGCTGACCATGCCGCTGCTGGAAGGCTTGGACGGCGTGCAGAAGATGTCGAAATCGCTGGGCAACTACATCGGCATCGCCGAGCCCGCGATCGACATCGTCAACAAGACGATGAAAATCGGCGATGACCTGATGTGGCGCTGGATCGACCTGCTGAGCTTCGAGATCGGTATCGACGAGGCCAAGCGGTTGAAGGCCGACATCGACGGCGGCCAGCTCAACCCGCGCGACGTGAAATTGCGCCTCGCCCGTGAACTGGCGGCCCGCTTCCACGATGCCGCC
>JBGSID010000274.1:0-9503 GCA_041751895.1 Lysobacteraceae bacterium | reverse complement strand
CGCTGGCGTTGTCGCGGTGCCGGCAGCAGGCACGGGAGGCTGGGCCAGCGCGGGGCGCAGCAACAGGACGTCACGACCGCGATCGAGCTGCGCCGAAGGCTTCAGGTCACCGATCAGGAACGCACGGCTCTCGTCACGACGCAAAGCGGTGATCGTGCCGACCGGGAAGCCCGGCGGAAAACGTCCGCCCAGGCCGGAGGTGACGATAAGGTCGCCCACCTTGACGTCGCTGGACGTCGGCACGTTGGCGAGCTCCAGACGATCGCCCCGGCCATAGGACACCAGCCGGATTCCGTTGCGCGACACGGCCACGGGCACTGCATGATCGGGATCGGTCAGCAACAACACCGTCGCGGTGGACGGCCGCACCGCGATCACCTGCCCGAGCAGACCGCCGGCGTCGATCACTGGCTGCCCGACGGTCACGCCCTGCTCGGCACCGATATCGAGGATCAGCCGCTGCCGGGTGGGATCGAGCGAGATATCCAGGATCGGCGCCAGCTGGACATTGAGGCCGCCCTGCTCCGCAGCACCGAGCAGGCCCCGCAGCCGTGCATTCTCGGCAGCCGCCGTCTGCAGCCGCGCAAGCCGCGCGCTGCTGATCAACAACGCGTTGCGGAGAGACTGGTTCTCCTCGGCAAGCCGTGAGCGGCTGGCGGCATCGTCGCGAACCGTGTCTCCGAGCTTGGCCGGCAGTCCGGCAAGCCGCCAGAGCGGCTGCACGATCACTTCGATCTGGCCACGGATCGACGTCAGCCAGCCACCGCGATGATCGGCGACCATCAGCGCCACGGCGAACGCCAAGGCGGCCAGCAACCGCAACGTGCCCGCGATCTCGTCGGAGCGGTGTGCGGAAGGGCCGGCGTAGGAGGGCACGTCAGGTCAACGGGAATGGAGTGTCGGGAATGGAAGTCGGGAAAACGTGTCATTCCGAACGCCAGCCCGGCTGACGGTGGAACCTGTTGCGGAACCTGTCGCGCCCTTCCCGCGCAGGGCACGGGAAGGTCTCGTCGTGGCATGAAGATCGAAAACAGCCTGCCTCAAACTCCCTCCCTGTCAGCGTTCTGCGATGGGAAGGACGTGTCGCATCATTCCGGCGAGAAGAACTCGTTGCCGTGCATGTCCACCAGCTCCAGCGCACGACCGCCCCCGCGTGCGACACAGGTCAGCGGATCATCGGCGACCTGCACATACAGGCCGGTTTCCTCACTGATGAGCTTGTCGAGGTCGCGCAGCAGCGCGCCGCCACCGGTCAGCACGATGCCACGCTCGGCGACGTCGGCACACAACTCCGGCGGCGTCTGCTCCAATGCCAGCTTGATCGCACTGGTGATGCCGCCGAGCGGCTCGCGCAGCGCGTCCAGCACTTCATTGGAATTGAGCTTGATCATGCGCGGCACGCCTTCGGCGAGGTTGCGGCCGGAGACTTCCATCTCCAGCACCTTGCCCTGCGGGTAAGCGCAGCCGATCTCGAGTTTGATGCGTTCTGCGGTGGCTTCGCCGATCAGGGTGCCATGGGCGCGGCGCACGTAATTGATGATCGATTCGTCGAAACGGTCGCCACCGATGCGGACGGACTGGGCGTAGACGATGCCGTTGAGCGCGATCACCGCGATTTCGGTGGTACCGCCGCCGATATCGATGACCATGGAACCACGGGCCTCGGTCACCGGCAGGCCGGCACCGATCGCGGCCGCCATCGGTTCTTCGATCAGGAATACTTCACGCGCACCGGCTTCCTCGGCGGATTCCTTGATCGCGCGTTTTTCGACATTGGTCGAGCCGCAGGGCACGCAGATCAGTACCCGTGGGCTGGGTTTGAGAAAACGGGACTTGTGCACCTTGCGGATGAAATGCTTGAGCATTTCCTCGGTATAGGTGAAATCGGCGATCACGCCGTCCTTCATCGGACGCACGGTGGTGATATGGCCGGGCGTGCGGCCGAGCATCTGCTTGGCCTCGCTGCCGACCGCCGCAACCGAGCGATTTCCACCGCCGACGCGGTCGTGTCGCACCGCAACCACCGAAGGCTCGTTCAGGACGATCCCTTGCCCGCGAACGAAGATGAGGGTGTTGGCCGTGCCCAGATCGATGGACAGGTCATTGGAAAACATGCCGCGAAACTTCTTGAACATTCGGGTAGCGTGCCGGTGGGGTGCGTGCGGAGGAAGTGCCGGAGGGCTGCTGGTCGCGATATTGCCGGAAAACCTATCGTGCGGATCCTTCGCATCGGCGGCGAGTTGCAGCAGCGCGCTAGAGTAGCAAAAAACAGCTGCCACAGCGGGATTCACGCGCTGTCAATGCCGCCGGACCAGACATGACAGCGCCCGGCCGACACGCTCCAGGCCACGTTCCGGGCAAAGCATGATGCTGGTCTCGCTGCGGACCAACGGCTACCCTATCCGGCCATTCCCAGCGAAGACACGACACGATGGCTGCCCTGATCTGCGGTTCCCTGGCCTACGACACCATCATGGTGTTCCCCGACCAGTTCAAGAACCACATCCTCCCGGACAAGGTCCATATCCTGAATGTGTCGTTCCTGGTGCCGCGGATGCGTCGCGAATTCGGCGGCTGCGCCGGGAATATCGCCTACAACCTGAAGCTGCTGGGCGGCGATCCCATCCCGATGGCCACCGTCGGCCAGGACTTCGGCCCCTATCGCGAGTGGTTCGCAGAAATGGAAATCAGCCTTGAGCGCATCAAGGAAATCCCGGAGTTGTTCACGCCGCAGGCGTTCATCACCACCGATCTCGACAACAATCAGATCACCGCCTTCCATCCGGGCGCGATGATGCGTTCCTACGAGAACCACGTCCGTGACGTCCCGAATGTGACCTTCGGTATCGTCAGCCCCGATGGCCGCGAGGGCATGCTGCAGAACGCACAGCAATTCGCCGAGACCGGCATCCCCTTCATTTTCGACCCGGGCCAGGCGATGCCGCTGTTCAACGGCGAAGAACTGCGGGCCTTCATCGAGCAGGCCGACTACGTCACCGTGAACGACTACGAGTCGAATCTGCTGCAGGAGCGCACCGGCTGGGACGAAAAGGTCATCGCCGGCAAGGTCAAGGCCTACATCACCACCCAGGGCCCGAAAGGCGCCGTGATCCATGCCGACGGCAAGACCTACACCATTCCGCCTGCACACGAGCGCCGCGTCACCGATCCCACCGGCTGCGGCGACGCGTTCCGGGCCGGCCTGATCTTCGGCATCGAAAAGGGCTACGACTGGATGACCATCGGCCGGATCGGCAATCTGATGGGCGCACTGAAGGTCGAACACCCCGGCACGCAGAACCAACGGTTCGATTACGCCGAGTTCGCGGAGCAGTTCAGCCAGCAATTCGGCTACGCACTCTAAGCCCGGAACCACCGCCCCTCTCTTCACTGGGGAGAGGGAAGTCCGGCCTGATCGGCTAACCTACACGCCCCCACATTTCGAGCCTGGCCATGTCGATCGCTTACTGGTGCATTTTCATCGCCGCCATCCTGCCCTACATCTGGATCACGGTCGGCAAATCCGCCAAGGGCTACGACAATCGCGACCCACGCGGCTGGGTCGCCAAACAGGCCCAACCGCGCGTGCAACGCAGCAATGCCGCCCACCTGAACGCCTTCGAGGCCTTCGCACCCTTCGCGGCCGGCGTGCTGATGGCCCAGGCCGCAGGCGTCGACGCGGAACGGATCACGATGTTGGCCGTCAGTTTCATCATCGCCCGTATCCTGCACGGCGCGTTCTATATCGCCGACAAACACGTCCTGCGTTCGTTGTCGTGGTTCGCCGGCATCGGCTGCGTGGCCACGCTGATGATCCAGGCGGCAATGCGGGCGGCCTGAAGGCGACACGTGCTGCAAAGCGGCTCTCCGAACGCCGCAGACCGCTCTGGACACTGGCATCACCCGCCCAACGCGGCGCTGGTCAACGCGTCATCCACCACAGGCCCGCCGCGAAGGCGAGCACGATGGCGACGACTCCCGGCAACAGGCGCAACAGGAACCCGCGCCCACCCCGCAGCCACGCCATCAGCAGCTTGCTCAGGGAATTGGTGGTCAAGGCGGCAAGCACGGACCAGCCCGCACCATGCACATCGATGGCACCGGAAGCGACCATCTGCGCCACTGATGCGGCGGCCGCATGGGTGTCGGCCAGACCGGAAATACCGGCAGCGAATTGCATGCCGGCATCCCCCAGCCAACGGTGCATCCCGGCGGACAACAGCAGGATCGCGCTGACGATGCCAGCGAACACCAGGGCATGACGCGGCTCGAACGGACGCCCTGCCGCAACCGGGCGATCGTTCACGATGGTCGAGGCGTTGCGCGCATGCACCAGCCAGGCGGACAGCAGTGCAGCCAGGCCTGCGAAGATCAGCGGCCACATCAATGTCGACAACAACGGCGGCGACAACGCGCCGATCACGGCCGCGAGCATGATCACGGTCGCGATGTTCGAGCACAGCGCTGCACTGACGCACTGCGCCGACCACTGCGGCGCGACCCGCGCGCGATCGCCCATCGCGGCGATGGTGGCGGTACTGGACACAAATCCTCCGACGAAGCCGGCCAACGCCAGCCCCGCATCGGGCCCAAGCATCCGCAGTGCGACGTAACCGGCGGCGTTGATCGCCATCACCAGTACTACCAGCAGCCACAGTTTGTAGGGGTTGAGCGCTTGCCACGGATCGATGGCGCGATCAGGCAGCAACGGCAGCACGATCACGGCCGCAGCTGCCAACAACAGCGCATCGTGCAATTCCTGTCCGGACAGCGTGTTGCGGGTGAAGCGGTGCAGGCTCGACTTGCTTGCCAGTACCATCGCCACCACCACCCCCAGCCCGGCGGCAAGCGGCAATTCGGTCATCGCCAGCACGCCAACCAGAAACGTCACCAGCATCGCAACTTCCGTGGTGAGGCCTGGATCCCCTGGTGGGCTGCGTCGATAGCTCGCAAGCGCCGCGAGCGCGACGAATGCGCCGCCGACAGCAATGCCCACTCCGCCGATCCGCTGCGCGATGGCGCCGGTCAGCGCAACGAGGATGAAGGTACGCACACCGGCCGCAGCACGACCGGGACCATCCCCTTTGTTGCGCTCACGATCAATCCCGATCAGCAGGCCGACCGCGAACGCAACGCAGAATCCAAGCAGTTCGGTAGACAGGGGCGGCATGATTGGCTCGAAGGGAAAATTCTCGAAAATTTGCTCGAAAAGAAATCAGCTGGAAAGAAACAAGCTGAAAAGAAATCGCGGATGCCGAAGATCAGGCGGAAGGCGGCGGTGACAGACGCCGTCGCAGCCTGCGCAGAGCATAACCACTGATCACTGCCCCCAGAACACCCAGCGACAGCAGCAGACCGGTACGCTGCTGCAGCAGACTATCGCCGATCATCACCGTACCGATCGCATACGGCAACTCGGCAATCGCCAATGCCAGCGCATACGTGCGGAACGGCACACGGAGGATGCCGCACAGATAACCGGGAATTTCCGAAGGCAGCGCGATCTGCAGCAGCAGGATCAGCGGAAACGCACCATCGGCCGGTATGCGGCGGCGGTAGAAGTCGATTTGTTCGGCGGTGCTCGACAGATGGATCAATGGACGGCGTAACGCACGCCCGAGTCCGTAGGTACATGCACCGCCGATCCACCAGCCCAGCCACAGCCATGCGATGGTCAGCGGTGTCCCCCAAGTGTAGACCGCCACCGGCACCAGCAACGCACTGGAAAAGAAAGCGATCACTGCTGAAATCGCCGACAGCAGCACGAACAACAACACCCCGGTGACGGGATGCGCCGAAATCAACGGTTCGGCCGCAGCCAGCACGTGCCGCAGACCTGCATTCACACTGTCGATCGACAGCAGCGTAGCGGCCACGACACACAGCGCGAGGATCGCGACCGCGCGCAGATTCAGGCGCAGATGCGAAGCATGCGGAGCATCGTGCGCAACAACGTCTTGTGATGGATCGTCTTGCAACGGATTGTCAGATGTCGATGGCATGCGGCAGACCGGTTTCTCGCCGAGAGGGCACGGCCCGAGCATACGTCCAACCGATGCCGCATAGACGGCATCCGGTCCCGCATCGCGCACTCAATGCGAAAACAGCACGGGTACGTGCGTGGTCTGCAGCAGCTCCCGCGTGGTGCCACCGAGCACCGTTTCGCGGAGCCGTGAGTGGCCGTAGCCACCAGCAACAATCATGTCGGCGCCCGTCTTGCGGGCATGATCGAGCAAGGCATATGCCACCGAGAAATTCATGCTCGGTCGCATCTCCACTTCGACCTTCAGCCCGTGCCGTGCCAGATGCGCAGCGATATCCGCGCCGGGTTCTCCGCCGTAGGCGGCTTCGCCGATCACCGGGTCGATCACCAGCACTTCCACGGTCTCGGCCTGCTTGAGCAACGGCATCGCATCGGCCACAGCCCGGCTGGATTCACGCGTCGGCTTCCACGCGATCAGCACGCGCTTGGGCGGCAAGGCCGCAGAATGACCTTCCGGCACGACCAGCAGCGGGCGACCGGAGTGACGCAGGATGTCGTGAAAAAAATCGTGCACATACATGTTGTCGATGCCATCACGCGGCATCGCCGGCAGCACCGTCAGGTCCGCATAGCGCGCATGCATCGTGGCCGTATTTTGCGGATACAGTGAAATCGCCTCGGCAGTACGGATTTCGACGGGAATATCACTGCCGGCGAAACGTTCGCGCAGGCGGTCCGCATGCTCGCGAGCGCGTTTGCGCGCTTCTTCATGCAGGCGCGCATAGACGTCATAGGCCATCGCGCCCCAGTCGCTGGGCATCGGCGACGGCACATCAACCGTCACCAGCACAGCGACATGCGATTGGAATACCTCTGCGATCGCCATCGCTGCTGCGGTCGGGGCCGACTCGCTGTCTGCATTCACACGAGGAATCAGGATGTCCTTGATCATGGCAGCACCTGCACGACAGGGTGGAAGCGCCATTTCGCCACGGATCACCGTTGCTGGCCTTGATCGGCATCAAATGGGGGCGTCATCAGCGGCCCATGCTGACAGCCGCCCCCGTTCAGCTGGCTCTTCATCAGCGATCTGCCATGCACGCACGTTGCGAATTGAGCGATATCAAAGCGAAGCAGGCACGGATCGTATGCAATGACCGCTCACTTTCCGAGAAAAGTTGACCATGAACCGTACCCAGAACAAGGTCTGTATCGTCACCGGCGGCGCACTCGGCATTGGTCGCGCCTGCGCCGAACGTCTTGCCGATGAGGGCGGCAAGATCGCGATATTCGATGTCCTCGATACCGAGGGCGAAGCGCTCGCGGCAGAATTGAACGCACGCGGCGTCGAAGCGCGCTACTGGCATGTCGACGTCGCCAGCGAACGCAATGTGCAGACCGCGATCGATCAGGTTGCGGCGCTGTTCGGCGCGATCCATGTGCTGGTCAACAATGCCGGCATCGCCGGTTCCACCAAGCTCACCCATGAAATCAGCGAAGCAGAATGGGACCGGGTGCAGGCGGTGAACGTGAAAGGCGTTTTCTTCTGCGTAAAGCACGCGATTCCGCACCTGAAGACGGCGGGCGGCGGCAGCATCATCAACCTGTCGTCGATCTACGGGCTGATCGGCGCACCGGACATCCCGGCATACCACGCCTCCAAAGGTGCGGTGCGACTGATGAGCAAGACCGACGCGATGATCTATGCACCCGACAGGATCCGGGTGAACTCGGTCCATCCCGGCTTCATCTGGACGCCGATGGTCGAGCGGCATCTCAGCGACAGCGGCGCCACCGATATCCACGCAGCACGCCGCGATGTAGGCCTGCTGCACCCGCTCGGGCATATGGGCGATGTCGACGATATCGCCTGGGGCGTGGTCTATCTCGCTTCGGACGAATCGAAGTTCGTCACCGGCAGCGAACTGGTGATCGATGGCGGCTACACGGCGCGCTAGGACCGCTCCCCGCCGCAGCAGCTTGAAGTCGCGACTTCGTTCTATAAGCATCCGGGCGAGATGGTGGTCAATTCCATCATCGGCAGCCTGCTGGTCTATGCGCTGCTCGGACTTTCACCGCAAGCCGCGGCGATCTATACCCTGTGCACCGCGCTCGGCGAATTCTTCTATCACACCAGCGTGAAGGCCCCGCGCTGGGTCGGCTACGTGTTCCAGCGCCCGGAGATGCACCGTATCCACCATCAACTTGGCCGGCACAAGAACAACTACGGCGACATCGTCTGGTGGGACATGCTGTTCGGCACCTACGAAAACCCCAAGGAATGGACAGCGACCTGCGGGTTCGACGGCGACAGGGAACAACAGCTCGGCACGATGCTGCGTTGTCGCGATGTGCACAAGTGAAGCCGCGTCCGTCTTGGATAGACGAATATGGTGTTGCGCACTGAAGTTTTGCATCAATAGTCGTAACGCAGCTCCGCCACCCAGGTGCGCTGGTTGTAGGGGTGGAAGTTCCAGTACGTGCGGTCGCCGAGGTTGTCCACGCCCAGTGCTGCGCTCCAGTGCGCGTCGTACTTGTACTTCGCGCGCAGATCGACGACGAAGAACGGGCTTGTGCCGGTGTAGGCATCGCTGTGGGTGTCGCTGTTGTCCAGCGAATTGAACTGTTTGCCGCTGTAGCGCGCCCCAGCGGTGAAGTTCCAATGTTCGCCCAGGCCATAGGCGCGCCAGCGCGGGACGCGCGGCTGCCATTGGCCGACGCTGGCGGGGAAATTGTCGTTCTCGCGGATGATCGAGTCGGCGAAGGTCAAGCTGGCATCCATGCTCAGCCCTTCGATCACGACATCGTTGAAGTGCCCGGCCAGTTCGACGCCGGTGGTGCGGATCGCATCGACGTTCTGGATATTGGTGATGTTGGGCGTGACGGTGACGTTGGTCTGCGAATACAGCGCATCGCGCGTGCGTTCGTGAAACACGGTCGCGCGCAGGCTGCCGTGATCGATCGCATTCAGCAATGACAGCTCGGTCGTCGTCGAACGCTCGGCCTTGAGATCAGGATCGTTGTTGACGATGACATTGGTCGAGATCGACCCCTGGTACAGCTCGCTCACCGTCGGGAAACGCACCGCACGGCCGATCGACCCCTGCAGCGACCAGTCGGGCGAGAACGCGAACGCCAGCGCTGCCTTCGGCGATAACGCATTTTCATTCCGCGACGGGAAACGCAACTGCGTGCTGGCGTTGGCCAAGGTGCCGTTGTGGGCGCGCCAGCGTTCGAAACGCAGGCCGAGCGTGCTGGTCCAGCGGTCCGACCAGCGCCAGGTGTCCTGGGCATAGGCGCTGGCCAGCGCGGTTTCGCCCGCGAACGCGGAGAACCGTGACTGCGCCGCACCGCGGATCCAGTCGTTGGTGTTGAACACCTGCGTTTCGAGGGTGAAACGATCGTCCTGCAGGCCGAACTCGACCACATGCGCGTCATTCGGCCGCCAGGTCGTGCCGATTGCGGCGGTCGTCCAGCCGGTGCCGTGGCTGTCGGCGATACGGCCGGCGCCACCGGCATC
>JBGSID010000273.1:0-3598 GCA_041751895.1 Lysobacteraceae bacterium | reverse complement strand
CGTGCGCGCGGCGTTGGCCCGGAAGTCCCGGTGGCCCTGTGCATAGAGCGCGGCGCCGAACTGGTGGCGGCCGTGCTTGGCGTGCTGCAGGCCGGTGGCGTGTACGTGCCGCTGGATCCGGCCTATCCGGACGATCGACTGGCCTACACGGTGGAAGACGCACAGCCGGTCGCAGTGCTGGTGCAAAGTGCACAGAAAGATCGTCTGCAAGGACTGGTGGATGCGCCTGTCCTGGAATTGGAAGCGCTGCTGACAGACGCAGCGGCGGATGCGGCGTGGGTGCCCGTGCAGGGCATGGACCCGGCGCATGCGGCGTACGTGATCTATACCTCGGGTTCGACCGGCAAGCCCAAGGGCGTCGCCGTCACGCACGCCAACGTGCTGCGCCTGATGGAAGTCACCAGGGAAGGTTTCACATTCGGCCCCGACGACGTGTGGACGCTGTTCCACTCCTACGCGTTCGACTTTTCGGTCTGGGAAATCTGGGGCGCGCTGCTGTACGGCGGCAAGCTGGTCGTGGTGCCCTACATGGTCTCGCGTACGCCGCAGGCGTTCCGGCGCTTGTTGATCGATCAGCGCGTGACGGTGTTGAACCAGACCCCCTCGGCCTTCCAGCAATTGGTGGCGGCCGACGCGGAGGAAACCGACGACGCGCTGCAGGACGTGCTGCGTTATGTGGTCTTCGGCGGCGAAGCGTTGAACGTGGGCGCGCTCGCACCGTGGTGGAATCGGCACGGCCGCAGCCGTCCGCAGCTCGTGAACATGTACGGCATCACCGAAACCACGGTGCATGTGACGTACGAAGCGCTGGGCGGCGATCAGGCATCACAGGGCAATATCGGCCGCGCGTTGGGCGATCTGCGCGTGTATGTGCTGGACGAAGCCTTGCAGCCGGTGCCGATGGGCGTAGCCGGCGAATTGTGCGTGGCCGGTGCGGGTCTGGCGCGCGGCTATCTGGGCAAACCCGGGATGACGGCGCAGCGTTTCGTGCCCGATCCGCACGGCGACGTGGCCGGTGCGCGGATGTATCGCTCGGGCGATCTGGCGCGATGGAAGCCGGATGGCAGCCTCGAATACCTGGGTCGCATGGATGATCAGGTGAAGGTCCGCGGTTTCCGCATCGAGCTGGGAGAAATCGAAGCCGCATTGCTGGAACACGAACAGGTCCGGCAGGCGGCCGTCATCGTGCAGCCGGACGACGCCGGCGGCCGTCTGGTGGCCTACGTCGCCAGCGCGCAGGAGCCGCTGGAAGAAGAGGCTTCGAGCGAGGCCGATCAACAACTCGAACAATGGCAGGCGGTGTTCGAACACGCCTACGGCCAGGAAACGGAGGCATCGCAGGCCTCCGTTGCGCACGAAGACAGCGCCGCGGACGACGACGGCGATTTCAACATCGTCGGTTGGACGCGACGCGTCGACGGCCAGCCGCTCCCCGCCGAGGAAATGCGGCAGTGGCTGGAAGGCACCGTGCGGCGCTTGCAGGCGATCGACGCCGGCCGCGTGCTGGAATTGGGCAGCGGCACCGGCATGCTGTTGCTGCGGCTTGCGCCCGGTTGCGCGCGCTACGTCGGCCTGGACTTCTCGCAGGAATCGCTGCGGTACGTCGGCACACAATTGCGCCGACGCGGCCTGCAGGACGTGAAACTGCTGCAGCGTGCAGCGCATCAGATCGACGATCTGGAACAGGATTACGAACTGGTCATCCTGAATTCCGTGGCGCAGTACTTCCCCAGTCAGACGTATTTCCGCGATGTCGTGAAGGCGGCGTTGCGTCGCTTGCAGCCCGGCGGTCGGCTGTTCCTGGGCGATCTGCGCAATCTGGCCGTGGAACAGGCGTTCGCCGCCGGTCTCGCGCTGCAGCGCGCAGGGGTTGGCAGCACCGGCGTGGAATTGCGGCATGCCGCGCAGAGTGAGGAAGCGCTGGATGCCGAGCTGTTGCTCGATCCTGCGGCGTTGGTCTGGCAACTCCACGACTGGGCGCAGCAAGGCGGGCTGGCACTGGATCTGGTGCAGGTGCTGCCGCGCGAAGGGCAGGCGCACAACGAACTCAGCGGCTATCGCTACGACGTGGTGGTGCAGCGGGCTGCACAGCATGCGGTCGCTGATGACAACGCCCAAGATGCGGCAGCGTTGTCCTGGTCCTCGTGGCGCGAGGACCATTGGAATCTGGATCGCTTGCAGCAAGCGTTGCACGCACTCGCGCATGGTGATGCGCAGTCACCGCTGCTGGCCTTGCAGGATGTGCCGAACGCACGCGTGATCGCGGACGCACACACCGCGCAGTGGCTGCAGGAACTCACCGGCTGGCGCACGGCCGGCGAACTGCGCGCCAGGCTGGCGCAGTTGGACCCGAGTGCAGCGGTGGACCCGCATGCGCTGCAGACGCTGGCGCAGGAACTCTGGCTGGAACTGGAATTGAGCTGGGCCCAAGGCGCCGCCGACGGCAGCCTGCGCGCCTTGTTCGCCAGACCCGGCAGCATCGGCGCGTCGCAACGCCACGCATTGCATGCACCTGCAGCGGAAGGGCGCGAACGGCCATGGTCGAGCCTGCCGCAGCAGGTACAGCGTCGACGCGAATTGCCGCAGACCTTGCGCGAACATCTGCAGAAAGAACTGCCGCAGCACATGGTGCCGTCGGCGTACGTGTGGGTGCCGAAATTGCCGCTGACCAGCAACGGCAAACTCGATCGCAAAGCATTGCCGCCGGTGCCGGCGTACCGCGTCGAGCAGGCCGCCACGTACGAGGCGCCGCAGGACGAAGCGCAACAACGCATGGCCGGAATCTGGGCCGAGGTGTTGGGTCTGGCCCGCGTGGGCGCGAAGGACAACTTCTTCGAACTCGGTGGGCATTCGCTGTTGGCCACCCAGGTCGCCTCGCGCGTGCAGAAAGCCTTTGGCGTGGACATGCCGTTGCGCCTGCTGTTCGAACACCCCACCGTCGCCGGCTTGTGCCTGCGCCTGCAGGCGCTGCAGGAAACACAGGGCCAGGCCGAAGCCATCGTGCGTCTGCCCGAACGCACCCATTACCCGCTGTCGCATGCGCAACGCCGCATGTGGTTGCTGGCGCAGCTCGATCCGGACAGCAGCGAATACCACATGGTGGTCACGCTGGCGCTGGAAGGCGAATTGCGCACCGAGGTCCTGCAAGCCAGTCTGGATTACCTGCTGCAGCGGCATGACGCGCTGCGCACGGTGTTCGAGAACGTCGATGGCGAACCCATGCAGCGCATCCTGCAGACC
The DNA here is from genome assembly GCA_041751895.1 of Lysobacteraceae bacterium. GTDB lineage: Bacteria > Pseudomonadota > Gammaproteobacteria > Xanthomonadales > Xanthomonadaceae > Lysobacter_I. The sequence goes on along the minus strand of JBGSID010000273.1, from coordinate 358 downwards.
GGCACATGGCCGATCGCGCAGGAAGACCTGCGCGAGCTCGATGAGGCGGCGCGCGAAAACGCGCTGCACACCGCAGCACGTGCCGAAGCGCACAAACCGCTCGATCTCGCCGTCGATCTGCCTTGCCGTGCGCGCTTGCTGCGGTTGGCCGACCAACGCTGGATGCTGGTGCTGGTACTGCACCACATCGTTTCCGACGGCTGGTCGATGGATCTGCTGTCCGACGAACTCGCGCGGACCTACCGCGCATTGCGCGAGGACCAGGATCCGGCATTGCCGGCACCCGCCGTGCGCTATGTCGATGTCGCCGCGTGGCAGAACGCGCGGCTCGAAGGCGCGCTGCGCGAGCAGCAGCGCT
>JBGSID010000272.1:0-12199 GCA_041751895.1 Lysobacteraceae bacterium | reverse complement strand
CGTGCAGCGCGCAAAGGTCGGCAACATCTACGTCAACCGCAACCAGATCGGCGCAGTCATCGGCGTGCTCATCGCTGAAACCGGCGGCCAGAACGCGCTGATCGGCGATTCCTCGTCGCTGCCGGAACAACTGGTGAAAGACGCGCTGTCGTCGGCGTTCACCTCCGCCGGCCAACGCTGCTCCGCCGCGCGCGTGCTGTTCGTGCAGGACGACATCGCCGACAAAGTCATGCACATGCTCGCCGGCGCGATGGCCGAACTGAAAGTCGGCGATCCCGGCATGCTGTCGACCGACGTCGGCCCGGTGATCGATGCCGATGCACTTGCCCTGCTGGAAGACCACGCCGCGCGCATGGGTAGGGAAGCGAAACTCATCGCGACTGCCAGCACCGACGACAGCGTCGCGCACGGCAGCTTCTTCGCCCCCCGCGCATGGGAGCTGCAGTCGCTATCGCAGCTGACCCGCGAGAATTTCGGTCCGGCGCTGCATGTGATCCGCTGGAAAGCCGATCAACTCGACCAGGTCGTCGATACCATCAACGCCAGCGGTTTCGGCCTGACCCTGGGCATCCATTCGCGCATCGACGAAACCATCGACCGCATCGTGCAGCGCGCAAAGGTCGGCAACATCTACGTCAACCGCAACCAGATCGGCGCAGTCGTCGGCGTGCAGCCGTTCGGTGGCCAGAACCTATCCGGCACAGGCCCGAAAGCAGGCGGCCCGCACTATCTACCGCGGTTTACGACCGAGAAAACGGTGACGGTGAATACGACAGCGGCGGGTGGGAATGCGTCTTTGTTGACGCTTGGCGATTGATCGCACCCAATCGCGGCTGTCGATTGCATTCAATCTTTGTGTAACGCCGAGAATCTTTCCCGCGCTGGAGCGCGGGCTATGTTCCTTCGTGCGATGACCATCGACACCTGACACATCCTTTCCGCTGATGCCAGCCTGTACGTGTGCACCCAGCCCGGCGACAATCGGCTTCCGTTATCCGCCTCACGAAGTCACGATGTCCAACACTGCAGCACCGTCTCCCGAATCGCCTGCCGGCCTCGCCGCTCCCACCCGCTCCGCAGCGAGCATCGCATCCGTCATCGCGCAGACCATCGCCGACGAGATCGCGGCGCAGCCTGCGCAGGTGCGTTCAGCCGTTGAACTGCTCGACGGCGGCGCGACGGTTCCGTTCATCGCGCGCTACCGCAAGGAAGTAACCGGCGGACTCGACGACACACAGTTGCGCAATCTGGAAACGCGGCTGATCTATCTGCGCGATATGGAAGAACGCCGCGACGCGATCCTGGCGTCGATCGCCGAGCAGGGAAAGCTGACGCAGGCGCTGATGAACGATGTGCTGGCCGCCGACAGCAAGTCGCGGCTGGAAGATCTGTATCTCCCGTACAAGCCCAAGCGGCGCACGCGGGCGCAGATCGCGCGTGAGGCAGGGCTGGAACCGTTAGCCGACGCGCTGTTGAACGATCCATCGATCGCACCGGAAGAACGCGCGAAAGCCTTCATCGATGCCGACAAAGGCGTGGCCGATGTCGCTGCCGCCTTGGACGGCGCACGCGCGATCCTGATCGAACGCTTCGGCGAGAACGCGGCGCTCGTCGGCGAACTGCGCACCTGGCTGCAGGCCAAGGGCGTGCTGCGCGCGAAAGTCATGTCCGGAAAAGAGAACGAAGGCGCGAAATACCGCGACTACTTCGATCACAGCGAATCGCTGGCGAATATCCCGTCGCACCGGATGCTGGCGCTGCTGCGCGGCCGGCGCGAAGACATGCTGTCGGTCGATCTTGAACCGACAACCGACGTCGAACAGGGCCACGCCTATGCCGAAGGTCGCGTGGCGCTGGCTGCGGGCATCGCGATGCAGGGCCGTCCCGCCGATAAATGGCTGGGCGATACCTGCCGCCTGGCGTGGCGCGCACGCCTGCTGATGACGCTGTCGCTCGAACTCATCGGCGCCGCGCGCGAAAAGGCCGAAAACGAGGCTATTTCCGTGTTCGGCGACAACCTCAAGGATCTGTTGCTCGCCGCACCGGCAGGCGCACGCGCCGTGCTCGGACTCGATCCCGGCCTGCGCACCGGCGTGAAGGTCGCAGTGGTCGATGCCACCGGCAAGCTGGTCGCCACCGACACCATCTATCCGCATGAACCGAAGCGGCAGTGGGACGCGTCGCTCGCCAGCCTCAAGCGACTCTGCGTCGAACACAAGGTCGAACTGATCGCGATCGGCAACGGCACCGCGTCGCGCGAGACCGACAAACTCGCGGGCGAACTGATCGCCAAGCATCCGGAGCTGAAGATGACCCGGATCGTGGTCAGCGAAGCCGGCGCGTCGGTGTACTCGGCGTCGGAACTGGCCGCCCGCGAATTCCCGAATCTTGATGTCAGCCTGCGCGGCGCGGTGTCGATCGCGCGGCGCCTGCAGGATCCGCTGGCGGAGCTGGTGAAGATCGAGCCGAAAGCGATCGGTGTCGGCCAGTATCAGCACGACGTGAATCCCTACGCGATGGCGCGCGCGCTCGATGCTCGCGTCGAAGACTGCGTGAATGCGGTCGGCGTGCATGTGAACACCGCATCGTCCGCATTGCTGGCCCGCGTCGCCGGCCTCAGCACCACGGTCGCCGAGAACATCGTCGCCCATCGCGACCAGCACGGCGCATTCAAGTCGCGCCGCGAGCTGCTGAAAGTGCCGCGCCTCGGCGACAAGACCTTCGAGCAGTGCGCCGGTTTCCTGCGCATCGCCGACGGCGACCAGCCGCTGGACGCCTCATCCGTACACCCGGAAGCCTATCCGGTCGTCGAACGCATCGTGAAAGCCTGCGGCCGACCGATCGGTCAGCTCATCGGCGACACGTCCACGCTGCGCGGACTGAAGCTGGAGCAGTTCACCGACGACCGTTTCGGCCTGCCGACGGTGCGCGATATTGTCGGCGAACTTGAAAAACCCGGCCGCGACCCGCGCCCCGAATTCAAGGCCGCACGCTTCGCCGACGGCATCGAAAAGATGTCGGATCTGCAGCCGGGCATGGCGCTGGAAGGCGTGGTCACCAACGTCGCCGCGTTCGGTGCCTTCGTCGACATCGGCGTCCATCAGGATGGCCTCGTACACATCTCGGCGCTGGCCGACAAATTCGTCAAAGACCCGCGCACCGTGGTCAAAGTCGGCGACGTGGTGAAGGTGAAAGTGATGGAGGTCGACATCCCGCGCAAGCGCATCGCCCTCACCTGCCGTCTCGACGATGTGCCGGGCGAAGCACGCGGCGGCAAGCGCGAGGAGCGGAACGACGGCGCTCGGCCGGACAACCGTGGACCACGCGGCAATGCGTCGAAAGCTGCCGGCCCGAAGCCGCGACCCGGTAATGCACCAGCCCCGGCGAACACCGCGATGGCGGATGCGTTCCGTGCATTGAAACGCTGAGCACCGCCGCGCCACAGGAGGGCCTTCTGGCCCGATCCCATCCGGGATCCAACCGACTGTATCCAGCTGATGACCGGGCCTCAAGGCCCTCTTATGGAAATCACCCAAGGAACATCGACGCTCAGGCAAACACTCGCTCACGAAGCCACTTCGTGGCGACCCATTTCTCGCCGGCGAGGACCGGCGCGCCACCGTGCAGGGTTTTCGTCGAGGGATGCGGGCGCTCGTAACTGAAGAACAGCGCGCTGCCGCGTTTGGGCGAGAAGCGCAGGCCAAGTTCGGGAAAGGTGGTTTCGCCACCACGTTCGGGTTCGCGCAGATACATCAGCAGGGTTGCGACGCGCTGCCCGCCGCGGGCAAGCACGGATGCCGTTCCGGACGCTTCGGGCTCGAAGTAATCATGGTGCGGCTCGTAGCGATCGCCGGGCCTGTAATGCAGTACCTGCAGGTCTTCGCCGTGGTCGACAGGCCACGCGACCAACCGCGCGATCCGCGCTTCGATATTCGCCACCAGCGGCGTCTCCCCGCGCCGGAAAAACATGCCGCGACTGGTGCGGATATCGTCCAACTTGCTCTCGCCGGTATTCACATCGGTGGTGAGCGAGCGTTGCATCCTGGGGCGCGCCATCTCCACCAGACGATCGCATTCGCTCTTGCCGAGGAAATCACCGAACAACACGATCTGCGGCTGACGCAGTGCGGCCAACACCGTGACCTTGCGCTCCCCGAGATCCAGATACATCGACGCGTCATCAAGCGCGGGCGCCGGCATCGCAGGCGATATGGAAGGCTGCGTATCGGACACCACCGAGACTGGCTCAAGCATCGGCGTGGCTGGACGGGCGCCCGAGCGCATACCCATCGCCTGCGCGATCAGGCCCATGGCGAGATCGTGGGCCCAACCACGCTCACGCATCGAGCACAACAAGGCATCCGTCGACTGGCCCGCCCGGATCTGCTCGACAAGCCATTCGTTGATCTTGTGGTAATCGGCTTTCGCCGTACGCACGCTCATTATCTCCGCCTGTGAAACACCGACAGGGCCACTAGAATACCCGCATGCCGATTCGCTCCGCCGCCATTCCCGTCGAAACCCTGCGCCTGTCCGTCGCCCCGATGATGGATGGGCCCGCCTATTGTTTTTTATTTATTAAAATCAATATTTTATAGCCGCCCATCATTGATCTGTAGCACTATTGTCGCACCGAACAGGATAACTGCATCCACAAATGCGTGCCGCCATCCCTCTGAGTTACTCCCTGCAGCGGGGTGGCGAATGCGTGCTGGCGTAGGCACGTGGCCGACGAGGGGGCGGCGAACGAATTGCTATGCCCCATTGCCACTGCTGCTGACAGAAATGGCGGGCGGCGTATAAGCAATCTGGTGCCACTCGGTCTCCGACCGGAGATAAGCCGCGACTCGTGGCGTTTCAACTCCCGCAATCTTTGAGAGCTGCAACAGGCAGCTATGAGTGTGGAACCGAAGCAGCTCCAATGATTGGAAGTAGTTCTCACGGACAAATATCTGTCTAGATGAACCGCCAGAATGCAAGACGACTGCGCTTGCATGATGCTCCGTTGCGGTTAGGAACTGTCGGATGCCCTCAGCGATGTAATCTGTTAGGAGAAATACGCTGCCATCACTAAGGGCGGAAAGCTCAACTTGCTTCTCGACGAGTACCGAGCGAATCTCTTGCAGAGAGGCCAGCGAGTTTTCAATGCAATTGTCGCAGCACTCCTTAGAACTAAGAACTCGCTTGTCTGCAAGGCGAATAAGAATTTCACGAGCCACCTGGCGCTCGATGTCATCAGGCGCCACAGAGAAAGAAATAAAGGGTAGGTTGACCGTGACATCTCCGCCATGCTTCTTCGCGAGGCGACTGGCTTTGGCCAACAGTGCGTCAAAGACAAACTTCACGGAACTCTCCTGTGGGCATAAAATTTGATATTTCTCCAACCTGCCAAAGATAAAGCAATGCTGCCTTCAATGATTCCAAGCATTTCGTCAACTCAAAAGTATGAAGCCCGCGCGAAACGCGGGCTTCATACTTTTCATCCCCAATCACTTCACTTTGCAATCTGCAATTAATTCATAGCTGGAAGAATCAAGATAATAGCAATATGTTGCCCCTACCATCCCAGGCTCAGAAGCCCCATAACAGACCTCCCAATACCGTTTGCCTTTTAGTTTCCGAAGAATAGACAACTGATATTCACCGGCTGCCTCTCGATCAATTGCGTGCGTATATCCATTAGCAGATAGCGCTGCAAACTTGACCATGTACCGCTCCCGTCAACCTGATCTTTGTTCGCGTGAACAACTGAACGCTCTGCTGCAACAATAATAGGCATGCCACCTTTCTCTTGGCCTACCGGCACCGCGCATCCCACGCAAACGAATGACAGCAGCGCATACTTCAGAACACTGACGTTTATTAACGATCCCGAATAATTTGCCAGCGCACAAGCATCAAGCCCGCGCAAAGCGCGGGCTTGATGCTCTACATTCCAAATCACTTCATTCTGTATGCGGCAAGTAACTTGTAGTCAGCCTTGTCGAGATAGTAACAGTACATCGCGCCAACTAGCCCAGGAGCGAAAGCACCGTAACAGATTTCCCAATATTCCTTTCCCTGCAGTTTCTGAACTACAGAGACATCATAAGGATCCTTTGAGTTTCGATCAAAAACACTAGTCTCGCCATTAAAATTCAGCTCTGCAGAGATCACTGAGTAATTGGCCAGATTGACGCGATCCTCGTTTGCAAAAGAAACTGATTTTTCAATCGCACTAACGATCGGAAAACCATCTTTCGTTGGAGTCTCCTGCGCCATACAGCCCATGCAAATGACAGACAACAACACAACGCCCGCCAAACCAAATTTGATCATCTTCATTTTACTGGCCCCAAATTAATTGCAGCAGATGCACCGACCGAATAAGACTTGAAATACCCCATCGGCGTGCCTAAATAACCCGGAAGACCGGATCGATTTGATGCACGCATATCCAAGTCCGAAAATACTTCGGCTTTGAGAGGGCTAAAAAAACCACTTTCGGCTGCGCCGTGAGTATGCCACCACGCAGCCGGCCTACCACACCTCGGACACTGCTTATATCCCGGTAGACATTCAGTTGACAGCCACCACGTCTCCTTGGCAAGAAAGTATTTCCCGGAAAAATTGTCTTGGCAAATCAGACCGCAGACCTCCTTATCAATTTGCGTCGAACGCTCCAAGACCTGCGCGATTATATTGCGCGCAGCGGCTTCATGAGTATCAAATCTTTGCTTTCCCGGCTCGCAATTTGGCGAGCAAATCATGTCAACTTGAAGCTCATCAGGCGGCCCCTTTTCCAGCGGCTGCTCCGGCGGAGAAAAAACGCGCTCAGGTATGCGATCAGTCACGCCGGCAGCGTAAAGCTCCAGAGGTGCATCGACTAGGCCTTTCGGATCAATACGCTTCAAGGGATTCCCTCCCACGTAGCCAAATGTACTTGATCCGCCGCCCAAGCCAATCGGATCGCTCTGCACATACCGCCCCGCACCTGAATCAAAATCTCTGTGGTAGTTGTAGTTCATTCCGGTAGCGTTGTCATATCGCTGCCCGGGGAACCGCATATCGAACACGAATGCAACGCCGTCGCCGTCTGCGTCCTGATTCGGCGCACTGTCACCGAAGACTTCGCCGGCGATGTCCCAGTTCCATACGGCAACGTTTCGCACCGGATCGATCACCACCCGCGGCGTTCCCAAAGCGTCCGCCTGCACATAGTAAAGTTTCTGGTTTGCACCCGCACCAACGAGCAGGCCGACCGGCAGGTCGCCCATCCAAATGGCCTGCTGGATCGCCTGGCCTGCAGCATCATAGTCGCCCAACCATCTACCAGCCTCGTCGTACAGCGTCGTCACCGACTGGCCGCTGCCGCTGCGGTACACCCGCTCGCCTATGCCGTTGTAGCGATAGTCCATCGCCACGACGCCGTCGCGTTTGACTTGGCGCATGCGTCCGCTGTCGTCGTAAGCGAACTCTCGCAACTCTGCGTTTGCATCGGTTGCGGCCATTGCGCCGACAGCTTGCGTTTCGGGCGTCGGCATGGGATCGGGATCGCCCGGACCCGGATCGCCACCACCGGGAAATGGTTCGGGGAACGTATCCCCGCCTCCGTTGCCACCGCCACTTGCGCTACCGGCACCGATGCGCGTGGTGTTGCCCACCAGGTCGTAAGCGCGCGGAATCGCGCCAACCGTCGCGAGTTGATGCGTGCTGGGCGTGTAGCCGTAAGCGGTGACCCCACCCGCATCCGTCTTGCTGCTGCGGTTTCCGGTCTTGTCGTACGCGTAGCTCTGCAACAACGCGTTAGCATCCCCACTGCGCACTTCAGTGAGGCGATTGAGACCGTCGTACTTATATTTTCGCATTGCCGGGTCCGCTTGATCGGCGCGACGCAGCGACTCCAAATTGCCCGCCGCGTCGAACCAGTAACCGATGCTAATGCCACCAGGACCACTGTCCTCGATGAAGCCAGGTTCGTAGTTCTGATTGCGTGAGCGTCGGATGACTCGACCGTTTCCATACGCCCATTGGCTAACTGCGCCGAACGGATAATAAACCGCACCCGATAGCAAGGTCTGCGTCTGCCCATTGGCCAGAGTTACCGTTATGGCGCTTGGTTTCCGCTGCGCATTCCGGCTGATCTTGACACGCGTCCCATCTGGATAGGTCAAAGCGTAAAGATGACCATCCGCGGGACGCGGCCGCAGCACGACGCCGCTCCCGTTACTCCCAGAGGGAGGCGCACGATCATATGCGACAACGTAGCTCCGGCCCTGGGTGATCTGCACCTTGCGTGTGGGATATCCGAAGCGGTCATAGCAATAGATCGTCGTTCCGCTGGCGTCGGTCATTCGGGCGACACGTCCGATGTGGAATCGCTGGGCAGACGGACATTCCGATGGTGACACATCGTAGCCGAAACTAATATTGCGGCTGCTGTCCGGATAGACCACCGTGGTCAGACGATCGAGTATGTCGTAGCCGAATGTCGCGGTAATGCCGCGCGCGTCGGCACGGGTCTTGAGTAGACCCGCCTCATCGTAGGTCATGTTGATGATGCCAGTATCGGGGCTCTCTTGCCGGACAAGATTTCCGAATCCGTTGCGCTGATACGATGTTGGCAAGCCATTGGGATCGATCACTTGAGTAATTCTGCCCAATGCGTCGTAACCATACTGGGTGCGTGCCGCCACACCATCCACATCCTCCAGCGTGCTGCGCAGCCGACCCAGCGCGTCATACTCATGGCGCGTCTTTCGGCTGTTTTGATCAGCAGCCTCAATGAGATTGCCTTCATCGTCATGCAGGTAGGTCGATGCCCGCTGCTCGGCGTCGAACTGCTGATAAAGACGCCCCAGCGTATCGTAGGTGCGTGACAGCCTACGCAGCAGATTTCCGTTTGTGTCCTGCACATCCTCACGGACCCGCTCCCCGGCCGCATTGAAGGCGAATCGCATGCGATTGCCATCGCTATCGACGATGCCGTTCATCCGCTGAGCCGCGTCGTATTCGTAGCGCGTCGTTACGCCATCTGACATCGTGACCTGATGCACGGCACCCGTCGCCATGTACTCGACACGCGTGATCTGGTCGTCATACTCTGCGGCATCATCATCACCTCGCAGCTTTCTGGCAAGCACACGACCGCGCGCATCGTATTCAAAGTCGGTACGCACGCCATTGGCGTCGCGCGAGGAAAGCGTATGCCCTGCGCCATCTTTGCGCAGCACCTCGGCGACTTGCCCCAACCCATTCGCGACTTTCCACAGATCGCCTTTCCGATAGGCGCATTCTGCTGGTGAAATGCCGCATACCACATCATCAGCCATGCGATAAGTGTAGGTGACGACATCCGTTGCCCCCGAGCGGGGACCATCGACGGACAAGATCAATCCCACAATGGGGCACACGGCCGCAGCGACATCGTCAGATTCACAGTATTTGGCGGTGATCGCGCGGGAGTCGCCTGTGACTGGATCAAACGCAATACTGCTTTTCACTTGGCCGCGTGAGTTATACGTCCACTGATTTCGAGCAACAATCACACCATCGCGATCTTTTGCCCGTTTTTCGGTTACACGCCCGAAAATCGGATCGTGTATGAACTCCTGACGACGCTCTTCGGGCGTTCCGACGGCAGAAACAATCGATGTTCGATAGGTCCCGTCATAGCCATACTCGGTCCGGATGCCGCGCTTGTCGGTCTGCGACTGAAGACGTCCCTCCGCATCGTAGGTCTGCTGCGCGGTCACAGTGCCGTCCTGGGTGGTCAGGATGCGTCGGTACGTGCCGGGCGCGATCGAGTAGATGCGCGTGCCACCCTCAGCGGTCTGGATGGTCGCGCTGTCCTCGGTCGGGTAGCTGACCGTAGTCAGTTCATTTGGCGTGCCCAGCACCCGGCTGGAGATCACCCGCCCGCGCGCGTCGTAACCGAATGAGGCGTAGCGCTGACCGTCTTCAGAGGTGATGCCGGTCAGATGATGGCGCTGGTCAGTGGCGCCGGCCAGTCCGGGCTCGTTGTAGTGATACTGTTTGGTCACGTTCCCTGGATAGGTCACGCCGGTCAGGTTAAGGTTTGTGTCGTAGCCGTAAGCAACCGCCGTGCCGTCCGGCAGCACGATGCGCTGCAGCAGGTTGCTCGCGTACTCGAACTGCAGCACGCGGCCCTGCGCGTCGGTGACGGTCGACATCGACTTGTCAGCGTTATAGGTGATGACGACATCGTTCAGCAGGTCATTGGGGTTGCGCACCGCGATCAGGTAACCGTTCAGATCGAATTCGCGAACTTCACCGTCTGGCATCCGCAGCCGCCAGCCGATGCCATTGGCATTGACGCGCTCCAGCACGCGATCCACCGAACTCTCGCCGCGATAGCGGTTGCCGCTGAGCAGCGTGTAACCCTCGTAGTTGCCGATCTCATCGATGTGGACGTACGGCGTGGCTGATACCGCGCCGTTGATGACCCGGTCGCTCCACGTATGGTTCCAGGCCACCGCGAAGCTGCGGTTGTTGCGGAACTGGCGGATCGAGCGGTAATAGCGGGTGAAGGTCTGGCCGGCGAAAGTGAAGTCCGGCTCCGCACGCTGCTTCTCGCCGGTCGCCGGATACACCGGGCTGCGGCTACCGGCACAGGCGGCGCACTGCAGGATCGGCATGCTGACATGCGCGATATCGTTATTGTTTGGCCCGCACAAATTGGCGGTCGTCAGCGTCGCCTCAGAGACCGCCGTCGTTGTGATCGCGTGGAAACCTGCGAGGCAGTAGAGCGGGCGCTGCTTGGAGATCGTCCAATCTTGGAACTTGGCGGAGCCGTTGGCGCAGGTCCCGGTCGATTTGTACTTGCGGGTGCCGCTATCGACGATGCCTCGCGTCGAAGTCCCGCCGTTCAAGCCGACCAGCGTGTAGTCCTGGGTGATGGCGGTATTGGAGACGGTGCAACCCACACTCGCCCATGCCGCTTGGATACGCGAGAGACCAAGGCTTATAAGTTCGCCTTCATTCGCGCACCACCCGGGCTTTGCGGCCTGGTCGTCGCTCAACTGACAATTGCCAGTGCTGCTGTCCACCCCGTAGGAGGCGTAATACGCCCATCCACGCACCGAGTCCACGGGCCGGTTACGTATCTGGTATTGCATCCATAGCGTGGTCGCATTCACCTGCGCCGTACTCAAATGTTCCAGGTACTGTCCCTCGGGCGCATACGCGGGTGCGTTGCGCATGGCCGCCTCGGCCTTGTCCAGCGTATCGAAACAGTCGGTGGCGTTGTTGGTGCAGTAGTTCGGTGGCACTGTCGGCGTTAGCACCGCCGCCACCGCACCCGCGCCGACCAGCAAGGTCAGCATCAATAGAAACCTGCGTCCGCCACGCAGCCGATTTGCAATTGCACCGTAGCCTTGTTGGCCGATGCGCCCCTGCCGTTCTGTCATGATATTTGCCCTGTTGTGCGATCGATCGGCGTGCAGTGAGCACGTCGGCCCTGAGTGCGGGCGCGCAGACGCGACACCCTCCCATAGGATCGGGTATCGGCGTCTCTGAAGATGAGATTGGATGCTGCCACCAGATCGAAATCCTGTTTCGGGAAAAGACGACAGGTCGTGCCGCGCACGCGCGACGACGGCTCGCCTGTCAGCGAATCGATTCCTTTCCGAACATGGTGCAGATACATCGCCCTGTCGACTCTGAACGAGCCAACCCATTGGGTCACGGGAGTTTAACTGCGCAGCTGCGCACGTGGGGGACTGTCGGAACCTGTCACATATGACAGGGTGACTCAATCGGCCGTGCCCGTCTCCTCCCGTACCCGCCCAGTCACCTTGGGATTCAGGACAATGCCCCGCTCGGCTCGCGCGCTGTAGGCCAACCGGGAGGCGATGGAGCGCTGCAGGGTGCGGGCGGTGATCGCCAGCTCCGGCACTTTGCGATTCCAGACCCGGATCTGACCCGCAATCTCGGCCCGCGCGTCGGCGTCCCCGGTCCGGCTGGCCAGCGCGTAGGCATCCAACAGCCGTTCGCGGCGCTTGAGCAGGTGCTGTTCGTAGCGCTTGGCCGAACTGTTACTGGCGTAGGTCTCCGACAGTTCGGCCGGGGTGAACCCGCCCAGTTGCAGCAGCAGCTGGCGCAGGCTCACGTCCTCGACCAACGGGTCGCCGCGCAGCGTGTTCGCACCCTGCACCTCGTAGCGGGCCGCCTTCACCATCGACTTCAGGGCGTTGGGGAG
>JBGSID010000271.1:0-13428 GCA_041751895.1 Lysobacteraceae bacterium | reverse complement strand
AACTCATCCCGCCGTGTCGGCTTCGCGTAACGCGCGAAGCCGGAACCTTGATCTTCTGCCATCGCGAGGGTCTGCTGTTTAGCCATGCATGAAATTTACCGCAAGATCAGATCTGCTGGTACTTTTGCAGCGTTGCCCTAGAATCCGCATCCCGTCCCAAGCTGGACCGACGCCCGCATTCCGATGCGGGCGTCGAGCCTTACTGCCAGACACGTTTCATGCCATCGGCAGCAAGTAGCCCGGGTGTCCGCCAAGTGGACACCCGGGATGGGGTGCCGCATGACTCTCTGGAGGACCCGGCTCTCGCTGGCAGCGAGAACCGGGCTACGTCACTGGCACCTAGATGCCGAATCAGTGAGAGGAGTCCATTACGTTGGGTAAGCGCGCAGCGCTCACCCGGGACAAGCGCAAGCGGAAATACTCACGTGACCATTCAAGATCAAAAAGTCCCGGGTGCGGCCTGTGGCCTTGCCCGGGCTATTCGCTACGGCACTCAACCCAGATCGCAAAAAACGGTTAACACTCGGGAGTAGTCCATATATGCCTTAATGGCTTACGTCAATCAATTGCTGAAAATAACACTGCGTAGATAGCCAATCCAAGCCCAGCCCGTTCCAAACGATTAACATGAAGCAAGTATCTTTGCCTTAGCTCAAAGACTCCCGGAACAGCAAATGAGCCACTTTGCTGCAGCAGCTGAGCAGCATTTTTTTGAAACCAAGAAACAAATATAACTGCCAGCGTTGGAATAACCACTTTCAATAATTTTTTTGGGGAATCAGCAGGCAAGCACAGGGTTGTTATTGGGGCTAAAATTCCAATTGCTAAAAAAAAATATATCGCCACCAAGTCATTTCTTAATTTTGTCTCTTTAGATGTTTTTCCCATTATTAATTTTCTCAAATTTTAGCTACTGGATAGAACCAGAATTTTGAATCAAGCCTAATTACATTATCTACAAAATCACACCACTCACCCCATCGGCAAGTTAAGCCCCATCTCCCGCGCACAAGCCTTCGCAACCTCATACCCCGCATCCGCATGCCGCATCACGCCGGTGCCGGGATCATTCCACAACACCCGCGCAATCCGCTTGTCGGCTTCAACCGAGCCATCGCAGACGATCACCACGCCACTGTGCTGCGAGTAGCCCATTCCGACACCGCCGCCGTGGTGCAGCGATACCCACGTTGCGCCGCCGGCGACGTTCAACATCGCATTGAGCAGGGGCCAGTCGCTGACGGCATCGCTACCGTCCTGCATGGCTTCGGTTTCGCGGTTGGGTGAGGCGACGCTGCCGCTGTCGAGGTGATCGCGACCGATGACGATCGGCGCTTTCAGTTCGCCGTTGCGGACCATCTCGTTGAAAGCGAGGCCGAGTTTGTCGCGCACCCCCAAGCCCACCCAGCAGATACGCGCGGGCAAGCCCTGCACGCTGATGCGTTCCTTCGCCATGTCCAGCCAACGATGCAGGTGTGCATCGTCCGGGATGAGTTCTTTGACCTTGGCATCGGTCTTCGCGATGTCTTCCGGGTCGCCACTCAGTGCGACCCAGCGGAACGGGCCGATGCCTCGGCAGAACAGCGGGCGCACATAGGCGGGGACGAAGCCGGGGAAATCGAAGGCGTCCTTGCAGCCCACGTCGAACGCCATCTGGCGGATGTTGTTGCCGTAATCGAAGGTGGGAATGCCCATGTCCTCGAAATGCAGCATCGCTTCGACGTGGATGCGCATCGAGTGTTTGGCGGCTTCGACGACTTCTTCAGGCGCGGTGTCCTGTCTGTCGAACCATTGTTCCAAGGTCCAGCCGGCAGGCAGATAGCCGTGCAGCGGATCGTGCGCGGAGGTCTGATCAGTCACCGCGTCCGGACGCACGCCGCGACGCACGAGTTCGGGCAGGATCTCGGCGGCGTTGCCGAGCAACGCGATGGACTTCGCTCCGCCGGCCGCACAGTATTTTTCGATGCGGGCGAGCGCGTCGTCGAGATCGGTGGCCTGCTCGTCGACGTAACGCGTGCGCAGGCGCATGTCGATGCGCGACTGCTGGCATTCGATATTCAACGAGCACGCGCCGGCCAGCGATGCGGCCAGCGGCTGCGCGCCGCCCATGCCGCCGAGGCCGGCGGTGAGGATCCATTTGCCTGTGAGGTTGCCGTCGTAGTGCTGGCGGCCCATTTCGACGAAGGTTTCGTAAGTGCCCTGCACGATGCCCTGGCTGCCGATGTAGATCCAGCTGCCGGCGGTCATCTGGCCATACATCATCAGGCCTTTCTTATCGAGCTCGTTGAAGTGCTCCCACGTCGCCCAATGCGGCACGAGATTGGAGTTGGCGAGCAGCACGCGCGGCGCGTCCGGGTGCGTGGGGAACACGCCGACCGGCTTGCCTGACTGGATCAACAGGGTTTCGTTGTCTTCGAGCTTGCGCAGCGATTCGAGGATGGCGTCGAAGCAATCCCAGTCGCGCGCAGCGCGGCCGATGCCGCCGTAGACGACCAGGTCTTCGGGGCGCTCGGCAACGTCTGGATCGAGATTGTTCTGCAGCATCCGATAGGCCGCTTCGGTGAGCCATGACTTGCAGGTTTTCTCTGCCCCGCGCGGCGCACGGATGACGCGGGACGGGTCGTGACGGTTGGAACCGAACGGAATGGACGAAGTCATGGGCGCTGCTCCTGGTGTCGATGCGGTGATTTTACGCTGCACTGCCGCCTGCACTGCCGTCTGCACTGCGCCCCGCCCCTCATCCGGCCTTCGGCCACCTTCTCCCCGCAGGCGGGGAGAAGGAAAAGCTGGGATGCACGGCCAATGCCAGCGCCAAATTGAAGTTTGGAGGGAACAAGACGGCGAACAGCAACGGCTACTTTCCTTCCTTCACCTGCCCTTCCTCCTGCTGTCCTTCCGCCCGCCGGCAGTCCTTCTCTCCGCGTGCGGGGAGAAGGTGGCCGAAGGCCGGATGAGGGGCTGCCTCTAGCCCCGCACAGCATCAGCCATAGACAGCGATGCAAGATTGACCCCGGCTCCGTTCCGCGACACCCTTCGGGCTTCGGCTGCGGATGGCCGCGCATTTCGGGGAATGGGATCGACATGACTGGACTGAAGACCTTCGGTTGGGCTGCGCTGTCGCTGTTCGCGGCGTTCTGTCTGGGCACGGTCGCGCTGTCGCGGGGCGAGACGATCAGCGCGTTCTGGATCGTCGCAGCGTCGGTGTCGATCTTCTGCATCGGCTACCGGTTCTATTCGAAATACATCGCCGAGAAAGCGCTCGGACTGGACGCGACACGGGCGACGCCGGCGTGGCGGCGCAACGACGGCTTGGACTATGTGCCGACCGACAGGCGCGTGCTGTTCGGCCACCATTTTGCGGCCATCGCTGGCGCGGGG
Source organism: Lysobacteraceae bacterium (assembly GCA_041751895.1). Lineage (GTDB taxonomy): Bacteria > Pseudomonadota > Gammaproteobacteria > Xanthomonadales > Xanthomonadaceae > Lysobacter_I. The sequence continues at coordinate 10,050 of JBGSID010000271.1, read as the reverse complement.
CCGCTGGTTGGCCCGGTATTGGCGGCACAGATGGGTTATCTGCCGGGGATGCTGTGGATCCTGTTCGGCGTGGTGTTCGCCGGGGCGGTTCAGGACTTCATCGTATTGTTCCTGTCGACGCGACGCGACGGGCGTTCGCTGGGCGACATGATCCGCAGCGAGATGGGCAATGCTGCGGGTCTGGTGGCGATGATCGGGATCCTGGCGATCATGGTGATCCTGCTGGCGGTGCTGGGTCTGGTCGTCGTCAAAGCCCTGGCGATCAGTCCGTGGGGCACGTTCACGGTGGCGATGACCATCCCGATCGCGCTGCTGATGGGCATCTACCTGCGCTGGCTGCGGCCGGGGCGGATTCTGGAAGTGTCGGTGATCGGATTGGTGCTGTTACTGGCCTCGATCTGGTGGGGCGGGCACGTGGCGGCCTCGCCGACGCTGGCGCCGCTGTTCACCTTCGACGGCAAGGCGCTGGCGTGGATGCTGATCGTGTATGGCTTCGTGGCTGCAGTGCTGCCGGTGTGGCTGTTGCTGGCGCCGCGCGATTACCTCAGCACGTTCCTGAAGATCGGCACCGTGGTGCTGCTGGCGATCGCGATCTGCTTCGCCCTGCCCGACCTGAAGATGCCGGCGATCACGAAGTTCGTCGACGGCACCGGACCGGTGTTCGCGGGCAGTCTGTTCCCGTTCCTGTTCATCACCATCGCCTGCGGCGCGGTGTCGGGGTTCCATGCGCTGATCAGCAGCGGCACCACGCCCAAGATGCTGGAGAACGAGCGTGATGCGCGCCTGATCGGTTACGGCGGCATGTTGATGGAGGCGTTCGTGGCGATCATGGCGCTGGTGGCAGCCTGCGTCCTCGATCCGGGGCTGTATTTCGCGTTGAACGCACCGCCGGCGGTGATCGGCGCAACGGTGGATGCGGCCGCGCAGACGATCTCGGGCTGGGGTTTCGTGATCACGCCGGAAATGTTGACCGCGACTGCGGCGGAGATCGGCGAAACCACGGTGCTGTCGCGCACCGGCGGCGCGCCGACGCTGGCGATCGGCATGGCGCAAATTCTGCACGGCATGATCGGCGGCAGCGGCGGCATGTTCTCGACAAGCATGGCCTTCTGGTACCACTACGCCATCCTGTTCGAGGCGCTGTTCATCCTCACCACCATCGACGCCGGCACCCGCGTGGCGCGCTTCATGATCCAGGAAGTGATCGGCGTGGTGTATGCGCCGTTCCGCCGCACCGAAAGCTGGACGGCGAATATCGTCTGCACGGGTCTCGCTGTCTGCGGATGGGGCTGGTTCCTGTATCAGGGCGTGGTCGATCCGCTGGGCGGCATCAATACGCTGTGGCCGCTGTTCGGCATCGCCAATCAGATGCTGGCCAGTCTGGCGCTGATCTTCGTGTGCACCGCGATGGTGAAGATGAAGCGCGAGAAATATCTGTGGATTCCGCTGCTGCCGACGGTGTGGCTGTTGATCTGCACGATGACCGCAGGCTGGCAGAAACTGTTCCACGCCGACCCGAAGATCGGCTTCCTCGCGAATGCCGACAAGTTCGGCACCGCGCTGGCATCTGGAGAGATTCTCGCACCCGCAAAAACGCTCAAGGATATGGAACGCATCGTTTTCAACAATCAGTTCGACGCCGCGCTGTGCGTGCTGTTCATGAGCGTGGTGACATTGATGGTGATCTTCGGCATCCGCACGGCGCTCGCCGCTCGCAAACACGCGCAGCCGACCACTGAGGAGACGGCGTATGTTGCGTTCGATGCGATCGCTCGCTGAGCCTCTGCGCGGGAGTTGGCAACTGCTGGTGCAGACCGCACGCCTGATCGTGGGCGTGCCGGACTACGACCGCTACCTCGCGCATGTGCGCCGCGCGCACCCGGACACTGCGCCCATGAGTCGCGAAGACTTCTTCGCCAACCGACTGCAGGCACGCTACGGACGCGGCGCTTCGCGCTGCTGCTGACACCGGCGGTGCAGACTTCCCGAGTTCGGGTTTACGATACGAACGCTGGCGACTGGGGAGTCGCTGTGCGACCCGCTCCAAAAAACCGGATTCACTGCCTTGGGGACTTCCATGTTTCGAACCGTTGCTGCATTGACCCTCGCCTGTACCGCGCACGCTGCAGTCGCCGCCGGGCCATCCGGGGGCCCGCCATCCGAGGCCCCTCCATCCAAGATCCCGCCATCCGAAATCCCGATCGAGGATTTCGTCCGCAATCCGACCTACAGCAACGTCAAGATTTCGCCGACTGGCGAATATCTCGCGATCACCGTCGATCTCGGCGACCAGGACGTTCTCACGGTGCTGCGTACCCGCGATCTGGGCATTGTCAAGATCAACCAGCTCCCGAACGAGAAAAGCGTCGGTGATTTCAACTGGGTCTCACCCGAACGCCTGATGTTCAATTCGATACGCAAGTTCGGCCGGTTTGCACAGCCGTTCAGCACCGGCGAATGGTATTCGGTGAGCGCCGACGGTTCGATGCCGCGCGTGCTCGAGCTCGGCAAGAAGGGCGCCCGCGAATTGCCGGACAACGCCCGCTTCAGCTTGCTGGAAAATCCGCAGAACGACGACGGCAAGATCCTGATGTCGGTGAGCTATCCACGCTCCTCACAAGGCGTGAATACCGAAGTGGCCGAAGTGGACACGCTCAGTGGTCGCTGGAAGAGCGTCGGCCGCGCGCCGCGCGAGAACTGCGAGATGACGCTCGATGCCAAGAAGATGCCGCGCTTCGCGATCTGTACCGACTACAAGAACGCAGACGGCGAATTCGACGAGCTCAGCGAACTGTATCGCCACGAGGAAGACGGCAACTGGTCTCTGGTCAACAGCGCGAAAACCTCCGGCAAGACATTGGAGGTACTCGGAAGTTCGCGCGACGGCCGCATCTACGCCACCCGGGCGGATGGCAAGGCGCCCAGCGCGTTCGGCACCATCGATCCGCAGACCGGCGCATTCGAGTCGCTGTTCGAGGATCATGTCTCGGACCCGGCGGGCTTCGTCGCGTCGGTGGACGGCAGCGACGTCGTGCTGGGCGTCATCACCGAGGCCGGCGCGCCGGAAGTGACGATGGTCGACAAGGACCACACCGACGCACAGCTCTACGCCTCGCTGGCGGCGGCGTTCCCGGGACAGTTCGTGAACTTTTCAAGCGCCACCCGCGACGGCAAGCAGGTCATCGTCCGCGTCTACAGCGATACCAACCCCGGCGAGCTGTATCTGTTCGACCGCACCACCAACAAGGCGCGCTTCCTGATGCAGCAGCGCAAATGGATCGATGCCAAACGCATGGCGAGCGTCAAGCCAATCTCCCTCACCACCCGCGACGGCTTGAACATCCACGGTTATCTCACCGTGCCCAACGGCAGCGACGGCAAGCACTTGCCGATGATCGTCAACGTCCACGGCGGCCCGGCCGGGCCCCGCGACAACTGGGGGTTCGACTGGGAAAGCCAATTGCTCGCCAGTCGCGGCTATCTGGTGCTGCAAATCAACTACCGCGGTTCGGGCGGTTTCGGCAAAGGTTTCCAGGACATGGCCTATGGCCAATGGGCGACAGGGATCATGAACGACATCATCGACGCCACCCGCTGGACGATCGATCGCGGCTATGCGGACAAGGAACGGGTCTGCATCTACGGCGGCAGCTTCGGTGGTTACGCCTCGATGATGGCACCCGCGCGGGAACAGGGTCTCTTCAAATGCGCATTCGGCTACGTCGGCGCCTACGACGCCGAAGTCCAGATGACGAAGAGCGACACCAGCCGGTCCGAAAGCGGCAAGCGCTATCTCTACCGTGCGCTGGGCAAGACCAAGGCAGAGCGCGATGCGATGTCGCCGGTGACGCATGCGGGTGAGATCAAGATCCCGGTGTATCTCGCGGCCGGCGCGCGCGACCCGCGTTGCCCGCCGGAAAATACCGAGGCGATGAACAAGGCATTGATCGCCGCCGGAAATACACCGGAAGGCATGATGATCACCTCCGGCGAAATGCACGGCTTCTACAAGGACGAAAACAAGGTCAAGCTCTACACCGAGATGCTGGACTTTTTTGCGCGGCATATCGGCGGCACGGCGGCGGCGGGCGCGCAACCCACCGCATCACTCGGCACACCCTGAGCCACGCCGGTGTCGCGTCGCACGATGTGTCGACGCGACACCCTCCGTGGAATGGGCCTCTGCGTCAGCCTGCGATCCGCATCAGGAACTGCCCGGTGAAATACGCGGCATACGTGCCCACCGCGTAACCGAGCACGGCGAGCAGCACGCCCACCGGTGCCAGCGCGGGATGGAAGGCGCTGGCCACGACCGGCGCCGACGCAGCACCACCGATGTTGGCCTGCGAGCCCACCGCCATGAAGAACAGCGGCGCGCGGATCAGTTTCGCAACCAGCAGCATCAGGCCGGCATGCACCGAGATCCAGATGAAGCCGAGTACGAACAGCCACGGGCGATCGAGCAGCGCACCCAGATCCATCTGCATCCCGATGGTGGCGACCAGCACGTAAAGCATGACTGAGCCGACTTTCGAAGCGCCGGCGCCTTCGAGCTGGCGCGCGCGGGTGAAGCTGAGCGCCAGACCGAGCGTGGTCGCGGTGAGCGTAATCCAGAAGAAACTCTTGTCGAGGCTGTAATCCCTGAGCCTCCATTCTGCAGGCAGTGATTTGATCCACGGCACCACGGCATCGGCCACGGCGTGCGCCACGCCGGTCGCCGCCAACCCCAGGCCAATGATGATCATCAGATCGGTCAAGGATGGAATGCGGTTGTGCTCGGCCTGATAGGCCTCGATCCGTGTCTGCATGTCGTCGATCGCGCGCGTATCGGCGCGCGTCCAACGGTCGAACGCAACATGGCGCGCGGCCAGGAACAGCAACACCGCCATCCACACGTTCGCAACGATCACATCGACCGCGACGAACTGGCCGAACAGGTCGGCATCGACTTCGTAGACTTCCTTCATCGCCGCCTGATTGGCACCACCACCGATCCACGACCCGGCGACCGTGGTCATGCCGCGCCATGTGTCGCCGGCAACGGTCTCCGGATGGATCCATCCCATCACCGTGAAAGCGGTCAACGCACCGAGCATCACCCCAAGCGTACCGGTGAAAAACATGATGATGGCCTTCGGACCCAAGCGCAGGATGGCCTTGAAGTCGATGGCGATGCACAACAGCACCAGCGCGCAGGGCAAGAGGTAATCGCGGGCCATCGGGTACAGCGCCGAGGCATGGCCATCGATGATGCCGGAAGAGTTCAGCAGCGCCGGCAGGAAATAGCACAGCAGCAAGGCCGGCACGACGCCATAGAACTTCTTCCAGTCACCGCTCTCGCGCGACGAGGTCCAGAACACCAGCCCCAGGATCGCGGCGAGCAGACCGAGGACGACGGCGTCGTTGGTGATCAGCGGCAGAGGCGCATTGGCGACGGTTTCGGCTGCAAGCATGAGAATCCTCGGTCGGTCGACGGGCGTTCGATCATGCCCCAGCTTTCGCGGGGATGCATGTGTCGCATGTCGGTACCGACCCGGACAATACGCAGGACGTGATCGCGGGGCGCTGTACGGCGCCCCGCATCGTCATCACTCGCCGATGTGTTTCTTCAACCAACCGTTGACGGTGTCGTGCCACTGCACGCTGTTCTGCGGCTTCAGCACCCAGTGGTTTTCGTCCGGGAAATACAGGAACTGCGATTCGATGCCGCGACGCTGCAGTGCGGTGAACACACCGATACCCTGCTCGACCGGGATGCGGAAATCCTGCTGGCCGTGCACGACGAGCATCGGGGTTTTCCACTTCGCAACATGGTTGACCGGGTTGAACTGCTCGTAGTTCTTCGGCACCGCGTACGGCGTGCCGCCCTGCTCCCATTCGGTGAACCAGAGTTCTTCGGTGGCGTAGCCCATCATGCGCTGGTCGAACACACCGTCGTGACTGACCAGACACTTGAACGGCGCGTTGCCCTGTTTGTCGAACCAGTTGCCGGCGAGCCAGTTGACCATGAAGCCGCCGTAGCTCGCGCCGAGCGCGCAGGCGCGGCCGCCGTCGAGGAACGCATATTTCTTCTGCGCCGCGGCCCAGCCTTTCTGCAGGTCTTCCAGCGGGCGGTCGCCCCAGTGCTGGCTGATGGCGTCGGTAAATTTCTGGCCGTAGCCGGTGGAACCGTGGAAGTCGATCATCACCACTGCGTAACCCTGACCGGCATAGGTCTGCGGGTTCCAGCGATAGCTCCAGCCATCGCCGAAGCTGCCCTGTGGGCCGCCGTGGATCAGGAATGCGACTGGGTACTTCTTGCCTTGCTCATAGTTCCAGGGCTTCAGCACATACCCGTAGACAGTTTCGTTGTTCCAGCCGATGAAGTTGAACTGCTCGTACGCGCCGAAGCGCGCGTCGGGCACCATCTGCGCGGCGGTGGGCGTGATCGCTCGCAGCGGGGCCTTGCCGTCGAGGCTGGTGGTGTAGATCACATCGCCGCTCTGCATCGAATTCGCGGACACGACGAGCGTCTGTCCGGCGAGTTCGAACGCCGAGACCGAACCGTCCTTGAAGATCGACGTGACTTCGCCGTTCTCCAGCGATACGGAAAACAGCGGGTGACGGCCCAGCCCCTGCGCGGTGGTGTAGATCGACTTGCCGTCGGCCGACAGGGTGATGCCGTCGGCGGACGCGTCCCACTTCGATGCGAGGTCGGCCGTCACCTTGCCGGTGGCGAGATCCATCGCCCGCAGCGCGAAACGGTCGGCCTCGAAGCCCGGGCGCTGCATGGCGCGGTAATAGAGTGTCTTGCCGTCGGCAGAAAACACCGGGCCGGTGTCCCAGGCCTTGTTGGCTTCGGTGAGATTGCGCGCGCTGCCGCTGCCGTCGGCCGCGACCAGATACAGATCGAAGTTGGTGTTCCATGGCTCGCTGCTGTCGGCCTTGCGCGCGGACAGCACGAAGGAGGCGCCGTCTGGCGACCAGGCGAATTCGCTGGTGTCTCCGAATGGTTTGGACGGCACATCGCCGAGCACGTCGGCGCCGACCAGGGTCGCGGTCTTCAGCGGCTTCTCTTTGCCCTGCGGCAGGGTCGCTGCGAAGACGCGGTTGAGGCGGCCGTCGTTCCAGGTGTCCCAGTGGCGGATGAACATGCGCTCGAACAGCACGCCAGTGGTCTTGCGTGCGCCGGCGTCATCAAGCCGCTTCTTCGTGCAGGCCAGATCGGACTTGCAGTCGGCGAAGGCTTCGAGCGCGAGCGCGACGCGCTTGCCGTTGGGCGAGAGTTTGTAGCCGCCCACGTCCACCGGCAGATCAGTGAGCTGTTTCGGCGTGCCGCCCGCAGCGGGAATTGCGTAGAGCTGCGAGCTGCCGGATTTGGCGCTGAGAAAATAGACCGTCTTGCCGTCGGCGGCGAACGTTGGGGAATTCACGTTCCAGCCGTCCGGGGTGAGTTGCTTCGGCGGCGCGCTGTCGCGCGCGACCAGATTCTCGATCATCAGTGCGGTCGACGACTTGTTGGTGGCCTTGTCGACGTGGCGCTTGGCGAAGACCAGCACACGGCCGTCAGGCGAGAGTGTCGGCGAGGAATGGCGGTCCATGTAGGCCAGGTCGCGGACAGCGAAGCCGCGCGGCGCATCGGCAGCTTCAGCGATCATGGGAAGCGACAGGCACAGGGCCAGCGACAGAGCGGAGCGCATCGGAGACATGGAGCTTCCTGACTGAGGACGATTTCGCCATGGTAGGCCCGCAACGGCAGCCGGGCAAAGTCCAAAAGGCTGCCGGGCCTGCGGGCGGCGTCGGGGCGTGGCTATACTCCGGGGTCGTCCGTACACGCCCCGGAGCCTCTTTTGACCGCCATCGCCGCCGCTGCCGCCCCGTCCCGCGACGAATTGTTCGGGCACCCGAAAGGGGTCTACGTCTGCTTTTTCACGGAGATGTGGGAGCGGTTCTCGTTCTACGGCATGAAGGCGCTGCTGCTGCTGTATCTGCTGCAGCACCACAAGTTCGGCGACAAGTCCGGGCTGGACGTACTCGGCGCATACGGCGGACTGGTGTACTGCATCCCAGTGATCGGCGGACTGTTGGCCGACCGCTACCTCGGCATGCGCAAGGCGGTGATCTTCGGCGGCATCCTGCTGGTGATGGGCCATGCCGGCATGGCGATCGAAGGCGCCCCGGCGCAAATCGTGAACGGCGTGGTGGTGCGCTCCGAAAGCGCGCTGCGGGTGTTCTACCTGTCACTGGCGCTGATCATCATGGGTGTGGGCTTTCTGAAGCCGAATATCTCGACCATCGTCGGCAAGCTCTACGCCGATGACGACCCGCGCCGCGACTCGGGCTTCTCGCTGTTCTACGCCGGCATCAACCTCGGCGCGCTGTTCGCCTCGATCGTCTGCGGCTACCTGGGCCAGACCCTGGGCTGGAGTTACGGCTTCGGCGCGGCCGGCATCGGCATGCTGCTCGGCCTGATGCAGTTCCTGTGGGGCCAGAAATACCTGCACGGCCACGCCGAACCCTCATCGCCGGAACGGCTGCGCGAGCGGGTGTTCGGTATTCCGCGCGAATTCGCGATCTATCTCGGCGCGTTCCTCGGGCTGCTGCCGGTCGCCGGGCTGATGTGGGCGGTCGCCAACGGCGCGTTCTCGCTGGGCGGCGAAATCTCACTGGCACTGTTGCTGATGATCGTGGTGATGGTGGCGGTGCTGGTGTGGTTCGTGTGGTTCATCTTCGCGCGCTGCACGCCGGTGCAACGCCAGCAGATGATCGCGCTGATGGCGATGATCACCATGTGCCTGCTGTTTTTCGTGCTGTACGAGCAGACCTATGGCTCCTGGGTGACGTTCACCGACCGGATGCTGACCAAGGACATCGTGCCGTCGCTGGTCATCCGCGAAGGCACGCCGTGGCCGTGGTCGATCGTCTCGCTCTTGCTGGCGCCGCTGGCGTTCGTGGTTTCGGCCTCGCTGTCGGACCGCAACCCGGCCTCGCCGCTGCCGAAGTGGCTGTTCGGTATCTCGGTGCTGGCGATGCTGGTGTTCCTGCTGCGCGACGCGCTGGTGCTGCCGCAGACCGCCGGTTCGCTCACCTATCTCGGCGCGATGTTCATCGTGCTGCTGGCCCCGACCTTTTCGGTGCTCTGGGGTTGGCTGGACAAACGCGGCATGGACCCGTCCAAACCCGTGAAATCGGCCTTCGGCCTGTTGTTCGCAGGGCTGAGCTTCATTCCGCTGGCGTGGGCAGCGGACCAGGCAGGTGCCACCGGCGTCATGGCCAGCGTGTGGTGGCTGGTGCTGGCCTATCTGATTCTGGAAATCGGCGAAATGTGCCTGTCGCCGGTCGGGCTGTCGGCCGTGACCCAACTGTCGGTGAAGAGCGTGGTGAGCCTGATGATGGGCACCTGGTTCCTGGCAACAGCGTTCTCGGAAGTGCTGGCGGCGATGTTCGGCAAGCTGGCCGCGCTGGACATTCCCGAGGGCGAGGCGATCAACATGGTCGAAGCCGGTGCGAAGTACGCGCATCTGTTCTGGCTGATGATGTGGATCGGCATCGGCTGTGCGGTGGTGGCATTCCTGCTGGCGCCGCTGCTGCGCCGGATGATGCATGGCGTGAAGTAGGCCCGGCATCCGCTGCGATGGGTATGCCTGATCGCAGCGGTCGCCGGACGACATCGGGACCATCGCGGCGGAACCCGCTTCTGCGGGAAGCTTGGTACGCCGCCGCACATGCCGATACGGAATAGTGTCCGTTTTCGTGGACATGGGAGAATGCGCCCATGACTTCACACAATCACGGCCACGGCCACACGCATGACCACGACCATGGTCACAGCCACGGCTTCAGCAGCGGTACGCGTGCGTTCGCGATCGCGACGCTGATCAACCTCGCCTACACCGCGCTCGAGGCCTGGTACGGCTTCCATACCGATTCGCTGGCACTGTTGTCCGATGCGCTGCACAACTTCGGCGATGTCCTCGGCCTGGCACTCGCATGGGCCGCAGCAGAGATGGCGAAACGGCCGCCCAGCGGCCGGCACACCTACGGCTGGCGGCGGGCGACGCTGCTGTCGCC
>JBGSID010000270.1:0-3502 GCA_041751895.1 Lysobacteraceae bacterium | reverse complement strand
TTTCGTGCCGCAGGCCGCGCTGCAGGCGTGGCCAAGAACCGACGCGCCGCGCCGCGCAGGCGTCAGCGCCTTCGGCTTCGGCGGCACCAATGCGCATGTGGTGGTGCAGGAAGCGCCGGCTGCGATGGCGACGTCGAAATCGAAGCGTCCGCAGCAGTTGTTGACGATTTCCGCATGCACGCCCGAGGCGCTGGCCGCCAGCTGTGCGCGCATGGCGGAGTATCTGCGCGACGATTCCCAAGGCGGTGGCGCAGGGTTGCCGCTGGCCGATATCGCCCATACCTCGCGTGTCGGCCGGCGTGCGTTCGCGTATCGACGTACGGTCGCTGCCAGCGATCACGCCGAAGCCGCGCGCCTGCTGTCTTCGGTCAGTGCTGCCGTCACGGCAGTGAGCGATGCGCCGGAGATCGCTTTCATGTGCCCGGGCCAGGGCGCGCAGTACGCCGCGATGGGCCGTGGCCTCTACGACAGCGAACCGGTGTTCCGCACCGCATACGACGAATGCTGTGCGTTGTTGCACGCACAGATGCAGATCGGCGCCGAGACCGCCGCCGATCTGCGCGACATCTTCTTCAGTGATGCGCCAGACGTGCTGATACAGACCGAGCTGACCCAGCCGGCGGTGTTCGCGCTCGAATACGCCTTGGCAAAGCTGTGGATGTCGTGGGGCGTGACGCCGAGCGTGTTGATCGGCCACAGCGTCGGTGAATTCGTCTGTGCGACGCTGGCGGGCGTGATGTCGCTGGCGGATGCGCTGGCGCTGGTCGCGCTGCGCGGGCGTCTGATGCAGGCGCAGCCTGCGGGCAGCATGCTGTCGGTGCGGCTGTCGGCCGATGCGATCGCAGACTATCTCGACGCCGCCGTGGAGCTGGCCGCGGAAAATGCTCCGTCGCTTTGCGTCGTCGCCGGCCCGACGCCGGACATCGAACGTCTGGAAGCAAGACTGGCCGCCGATGGCGTCGCTGCCAAGCGACTGATGACCTCGCACGCCTTCCATTCGGTGATGCTGCAGCCGGTGATCGCGCCGATGCTGGAACGGCTGCAGGCGATGACCTTGCATGCGCCCGCCATCCCGATCGTATCCACGGTGACCGGCGACTGGTTGAGCGATGCCGACGCCCGTGATCCGCAGTATTGGGCCGAGCATCTGCGCCGACCGGTGCGTTTCGCGCCAGCGGCAGCGCGTCTGCTTGAAGAACCGAATCGTTTGCTGATCGAAGTCGGCCCGCGCGCGACGCTGACGACGCTGGCCAGGCAATGCGCGCCGAAAGCGCATGGCGGTCTGGTGGCGATCGCCAGTCTTGGCGATGCGAGTGAATCGGAATCGCCGATGCTCGCGAACGCGCTTGGACAGGCGTGGACGCACGGCGTCGCGCCGGACTGGCAGGCTTATGTTGCAGAAGAGCGCCGTGGTCGTGTGCCGCTGCCGTGTTATCCGTTCGCACGCGAGCGACACTGGGTTGAGCGACATACGGTTGATGGGGTGGCGAAAGTCGCGAACATCGCCGATGCAACGCCGCTGGCTGCGGTCGCGGAAGCAAGCATCACTGCGCAGACCTCTGCGGCGAACGAAGCCGAAGACATCGCAGCAGGCAGCGATACCTTGCCGCGCCTCATTGCGCTGATCGAAGACGTCTCCGGCTTCGAACTCGGGAGCGGTGACACCGGAACGGCCTGGCTCGAACTGGGCCTCGATTCGCTTGCACTCACGCAACTGGCGCTGCAGCTGCAGCGGACGTTCCAGGTCAAGGTCTCGTTCCGGCAGATCATGGAGCAGTACGGCACTGCGGCACAGTTGGCGGCGCATCTCGATGCCAGTCGTTCGCCGGAAGCATCGATATCACTCGCAGCAGCAATCACCACGACACAGGCAGCCGTTGCACAGATCGGTGAAGAAGCGAGCGAAGGCCCGGTCACGTACGACGTCAAGAAGGCGTTCGGCGCGATTGCGCGCATTCACACCCGGCCCGATGCGCTCACGCCGCGCCAGCGAGCGCGGCTCAATGCATTGACCGCGCGCTACACCGCACGCACCGCGCGCTCGAAGGCCTACACCACACAGCATCGCGGCCACATGGCCGACCCGCGCGTGGTCAACGGGTTCCGTCCGCTGACCAAGGAGCTGACCTACCAGCTGGTGATCGAGCGTTCGCGGAACTCGCGGATGTGGGATCTCGACGGCAATGAGTATGTCGACGTGCTCAACGGCTTCGGCATGAATCTGTTCGGCTGGCAGCCGGATTTCCTGCGCGAGACCCTGCACGAACGCATCGATCTGGGTTACGAGATCGGCCCGCAGCACGTGCTGGCCGGCGAGACCGCGGAGCTGTTCGCCGAAATCACCGGCAGCGATCGCGTCGCGTTCTGCAATACCGGCTCGGAAGCGGTGATGGGCTGCATACGCATCGCGCGTACCGTGACCGGTCGCAGCACGATCGCGATCTTCACGGGCGCTTATCACGGCATCTTCGACGAAGTGATCGTGCGCGGCACCAAAAAACTGCGCAGCGTACCGGCGGCGCCGGGCATCATGCCGTCGACCTCGCAGAACGTGCTGGTGCTCGACTACGGCACCGAGGAATCGCTGCAGATCCTGCGCGAACGCGCGCATGAACTGGCCGCAGTGCTGGTCGAGCCGGTGCAGAGCCGGCGCCCGGATTTCCAGCCGGTCGAATTCCTGCGCGATGTGCGCAAACTCACCGAAGACGCCGGCGCGCTGTTGATCTTCGACGAAGTGGTCACCGGCTTCCGTGCGCATCCGCGCGGCATCCAGGGCCTGTTCGGCATCGACGCGGATCTCGCCTCGTACGGCAAGGTCGTCGGCGGCGGTTTCTCGATCGGCGTGATCGCCGGCAAGCGCGCTTACATGGACGCGCTCGACGGCGGTCATTGGGAGTACGGCGACGATTCGGTGCCGACGGTCGGCGTGACCTATTTCGCCGGCACGTTCGTGCGTCATCCGCTGGCGTTGGCCGCAGCCAAGGCGACGCTGCAACATTTCAAGGATGCCGGCCCGGAGTTGCAGATACGGCTCACCGCGCGCACCGCCAACATGGTCGCGCGGGTCAACGCGGCGATGGAGGAAATGGGCGCACCGTTCAAGCTCGTCACGTTCGCCTCGTGGTGGCGGAATGTCTTCACCGAAGACCTGCCCTATGCCGATCTGATCTACGTGATGCTGCGCGATCGCGGCATCCATATTCTCGATAATTTCCCGTGTTTCCTGACCACGGCGCACACCGAAGAAGACATCGATCTCATCGTCGCTGCGTATCGCGACGCAGCTGCGGAAATGATCGCCAGCGAATTCTTCCCGGTGCGCCGCAAGGAACAGGCGCTCGCGGTCGACGGCACCCGCATCGTGCCGACGACCGAGCCGCAGCGTGAGATCTGGCTTGCAGACCGCCTCGGTGCCGAGGCATCGCTGGCCTACAACGAATCGGTATCGCTGCATCTGCGCGGCGCGCTGGACGTGGCGCGTCTGCGCGCGGCCGTGCAGGCG
>JBGSID010000269.1:0-1776 GCA_041751895.1 Lysobacteraceae bacterium | reverse complement strand
CGCTGCTGCCGAACAGCAGGCCGGGCGGCTCCACCCATTCGCGCGCCTGCGCTGTGCCGGGCGTGGCCAAGGGTTCGAGCTCGAAATCGTCCTCGACCCGTTTGTCAGTGCCGGATTTCGCCGCAGTGGCGGCTTCGGCCTGCTTCAGCGCTTTGAGCAAAAGGCTCAAGGATTGCTACTCCGTGGACTGGCAGGAAGCAGGCGCTGAAACTGTCGCAGTTCCTCGCTTTCCAGCGTGGGGTTGGAGACGACGATGGGGCGCAGGAAGATCACCAGTTCGGTCTGGCTGTTGTTGCGTTCGTGCTGGCCGAACACCGCGCCGATGCCTTCCGGGCGCGACAGACCGGGGATGCCATCGCGCGCGTTGTTGGTGTCGTCCTGGATCAGGCCACCGAGGATGACGGTCTGGCCGCTGCGTACTTGCAGCAGCGATTCCATTTCGCGTACCTGGATGACGGGGATGCGGTTGCTGATATTGAGATTGTCCTTTTTCAGCTCAGGATTGGGGTCTTCGACCGTGCCGACCTGACGCGAGATCGTAGGGCGCACGGTGAGCGACACCATGCCGTTCTCGTTGATCTGCGGCAGCACGGACATGACCACGCCGACCGGAACGGTCTGCGGTGTGGACGTGAAGGTGGTGGTCGCTGCCACGTTGGCGGTGGTCGTGGTGTCGGCAGTGATGGTGAAATACACCAGATTGTTCACGACCTTCAGGAGCGCTGTCTGGTTGTTCAGCGCCATCAGTTTGGGGCTGGACAACACGCGGGTGTTGCCGAAGGATTCCAGCAGGTCGATCGCGGCTGTGAAACCGTTGCTGCCTGTGTTGGTGTAGGTGGCAGTGATAAATGGGGTGAGCGCACTTGCGAGTGCGCTGGTAGAGGACGTGGTAATTTGCCAGCCGCTTGCTCCAGCAGCCAGGGTTTTACCCCAATCGATGCCTGCGCGGTATTGATCCTTGAGCGTCACTTCGACGATGGTCGCTTCAATCAGAACCTGGCGTTGCGCAGACTGCATCACGCGGTCGAGATATTGCTGTATCAGTTCCTGCTGCTTGGCGGTGCCGAGCACGGTCACGGTCCCGGCAACCGGATTGACCGCGACATCGTTTTTGCCGTCGCCAGCAGGCTGGTTGGCGAATGCGGCGGTGAACAGATTGGCAGCGCCTGCGCCGGCCTTGCTGGCGGCTTCGGCCTGCGATACGCGCTCGGCGCGCGCATTTTTTTCGGCATCCAGCCGGGCGGCGCGCTCTTCGTTGCTTTGTGTCACCGCGCGCGTGCCGGCGAGGATGGTGCGAATGTTGTCAGCCAGCACGGTCCACAGGTCGTTATTCGACTGGCTGGCAACCGTGGTGGTGGAGGAGTTGCCGGTGGCCGAACTGCTGGTGCCGCCGGTTCCCGTGCCGATGCTGCCGCCACCGGTGCTTGCGATCTGCGCCGCCACGCCGACGCTGGAGGTGGTATTGCGGGCAACGTTCACATAGTTGACCGAGTAGGTTTTGACGTAGGGGGTGTCGGGCATGATCGACACGGTACGGCCGTTCATTTCGTAGCGCAGATTCGCCTGCCGCGCGATGCGGTCGAGGATGGCGGGCAGCGGCTCCTGCACGGCGTTGAGCGAAACGCGCCCGGTGATGCCGGGATGCAGGTCGATGTTGTATTGGGTGTCGCGCGCGATGGAAAACAGCAGGTCTTTCACTGGTACGTCGTTGACCACCACGGTGTAGGTCTTGACGAACGGCGTGTCGGGCATGATCGACATCGTGCGGCCGTTCAT
>JBGSID010000268.1:0-3065 GCA_041751895.1 Lysobacteraceae bacterium | reverse complement strand
GAAACGCTGGCGCTGGCACAGCACCGCGACGATCAGGCAGAAACTTTCCTGCTGCGCGCGTTGCGGGCGTCCGGCCCCGACGGTCTGGCGGCGATGCGCCCTTGGCAACCCTTCGCCGAAGGCTGGATGTGGCGGCCGCTGCTGAACACCGCTCACGTCGAATTGCTTGCTTTCGCCAAGCGCCATGACCTGTCGTGGATCGAAGATCCGAGCAATGCGGACACCTCGCTGGATCGCAATTTCCTGCGCCAGCGCGTGATGCCATTGCTGCGCGAACGCTGGCCTCACGTAGATGCCGCATTCGCGCGCGCGGCGGCGCTGGCCGCCGAAAGCAGCGACATTCTGGCCGAAGATGACGCCCTGGCGCTGGCGGCAGTCCGTGAAGAAATTGGCGCCGCGCTGTCGGCTCCAGCACTGCTAGGCCTTTCCGCTGCCAAACGCGCACGGCTCCTGCGCCATTGGGTGGCGACTCTCGGCTGGCCACCGTTACCGGGTGAAGGCATCGCGCGGATCGAAGCCGACCTGCTCGGCATGGGATCGAAGGCTCCCCCGCCCGACCGCATGCCGAGTTTCGCCTGGCACGGCGTGGAAATCCGGCGCTGGCGCGAGGGCCTGTACGCGCTCGGCAGCGCACGCACCTTGCCAGCGGACTGGTCCACCCTCTGGGATGGCTCCGCGCTTTTGGCATTGCCGAACGGCGACACGCTGCAATTGCAGGGAGCCGATCGATTTCCATCCCCGCTGCAGGCGCATGCGCGGCGCGGCGGCGAGCGGATCCTGCTGCCGGACCGGGGCGGCCATCACCACACGCTGAAACATGTGCTGCAGGAACAGGACGTTCCGCCGTGGGAGCGCGAACGCATGCCGCTGCTCAGCACGGAGGACGGCATCCTGCTCGCTGCCGGCGACACAATCCGCTCGGCCGGCTTCGATCACTGGATGCAGTCGCAGCGGGCGCAACTCGTGTGGGCGCGGACGTAACCGCCGACCACTGTCGACTGTCACCGTGAACGCTTACACTTCGACCATGGCCAAAAAGACCGCTTCCGACGCCTCCGCCGATGCCGCCCCGGCAGTTTCTCCCGTCGCCGACTTCGAGCACTCGCTCGACGCGCTGGAGCAACTGGTCGAAAAGATGGAACAGGGGCAAATGAGTCTTGAAGACTCCCTTGCCGCCTACGAGCGCGGCGTCGGCCTGTATCGGCGCTGCCAACAGGCCTTGGAACAGGCCGAACTGCGCGTCCGCCTGCTCAGCGACCCGGAGCAGCCCGACACCGCAGAGCCCTTCGGCGATACCACCCGCGACGATGCTTGATTCACGTCCGGCGGACCCCGCCGCGCAACTCTCGATCTGGCGGCAGCGCGTCGATACCGCGCTGGAACAATCACTACAGACACACACACTTCCGGATTCGCGGCTGCAGGCGGCGATGCGTCATGCCGCATTGCTCGGTGGCAAGCGCATGCGCCCGATGCTGGTTTACGCCACCGGCACGCTGCTCGGCGTAGAGAGCAGGGCACTGGATGCCCCGGCGACAGCGGTCGAATTGATCCACGCCTATTCACTGGTACACGATGACCTTCCAGCGATGGACGACGACGCCCTGCGTCGCGGCCAGCCAACCGTGCACGTGGCCTTCGACGAAGCCACCGCGATTCTCGCCGGCGATGCACTGCAATCGCTGGCATTCCAGCAGTTGACCGACGCCCCGTTGCCGGCCGATGTGCGCATTACGATGGTGCGTGAACTCGCCATCTCCAGCGGCGCCGCCGGCATGTGCGGCGGTCAGGCGTTCGATATCGACGCCACCGGCCGCGGCGGCGATATTTCGCTGGGTGAACTCGAACGCCTGCATGCCTTGAAAACCGGTGCGCTGCTCAGATGCTCGGTGCGTCTGGGTGCCATCGCAGGCCATGCCGATGGCGATGCCCGCACCGCACTCGACCGGTATGCCGAAGCGCTCGGCCTCGCCTTCCAGATCCGCGACGATCTGCTCGACATCGAAAGCGACAGCGCCACGCTGGGAAAAACCGCCGGCAAGGATCTGGCGCAGAACAAGGCGACGTTTCCGGCATTGATGGGCATCGACGCGTCGCGGGCGAAACTTTCGGAGCTCGCCGAAGAGATGCATACATCGCTCGTGATGTTCGGCGATGCGGCCGCGATCCTGGATGCGTTGGCACAGCAGGTCATCAAGCGCGACCACTGACACATCGAGAGACCGATGGAGCGGCCTTCACATTTTCAGGCCGCCCCACCCCGCTACTGCGATCAGAACAGACGGATCGTCAGCGGATAACGATAGGTCTCGCCCTCGTAAGCCTTGATCGTGGCGATGATGCTGCATACCAGCCACATCACTGCGATCAACCCGGCCACGGCCATCAGCACCAGTCCCGCCGGCAGGGTCACGATCGCGCCCAGCCCGAGCGTGAACACGGTTGCGCCGACCAGCAACACCACGATGCCGCAGGCGATAGCGGCGTAGATGAACATGCTCAGATTGAAATTCAGCGCTTCCTTCGCATGCTCGCTTGCGAACGGATGACGATCACGGACGATCAGCCAGACCACCAACGCGGCCACGGCGCCAGCGATACCGGCGGACCATGAGGTCAAAAAGGCGGCAACGAGTGCAGCCAAATGCGCGGCCGCCGCCCAATTGCGTTCGGTGGACACGTCGGTACTGACGGTGTGCAGAGTGTCGTTCATGCTGCGGTCCTCTCAAAGACAACGTCCAAAGACCACCTTTGGAATGTGCGCACGGAAATGTCCGGCGCAGTGACAAGATTGCGGCAGCCGGCGGCGGACACAAGCCAACGAAAGACATACTCCCGGCTACGAGCGCCGCCGTCAGCCGCGCAGCAGGCCTTCAAACGGGCGTACTGCACGGCTGTCCGGGAAGACTCTCGTCTCGAGAACCGCCTCCGGCACGCCCAGATGGCCCGCCAGCAGGCCTTTGAACACCGCCCGCAGATCGGTGGTGGGGCGCAGATCGCGCCCATCGAGCAATGCACTGGCAGACAGGCCGGGCCAATCGCCGCCGATCCGTCCTCCACGCACC
>JBGSID010000267.1:0-9131 GCA_041751895.1 Lysobacteraceae bacterium | reverse complement strand
CCGGCACAGGCGCGCGCGGCCTGGCGCAGCCGGGCCGAGGCCGACAGTACGAATGCGCTGACCGGTTTCCGGGTGGTCAGAGAGTTATAGGCACAACACGGGCACGCCTGGCGTGCGAGGACATGAGATGCGACAGAACCCTTTCGGCAATCAGCAACAGCAGGGCGGTGCGTCGCGCAGGCGCGGTATCAATCCGCGCTTCATCATTCTTCTGCTGTTTGCGGGCTATGCCGCGTTCTACTGGGTGTCGAACCGTACCGAAGACCCTTACACCGGCGAGAAAGTGCTGATCGACGGCAGCATTTCCATCGATCAGGAAAAGGCCATGGGCCTGCAGGCCTACGAGGACATCCTGTCGAAGGAGCGTCCGGTTGATCCGAATTCACAGATCGCCCAGCAGGTGCGCACCATCGCACAGCGGCTGATCGCCAAGGTGCCCGAGGTCGAAGCCGCGCTTGCCGCCGAGAACGGCCAACAGCCGAACCGGATTTCCCAGGATTTCGATTGGGACGTGAACGTCATCCAGTCCGATCAAGCCAACGCCTTCTGCCTGCCTGGCGGCAAGATGGCGGTCTACACCGGGCTGATCCCGGTCGCGCAGAATGCCGACGCGGTAGCTGTGGTGATGGGGCATGAAATCGCCCACGCCCTGCTGCGCCATGGCGCGCAGCGGATGTCGCAACAGAAACTCGGCCAACTCGGGCAGATGGCCGGCGCCATGGGCGGTCTGGACCCGCAGCAGCAACAGATGATGCAGGCGGCGATGGGCTACGGTTACCTGCTGCCTTATGCGCGCAAGCACGAAACCCAGGCGGATGCCGTGGGCCTGATGCTCGCCGCTGCGGCCTGCTTCAACCCGCAGGAAGCGGTGCCGCTGTGGGAGCGGATGAACGAATCGCACGGCGGCCAAGCCCCGCCAGAGTTTTCCTCCACGCATCCGAATCCCGAAACCCGTATCCACGACCTGCAGGCGTTGATGCCGAAGGCGATGGAGTATCGGCAGAAATTCTGCCGCCAGTGAGGCGGTTCTTGTATGCGTTGCGCAGCGTATTTTCTGTAGGAGCGACGCAAGTCGCGAAGCCACTGCGCGGCTGAATCCATCCAATCAAGGTCGACAATGGCTGGCGTCACGATGTGACTCAATCAGTGCCATTGACGCCGTCATTGCGAAGGGCAAATGCCTCGCGACTTGCGTCGCTCCTGCATCCACGGTGCTGGTGCGATCACAGATCCTTGAACAGCGTCGATAACAGCAGCAGCGCGAACGCGGTGGCCAGCAGCCAGAACGCATTCGGTGCGGCGACGCTGAAATAACCGAGCCTGCCGGCGATACCGGCGCCTCCAAGCAGAAGCGAAACGAGCCATGCGGCGGTGCTGGGTGCGGTGAGTTTGATCATCGTATCTGTTTTACTTGTCTGTTCTACTTGCGGAATCGGTGGCGAGAATTCTAGGCGCACAGCAACGTCAGAAGCTCATGAAGAGCCCGCCATTCACTGGAATGTTCGCGCCGGTGATGAAGCCGGCATCGTCAGCGGTAAGGAATTCCACCGTGCGCGCGATCTCCGATGGCTTGCCGAGGCGGCCGACCGGTACTTTCTCGACGATGCCGGCGCGGATGTCGTCGGGAATCGCCATGACCAGCGCGGTTTCGCAGTAACCGGGCGACACCGAATTCACGGTCACGCCCTTGCGCGCGACCTCACGCGCGAGCGCCATGGTGAAGCCGTGCATGCCGGCTTTTGCCGCCGAATAGTTGGTCTGTCCGAACTGGCCGGTCTGGCCGTTCACCGAGCTGATGTTGACGATACGGCCGAAGCCGCGCGTCATCATGCCGTCGACCGCGTGCCTGCACATGTTGAACACGCTGTCGAGATTGACGTTCATCACCGTGTCCCACTGCACTTTGTCCATCTTGCGCAGCGTGCCGTCGCGGGTGATGCCGGCGGCGTTGACGAGGATGTCTAGCGAGCCGTGCGTGGCTTCGATCCTGCGGATCGCAGCACCACAGGCTTCGAAATCGCCGGCATCCAATGCTTCGAAATGGATGTCGAGGCCGGCGACGTCGCGCTCGAATTCGGCAATGCGTTCGGAGCGCGTGCCGAGATCTGCAGCAATGACGGTACGGCCGGCCCGGGCAAGCGCCCTGCAGATTTCGGTGCCGAGCCCGCCGATGCCGCCGGTCACGACGGCTACGCGCTTGTTCATGTGAGGATCCCCTGGAAAACGATGATGTCCCGATGACGCACAGCAGACGCCGTGCGCGGCTCACGGCCGCGCCGGCAGGTGGCTGAATCAGTCTTCGCGCGCCTTGCCGGCGCTGCCTTTTTCCTTCGGCTTGGCGGCCGTTGGTGAGGCGCTGCGCCCCATGGCGCCGATCAGGTTGTGCTGGAACTCGCGCCAGAGTTCGAGATTGCGTTCGGTCAGCTGGTTCATCATCGTCCATGGCGTCTGCCCGACGAGGCCGCCCATCTGCTGCCGGAATTGCTGCTGCTGGTCGAGGAAGACCTGCATCGAGCGTTCGAGGTAATTGCCCATGAAGCCCTGCAGCGAATCCCCGTAGAAACGGATGATGTGGCTGAGCAACTGGGTGGAGAGCATCGGCTCGCCGTCCTGTTCGTGCTCGGCGATGATCTGCAGCAACACCTGGCGGGTCAGATCATCGCCCGTCTTGGCATCCCTCACTTCGAAATCCTCGCCATCCACGATCAACTGGCGTACGTCTTCGATCGTGATGTAGCTCGAGATCTTGGTGTCGTACAAGCGTCGGTTCGGGTACTTCTTGATGATCCGCGAAACGGGCATGGAGCCTTTACTCTAGAAGCAGCACGGTCTCCGAGCATGGCGCACCGCGCCGCCGCTTGCAACTTGTCGGCCAGAAAGCGCCGTCAGGTGTCCCATGTAAACGGGCGGCGCCGCCGAAAAGTGATTCCGGTCACGGCGCGCGCTTTGTCGTCGCCTTGCCTGCGCCAATAGAAGGCTGCTCGGCAGCCCCGCTTGGGGCGGTCGCTGGCCGCAGCTGGAACATGCCTCGATCAGGCCATGCCTCCGACCAGGCTTTACCAACCCATGTGATGACCGCCGTTGATGTCGAGGTTGGAGCCCGTGATCCAGCTCGCCTGCTCATCGGCGAGGAAGGCCACGCCATAGGCGATCTCGTCCGGTGTGCCGAGGCGGCCGGTGGGAATGTCGGCGACGATCTTGGCGCGGACTTCTTCCGGCACCGCCATCACCATGTCGGTGGCGATATAACCGGGCGAAATCGTGTTGACAGTGACGCCCAGCTTCGCGTTTTCGCGTGCCAGTGAAATGGTGAAGCCGTGCATGCCGGCCTTGGCGGCGGCGTAATTGGCCTGTCCGTATTGGCCCTTGAGACCGTTGATCGAGCTGATCTGGATGACACGGCCCCACTTGCGTTCGCGCATGCCCTCGATGACGGGACGGGTGACGTTGAACACCGAGTTGAGGTTGGTGTTGATCACGTCCTGCCACTGCTGCGCGGTCATTTTGTGGAAGGTGCCGTCGCGGGTGATGCCGGCATTGTTGATCAGGATGTCGACCGGCCCGAGCTGACGTTCGACTTCGCGCACCATCGCTTCGGCATCGTCGGGAGAGGTCACGTCGCCTTTCGCGAGGGCGATGTCGTAGCCCTGGGATTTCAGCTGCGCGCGCCACGCATTCGCTCTTTCCTCATTGCGGTAATTGGTGGCGACCTTGTGGCCCATATCGGCCAGACGTTTGCAGATCGCAGTGCCGATGCCGCCGGTGCCTCCGGTAACCAGTGCGACGCGTGCAGTCATGATTGTTTCTCCGTCGAGTGAAAAAAGCGCCCTGATTCTATGCGTCGTTCGGGACAAGGCTATTGTGCAATGCAGCGAACGTGACCGGCATGCGTGGAATGGCGTCGGGATCAAATTCGATCATGGCCCGCGACAGCCAGCGGTCGACGTTGCCCGCGCCTTCCAGGAGGCCCGGTTCCTGCCCGAGTGCACGCCATGCCAGCCGTATCGCCGGGAGTGGATCGTCCGCGTCGACGGGTAGAGCGGCCAGCGATTTCGAGAGTTTTGCGCCGTGTGTGTCGAGGATCAGCGGCAGATGTGCATACGTCGGCGTCGGCAGGTCCAGTGCCCGCTGCAGCAGGATCTGGCGCGGGGTCGAGTCGAGCAGGTCGGCGCCTCGGACGACATCGGTGATGCCCTGCTCGGCATCGTCCACCACCACTGCGAGCTGATAGGCCCAGAAACCGTCGGCGCGCAGCAGGACGAAGTCGCCGATGGCCTGGGTAACGTTCTGCTCGGTGTGGCCGGAGAGCGCATCGTCGAACGCGACGATGGCATCGTCGCCGACCCGCAATCTGACGGCGGCTTCGAGGCGTTGAGTGTTGTTCCGACAGGCGCGATGAAGACCGCCGACCGCCGCCAGATCGCTGCGGCTGCAACGGCATGGGAATGCTCGGCCGGTGGTGAGCAGGTGTTCGAGCGCAGTGCGGTACAGACCATGGCGTTCGCTCTGACGCACGACCGGCAGGTCGCTGATCAATCCGAAACCGGCCAAGGTGCGCAGTTGCGCGTCCGCAGCGCCGGGGACTTCACGCGGCGGATCGAGATCTTCGATGCGGATCAGCCATTCGCCATCGACACGTCGCGCCATCAGCCAACTTCCCAGCGCCGTCGTCAGCGAGCCCAGATGCAAGGGGCCGGTGGGGGAGGGCGCGAAGCGGCCGCGGTAGTCCGTGTGCTGGCTCATGGGGCAAACGATGTACGGAAGCTGTCTCGTGACTGTCTGTTCGGGAAGCGTGGCCGGCGAAACCGCTTGAGCCGTCGGCGGCGGTCCCCACTCTACACGGGAGTGCGATCATCCCTCATCGCAGTGGTATGCCGACATGTTCAAACGTATTGCCCTGTTCCTCGCCACGAATCTGGCCGTGCTGGCGTTGCTCAGCGTGGTCATGGCGGTGTTCGGTATCGACCCCCGCAGCAATGCCGGTCTGCTGGTGATGGCTGCGATCTTCGGCTTCGGCGGTTCGATCATTTCGCTGCTGATGTCGAAATGGATCGCGAAAAAGACCACGGGTGCCCACGTCATCCAGGAGCCGCGCAACGAGGTCGAACGCTGGCTGGTGCAGACCGTGCGCCGGCAGGCGGAAGCCGCAGGCATCGGCATGCCCGAGGTCGCGATCTACGACGCGCCTGAAATCAATGCCTTCGCGACCGGTGCCAACCGCAACAACGCGCTGGTGGCAGTCTCGATGGGCCTGTTGCGGTCGATGGACCGCAACGAAGCCGAGGCCGTGCTGGCTCACGAGGTCAGCCATGTGGCCAACGGCGACATGGTGACGATGGCCTTGTTGCAGGGTGTGCTGAACACCTTCGTGATCGTGCTCGCACGGCTGGTCGGCCGAGTGGTCGATGGCATGCTCGGCGGCCAGCGCGACGACGGCAGTGTTGGTATCGGCTACTACGCAGTGGTGTTCATCCTCGACATGGTGTTCGGTGTGCTCGCCAGCATCATCGCGATGTGGTTCTCGCGCTGGCGCGAGTTCCGTGCCGATGCCGGTGGCGCGCAGCTGGCCGGCAGTCACAAGATGATCGCGGCGCTCGAACGCCTGTCGATGACCTATGGCACCAGCACGTTGCCGAAACAGGTGCAGGCCTTCGGCATTTCGGGTGGTGTCGGCCATGGTTTGCGCCGACTGTTCATGAGCCATCCACCGCTGGAGGAGCGTATTGCGGCGCTTCGGAACGCAGCATCGGTGTCGACAGCAGGCGTGAGGCAAAGCGTGGTCTCCTGACGTCTTGTCTGTGCAGCGGAGTGATCTGCCCGGTTGTTGACACTCCTCTGTCACCGCACAGGTTTCGGGTTGCCGAACAAGCAGAAGCCCGCCGAAAGGCGGGCTTCTGCTGTTGCGAATCCGGTCGCGACTGCCTGCCGGATGCCGCCCGACCACCATGTTGCGTGTCTATTCGAAGTCGTAATTCATCTCCGGACCGGCGGCGGCCAGGAAATGGCCTTCCACGTAGTCCACGCCGGCCGAGAACAGGATCGACATGCTGGCCGCGTCCTGCACGAACTCGGCGATGGTGAGAATGGCCAAATCGCGGGCTTTTCGCGCGATATCGCGAACACGCTGCTGACTCTCGGCATTCTTCGGCAGGTCCTCGATGAAACTGCGGTCGATCTTGAGCAACTGCGGCTGGACGTGGGTCAGCAACTGGAACGAGTCGAGGCCGGCACCGAACTGTTCCAGACCGATGCGGCAGCCATACTGGTTCACGGCAGCAGCGAATTGCTGGACTGCGTGCAGATGGGTGAAGACCTTGGCTTCCTGCAGTTGCAGGGCGAGATATTCGCCGGAGGCGCCGCGCAACGCCAATTGTTCGCCGATGAAGGTGGACAGCCCGTCATCCTGCAGGGACGTCTGCGACACCTTGACTAGCAATGTCACCGGCTTGCCCTCATGCGAGCGCTGGCCGATCAGTTCGATGGCGCGCTCGACCACATAGCGATCGATGTCCCCCAGCATGCCGTGGTCTTCGGCGATCTGCAGGAAGTTGCCGGGCGAGATCAATTCGCCATCGCCGCCGTCGAGACGCAGGAAGGTGTCGTAGACGGGATGGTTGTCGCCCTGCAGGTTGATCACCGGCTGGAAATGCAGCGAGAAACGTTTCTGGTCGAGGGCTTCGCGCAGGCGCACTACCCAGGCCTGGATGCGCTCGGCTTCGGCGCGGTCGATGGCGTTGGGGTCGAACAGTTCAAGACGGCTGCCGCCGACGCCCGCTGCCGACTGCACGCCCTGACTCGCCTTGGCCAGCGCCTGGTTGACGCTGGCATTCTTCTCGCTGATCTGTACGCCGCCGATGCTGGCGGTGATGACGCTGGAGCGCTGGCCGATGGCGAAGACTTCGGCGGCGAAGGTGTTGCAGATACGGGTGGCGATCGTGGAAGTGGCGGCATGGTCGCTGTTGCGCAACAGCACCGCGAAGCTGTTCTCGGAGAATCGTGCGGCGATCGCACTCTCATCGAGTTCGCTGCGCAGGCGGTCGGCCAGTGCGGCCATCATGGTGTCCGCCGAATCCAGACCGATTTCCTGCAGCAATCGCTGATAGTGGTCGGGTTCGATCAGCAGCAGGCCATGGCGCGAGCTGTTCTGTGCGGCATCGGCCACGGCGTCTTCCAGTGCATGCAGGAATGTGGCCCGGTTGAGCAGGCCGGTGACCTGGTCGCGCTGGCGCAATTCCTCCATCTTCCGGGCCAGCTCCGGATCTGCGGTCTGTTCCTGCCGGCGGAAGATCACCTGCTGGCAGGCTTCGCCCTCGTACTGGGCGAGCGTGAATTCCATCACTGCCGGGAAAGCATTGCCGTCGATATCGCGCGCTTCCAGTTCATAGCGCGGTGGCGGCGTTTCGCCCTTGCTCATGTCCTTGAGCAGTTGCTTGAAATCGCTGACGTATTTCGGGGCGACCAGGTCAAGCAGCGACATGCCCTCGATGTCTTCCAGCGACTCGTAACCGAACATCTCCAGATAGGCGCTGTTGGCCCGGATATGCATGCCTTCGTGGACGTAGGCGATCGGCTCGCGCGAGGATTCGATGAGGGCGTCGCAGCGGCGCTCGGTTTCGCGGACCTGGGCTTCGAGCCGGCGCTGGGCGCGGCGGGCGATGAGGTCGTCCCATTCGCGGCGCACCGTCACCAGCAACTGCTGGGGCTTGTGGCGCAGGGCGAGGGCACGCACGCTGTCGCCGAGCAGTTCGGAGAAGCTCTCGGTGTCGACATCTTCGACGACGGCCACCAGCGGGATGTCTTTGCCGCTGGTGGAGACGTGTTGCTGGACGTCGGGCAGCGGGATGGAGCGGCAGGGGTGAGCGGCCAGCACCAGATCGACATGCTGGGAGACCAACTGGGCGGCGAGTTCCTCGGACGTGGTCGGGCGCAGTGGCCGGACCGCGATGCCAGCGTTGCGAAGCCCGCTGACGATGCCCTCGGCCTCCTCGGCACTGTCATCAACCAGCATCAGACGCAGCGCGGGCTCCTGGCGTTTCGACATGCATGGACTCCGGAACAGGTGGGGGGAATCAGTTTATCCATGTTGAGCGACGACGCCGAGGTCGTTGCTGTCGGATGCGGCTGATCTTGCTTGCCGTTCAGTGAGGTTATCCCGAATTTCCTGCAGGCGTAACGTTGCATTTGCATTTTCGGACGGGATTGTGGAATCGGACGATCCTGACGGCTGAGGGCGACACCGTGAATCGTGGCTTGACTCACTCGCCCATGTGCATGCGTTTTGCGGCCGGGGCTGACGCAATGTCTACAGCGCTCGCTTGGCTGCGTCTCCGGACACTTCCCGCACCAGTTTCGGGACCAGATAGCCGGAGAGGCGCCCGGTCATCGCCCTGTGCAGCGATCGGGCGGCATCATCGGAAATCTCGAAATGCGCGGCACCCTGCACGCGATCGAGCTGATGCAGGTAGTAGGGCAGCGCGCCGGCGGCGAACCCGCGTTCGGACAGGTCGCACAAGGCATCGACGCTGTCATTGACGCCACGCAGCAGCACAGCCTGATTCAGCAGCGTGGCATTGGCGCTTCGCAGCCGCGTGAGGGCCGCATCGACGTCCGCATCGAACTCGTTGGCATGGTTGGCGTGGATCACCACGACGGTCGGCCAAGGCAGGCTGCGCAGCCAAATCCCCAGTTCGGCATCGACCCGCTCCGGCAGCACGACCGGCAGCCGGGTGTGGATACGCAGGCGGCGCAGATGCGGGATCTCCGCCAGCTGCGTGGTGAGTTCAGCCAGCTTGGCGGTGCTCAGCGACAGCGGATCGCCGCCGGACAGGATGACCTCATCAATGCTGGCGTCGGCGCGGATGGCAGCCACCGCTTCTTGCCATTGCCCGGCGGCTGCAGTTTCCTCGGCATAAGGGAAGTGGCGGCGGAAACAGTAGCGGCAGTGCACGGCGCAGCTGCCGGTGGCGATCAGCAGTGCCCGCCCGCGATATTTGTGGATGACGCCAGTGGCAGCCTTCGCGACGGCGTCGCCGACCGCATCCAGGTCGAAGCCCGGCATCGGCCGCATCTCGTCGTCCAACGGCAGCACCTGGCGCAGCAGCGGGTCGTGCGGGTCGCCGTGGCGCATGCGG
>JBGSID010000266.1:0-4179 GCA_041751895.1 Lysobacteraceae bacterium | reverse complement strand
CGTGCGCGGACCTTGCTGCCGATGCCGTAGCCGCTGCCGTCGCGGGCGCGTGCCATGTGGTGATCGATAAAGGCGATCTTGCCGGCGAGCGAGCCCGCAGGCACGTCTTCCAACGCTTCGAGATCGGCGAAGCGGACGACTTCGCCCTCGACGGTGCCGCCGGGGCTACCGCCGAGCGCGGTAAGGGTCAGCTTCTGCTGATGTGCGCCCACGACTTCACCATGTTCGCTGCGTCGTTCCCATTTCGGAAAACTCACCGGCTGCAGCCAGACTTTGTCGTAGCCAAGTGCCTTGAATTTGGCTTCCGCCCAACGCACTGCGCGTGCATCCGCCTCGCTGCCAGCCAGGCGCGGCCCGACTTCGGTAGTCAAGGATTCCACAACCTGCCACGAGGTGCTGTCGTGCTGCGCCTGTTCGCGCAACGTTGCGGCATTGGCGACAGCGGCATCAGGGATGCGGGTTTCGCGCGGCGCCGCGACCGCGACAGAGGCGAGGATCGCTGCGCTCATACCGGCCGCAGTGGCGAAGGTCGTCAGACGTGAACGCATTGCATGCCCCAGACAGCGGAAAGCCGCGAGCGTAGCAGCCTGCGGCTTCCGGTGGACCTGTCGTCGGTCACGCCTGCGCGTGGCCGATGTCAGCGGATCACTTTTTCATTAAATCGCGGATCTCGCGCAGCAGCAGCACGTCTTCCGCCGGCTCTGCGGGCGCTGCTGGTGCTTCCGCTTCCGCTTTCTTCATGCGGTTCATGGTTTTGATCACCAGAAACAATACGAACGCGATGATCGTGAAGTCGATGACGGTCTGAAGGAAGGCGCCATACTGGATGGCAACGGCTGCTGCGGTTTCCTTGCCGTCCGGACCGATGACCGCGTCCTGGAGCACATAGGCGAGCTTGCTGAAATTTACGCCGCCGCTCAGATTGCCGATGATCGGCATGATCACGCCATCGACCAGTGAGCTGACGATCTTGCCGAACGCGGCGCCGATGATGACGCCGACCGCGAGGTCGACGACGTTGCCTTTCATCGCGAATTCTTTGAATTCACTGATCATGCCCATGGAATACTCTCCCCCAATTGGATAGTGCCCGGAGTCTACAGGCCCGCCAGCGGTGGTGCGATACGGCAATCCAGGTGCAGCAATTCGTCTAGCCGGCCTTCGCAGACATCGCCGGGCTGCAGCGCGGCAACGCCTGCTGGCGTGCCCATGAAGATCAGGTCGCCTGCGCGCAGGGCATAGAGTTTCGACAGCTCATGCATGATTTCAGGGACGTCCCAGATCAACTGGTCGAGACGGGATTCCTGCCGTGTTGCACCATTCACCCGTAGCGACAATGTGCGTGATGCGAGGTCGCCGACTTCGGCGGCCGGCAGCAATACGCTGATCGGTGCCGACTGATCGAAGCTCTTGGCGATATCCCAAGGCAGGCCCTTGGCTTTCGCGGCAGCCTGCAGGTCGCGGCGGGTGAGGTCGAGGCCGATGCCGTAACCGAAGACCAGGTTCACGGCGTCGGCCGGGTCGAGTACGCCGACAGGGGCGTCTAGGCCCAGCGCGACCACGAGCTCGATCTCGTGATGCAGATCCTGTGTGCCGGGCGGATAGGCAGCGACACCGTCGACGACAAGGGCGTCGGCTGGTTTGAGGAAGAACACCGGCGTCCCTCGTTCGGCTTTCGATGCCGGCGCGGTCGCGCCCATTTCGCGGGCGTGGTCGGCGAAGTTGCGGCCGACGCAGTAGATCCGGCGGACCGGGAAACTTCCGGAAGCGGACTGGCCGCGCACGGGTACGCGCGCTTGCACAGGGGGCGGGATGAGGTCGTCGGAGCTGTCGTTTGGATTTGCGTTCATGCCGGCATGATCACCCGCGCCATGGCTGCGCGTCGATAGCCTGCGGCATCAATGCCCGGTGGTGAGCATCGGTTTGCGGATCACGCGGTATTCGGCGTCCAGTGTTTGCGCCGACGTCGTGATCGGTTTACCGCGCTGGCGCCAGAGGCGCAACAGCAGGCCCGCGCCGAGCATTGCCACACCGATCACCAGTCCAACCACCAGCAGCATCGCCAGCAGGGCGATACCGAACAGTGCCAATACGACCCGCAGTAAGCGATGACGTGGTTTGCGAGGTGAGAGCAGGTCGCTGACACGGCGTCGACCGGAACGAAAGGCGGGAGAGGCGAAGAAAAAGCGGGAAGCGCGCATGCGGATCGTCGTGACACACTAATGGCCAGCGGCCGGTCGCCGCAGTATCGGACGCTCAATGATCGAAGATGTGAGAACTTCGTTAAACCATGACGCAAGTCAGGGGCCCCGGCTCGCACTGCTGCAGGACCTGCCCGACGGGGGGCTGTTGGAGGTCGAGGGTGGCGTGGATGGCCAGGCTGAATCCATCATCCTGCATCGCAAAGGCGAGACCGTGCGTGCATGGTTGAACATCTGCCCGCATGCCGGCCGCCGCCTCGACTGGGCGCCGGGAAAATTCCTGATGTCGAAAGAGGGTCTGCTGGTCTGTGCCGCCCACGGTGCCAGCTTTGAAATGCGTGACGGTGCCTGTGTCGCCGGTCCCTGCCGTGGCGATGCGCTGCGGGCGGTGAAGGTGGTGATCGTAGAGGGTGAGGTAAGGCTTGGTTAGGACGATCCGCTTGGCAGCATGCTGCCGACGAGCCGCGTCTGTTGCCACGGTGAAAACAGCATCGGCATCACGTGCACTGTTGAAATCCCGGCGAGCTGAAGCCTGATCTGCCGCCGGTTTGTCCCTGCCTCGGGATCAATCCCGCATCAACGTCGATTTGCCGAACAGGCTTTCCACCAGATCGACGGCGAGTTCGGCGGTGCTGTTCTTGTCGTCCAGCGCAGGATTGAGCTCGACGATGTCGAGCGAGCCCATGCGGCCGGTGTCGGCGATCATTTCCATGACCAGCTGCGCTTCGCGATAGTTCGGGCCGCCGGGAACTGTGGTGCCGACGCCGGGCGCGATGCTGGGGTCGAGGAAATCGACGTCGAAGCTGACGTGCAGGTGGGTGTTGTCGTCGAGCCCTTCCAACGCCGCTTCCATGGTCCGCTTCATGCCGACTTCGTCGATGTAGCGCATGTCGTAGATGTCGAGACCGTGTTCTTTCACCAGCCGTTTTTCGCCGGCATCGACCGAGCGGATGCCGATCTGGCGGATTTCTTCGGGGCGCATCGCGGGGGCGCTGCCGCCCAGATGCACCAGCGGTTCCGGGCCAATGCCGCAGAGACAGGCGACCGGCATGCCGTGGATGTTGCCCGAGGGCGTGACGTTGCTGGTGTTGAAGTCGGCGTGGGCGTCGAGCCAGAGCACGCGCAGCGTCTTGCCGGTGTCGCGGCAGTGGCGTGCGACTGCGGTGATCGAGCCGATACCGAGGCAATGATCGCCGCCGAGCACGATCGGCATCCGGCCCGCGCGCAGTTCGGCACCAACCGCATCCATCAGCGTCTTGTTCCAGGCCACGACTTCATTGAGATGGCGGTAGCCTTCGGTCGGCGGCAGCCAAGGATTGGTAGGGCCTGCGAGGTTGCCGCGATCGGCGACGTCGACCCCGCGCGCCACCAGGGCTTCACCGAGGCCGGCGATACGCAGGGCGTCCGGCCCAAGACGTGCGCCGCGATGGCCTGCGCCGATGTCCGTGGGGACACCGATCAGGGAGACGGGCGGGAAGTTGCGCTGCATGAGTGGGTCTCCAGGCATGGGCCGGACATGACCCGGAAAACTGGTGCCGACAGTCCGATTTGAACGGACGACCTACCGCTTACAAGGCGGTTGCTCTACCAACTGAGCTATGCCGGCGAGAATGGCGCGGGACCGCATGTCGGGCCCCGGCAAGGGCGTGGATTCTAGCAGCCCTGCGGTCTGTGTGGCTCAAGGCACCTCGCGGCAGTCGAGATTGCGCGATTGCGCGGCCCCACTGGCGCGCCG
This sequence comes from Lysobacteraceae bacterium, assembly GCA_041751895.1. Taxonomy (GTDB): domain Bacteria; phylum Pseudomonadota; class Gammaproteobacteria; order Xanthomonadales; family Xanthomonadaceae; genus Lysobacter_I. Next base: position 243 of record JBGSID010000266.1, on the reverse strand, counting down.
GGCGGAGGCGATGTTGAAGGTATCGGCGACGGCCACGTCGATCCAGTTCGAGATCCGGATCTCGCCCAGGGGCTCGGCTTTGGCTGCGAAACCGGCGGCGCGGACTGTCTCGGCGTGCTGCCGTGCCCGGGCTTCGCTGCTGAAACGGCCGAGCGCGATGCTGTTGGCGTCGGTTCCGTTGGCGACCACCAGCAGGTCACTGAAGCCGGCGGCTTTGATCTTCGCGGCAGTGGCGTCGGCGGT
>JBGSID010000265.1:0-2028 GCA_041751895.1 Lysobacteraceae bacterium | reverse complement strand
GCGAACGCACGACGCAGGTTGCGCTGCCGCGCGGCAGCGTTGAGCCGCGACTGGGGTGTAGTGTCGCGGATGCGAATCAGGACATCGTCCAGCAGCGGCAGCCGCAGTGCGCGCGCCATTGGTTTCGACAGCTCCAGGGTCTGGTCGAACCCCCGGCTGCGCAAACGACGGCGATGCAGCGGCAGCGGGATCAGTGCCTGCGGCTGTTCGGCGTTGGCCAAGGATTCGGCCATCAGCCCACCGAGCAACCGACCGGCGGCGAGGTCGTCGTGGAATTTCAGCCGTGGCAGCAGCCGCTCCAGCGCTGCTTCATAGCGGAACACGGCGCGGGTTTCGGTCAGTGGTGGTGGTCGACGCTGGCAATGCCCACAGGCGTCCGCTGGCAAAGGTAGCGGCAGGCCGCAGCGGAGACAGGCGCTGCGATTCCACGGCAGGTCCCGTCGGCAGGCCGGGCAGAGGTCATGGTCGGTGGTCTGTCCTGCTGCTGCCCCGCCGCTGGCACGACAGATCAGGCAGTGCGCCGGCCACAGTTGGCCGAGCCAAATACCGAGCCGGCGATGGGCGGCCCGCAGACATTGATGGTTGACAGGGCTGGTCATGCTTTCCAGACTGCCCGTCCGACCGTGCTCTGTCTGTCAGGAAATCCCGATGCCCGCTGTCAGTGCTACCGCCTTCCCGCGCCACGACTGGAGCCGCTCCGAGGTAGAGGCGCTGTTCGCGCTGCCCTTTCCGGAATTGTTGCGGCAGGCCGGTGAGGTGCATCGACAGCATTTCGACCCGACCGAGGTCCAGGTCAGCACGCTGTTGTCGGTGAAAACCGGCGGTTGTCCCGAAGACTGCGCCTACTGTCCGCAGGCGCAGCGTTACCACACCGGTGTGGAAGCCACGAAGCTGATGGATACCGCGTCGGTGGTGGAGAAGGCCAAACAGGCCAAGGCCGCTGGCGCTTCGCGCTTCTGCATGGGTGCCGCCTGGCGCTCGCCAAAAGATCGCGATATCCCGAAAGTCGCCGACATGATCCGCGAAGTGAAGGCGCTGGGCCTCGAAACCTGCGCGACGCTGGGCATGCTCAGCGGCGAGCAGGCCGTCGCCCTGAAGGACGCCGGACTCGATTACTACAACCACAATCTGGATACCGCGCCCGAGTTCTACGGCGAGATCATCCAGACCCGCGAATATCAGGACCGCCTCGACACCCTCGCGCACGTGCGCGACGTCGGCATGAAGACCTGCTGCGGCGGCATCGTCGGCATGGGCGAAACCGGTCGCCAGCGCGCCGGTCTGCTGCAGGCCTTGGCCAATCTGCCGGCACATCCGGATTCGGTACCGATCAACCGGCTGGTGCAGGTCGAAGGCACGCCGCTGCAGGGTACGACCGAGCTCGATCCCTTCGAGTTCGTGCGCACTGTGGCCGTCGCCCGCATCATGATGCCGAAATCGATGGTGCGGCTGTCGGCCGGCCGCGAGAGCATGAGCGACGAACTGCAGGCGCTGTGTTTCCTCGCCGGCGCCAATTCGATCTTCTATGGCGAGAAGCTGCTGACCACCGGCAACCCGGACACCGAGCGCGATCTCGCGCTGTTCCAGCGTCTCGGCCTGAAGCCGATGGCGGTGGTGGAAACCGCCAGGACGGTGCATGCCGATATTGTTGATACGCATGCCCTTGATGAGCATGCCCTCGATACGCACGACATGCCTCTCGAAGGCATGTCCACCGAAGAAGACCCGCCCCGTACCTGCGCCGCCTGACCGAGGCTGTTGTCATGACCCGTCCACGCTTGACCGAACGCATCCTCGCCGCCCGCATCCAACGCACGATGCAGGGACGCGTTCGCCAGCGGCGCACGGTGACGCGGCGCGATGGCGTGCGCTACGAAGTGGACGGGCGCTGGCTGACCAATTTCAGCGGCAATGACTATCTCGGTCTGTCGCAGCATTTCGCGGTCGTCGACGCGCTGCAGGCCTCCGCGTCCCGCGATGGCGCCGGCAGCGGCGCCTCGCACCTGGTCTGCGGCCATCATGCCAATC
>JBGSID010000264.1:0-1753 GCA_041751895.1 Lysobacteraceae bacterium | reverse complement strand
GGCTGATTTCGGCGGCGCGATGAGCTGCGCGGACTGGGCGAAGCGCGTGGATCGGCTGGAGACGCGTGCGCAGGGACGCAATGCGGGGCCGACGCCGGATCACGCCGATGTCGCTTACGGACCGGCGCCGCTCGAACGCCTGGATGTCTTCGTCCCGAAGCGGGCGACGACGAGTGGCGGCGCACCGATCATCGTGATGGTGCACGGCGGCGGCTGGTGCGTCGGCGACAAAGCGGCGGCGGGGATGACCGCGAACAAGGTCGCGCGCTGGGTGCCTCGCGGTTTTGTCTTCGTCTCCGCGAACTACCCGATGGTCAACGACGGTGCCGACGCGCACGCGCAGGCTGGCGAGATCGCGCGTGCGACCGCGTACGTGCAGTCGCATGCGGCGGCGTGGGGCGGCGATCCGACCAAGGTCATCCTGATGGGCCATTCCGCCGGTGCGCACATCGTGTCGCTGGTGAATGCGGATGTGGAACTGCGTCGCGTGCATGGCGTCCGTCCGCTGCTCGGCACGGTTTCGCTCGACGCCGGTGCGATCGATGTCGTCACCCAGATGCCGAACGTCTATCCGTTCCTGAAGGAACGCTACCGCGAGGCTTTCGGCGATCGCGAAGCGGGCTGGATCGTGGCCTCGCCGCATCACCGGCTCGACCGTAGTGCCGCGCCATGGCTGGGTGTGTGTTCAACCACCCGCAAGGACGACCCCTGCGGTCAGGCCCGCGCCTACGCTGCGAAGAGCGAAAATCTCGGCGTGCATGCCGAAGTGTTGCCGCAGCCCAAGGGCCACGGTGCGCTGAACAAGGAGCTCGGCGAAGACGGCGACTACACCCGCGGCGTCGAGACGTTCATGGCCGGCCTTGATCCATCTGTGGCGGCACTGCTCCGGCGTTGATCTGCCTTGGCGTCTCGAAAACCGGAAAGATCCTGCGCCGGATGACACCCGGCGATCAGGGCCTCAGTGCGGTTGGGTCTCGTGCGTGGCGCGGCAAAGGCCCCATACCACCGTCACCAGTCCCGCCATCGAGACCACGTTGAGCGTGACACGTACCACCGTCAGCAATGTGAGTGTGTCCTGCAGATTGCCGTCGGCGTTGCGGATCCACAGCGTCTGCAGGATTGAGACACCCAGCCCGGCGAGTGCAGTACCGAGCATCAGCGCAATGCCGATCATGCCGAATTTCCGCCCAGAGCCTGGACGTGCGCTGGTCATCAACAGCGCGAGCGCGATGCCGAGTCCGAACAGTTCGGGCAGCGCGTAGGCCGCCATGGTCAGCCATTGCATGCGAGCGTTCCCGGTCAGTCGGCGCTGATCAGCGCCGCATGCCGCGCCTGCAGCTCGGCGAAGACCGCATCGGTTTCCGGGCGAACGCCGTGCCACAGGAAGAAACTTTCCGCCGCCTGTTCCACCAGCATGCCTAGGCCGTCGATGGCCTGCAGTACGTGTGCGGCACGGGCCCAGGCGAGGAACGGAATGGCGGCATCGCCGTAGCTCAGGTCGACGGCTGCGCTACGCGGGCTGACCAGGGACATCGGCAAGGTCGGCAGGCCGCCGTGGCGCGCGGCCGAAGTGGCATTGATGATCAGTTCGAAGTCGCCCAGCGAAGCCAGGTCGTCGAAATAACGCGAATGCACGCGCCCGGGCAAGCCGAGCAGATCGACCAATGCATCGGCTTTCTTCGAGTCACGATTGACGATGAACAGGTCGCCGATGCCGGCATCCAGCAGTGCCGGCGCCACGCCGCGTGCGGCG
>JBGSID010000263.1:0-15722 GCA_041751895.1 Lysobacteraceae bacterium | reverse complement strand
GGCCGGTGGCCTCGATGCCGCGAGTTATGCATCGTGGTATGCGGCGCTGGTCGATCTGTCGCTGCGCATGGCCGGACTCGGCTGGCGTAATGTGTTGTGCGAAACCGCATTCGTGGCGCGTGGCGGCGAAGGCCTGCCGTTGGGCGACGACATCGAAATCCTCGCGGCGCGCTGGCCGGCCTGGCATGCGCGGCTCGCGCAGTTCCTGATGCAGGATCCGCTGCATGCGTTGCGCGCGTCGCTCGGGCAGGCATTCGACAGTGCGGAGATGCGGACGCAGCCGGATCTGTTCGCGGAGGAGCACGTCAACGCAGCGGATCCGCCAACATGACCGTGGCGCCCGACATTGCCGCCGTGGTCGTCACCTACCAGAGCGCCGAGACGATCGGTCTTTGTCTGGAGCGTCTGCGTGCGGCCGACGGCATCGCCCAGATCCGCGTGGTCGACAATGCCTCGACCGACGGTACCTTGGAGATCGTGCAGCGTCAGGCCCTGGCTGATCCACGACTGCGTTTCATCGCCAACCCGGACAATCCCGGGTTCGGTACGGCCTGCAATCAGGGCGCGGACAACTGCGACGCGCCGTGGTTGGCCTTCGTCAATCCTGATTGTATGGTAGAAGCGGACACGCTCGCGCGTCTGCGTGAACATGCGCGAGCCTGCGCGCGCGATGCGCTGCTCGGCGCTGACCTTGTGGATGAAGCGGGGCTGCGCGATGGCGCTGCACGACGACGTGATCCGGACTTCGCCGCGATGCTGCGGACGGCTTCGGCGAGGAAGCTCGATATCGCTGTCGACGATGCGCAAACGCTGCAGCCGGTGCCCGCGATCTCCGGTGCATTGATGTTCATGCCGCGCGCATTGTTCGCGCGGATCGAAGGTTTCGACCAAGGCTACCGACTGCATGCCGAGGATCTTGATCTGTGCCGGCGCGCACGCGATGCCGGCGGATTCGTCGCCGTCGCCAACGAGGTGCGCGTTGTCCATGTGCGCGGTGTCTCCAGCCGGTCCCGGCCGGTATTCGTCGAATGGCACAAACATCGCGGGTTGGCGCGTTATTTCCGCAAGTTCGAAGCGTCGCGGCGCGGCGTGCTGGTCAGATGCTGCGTCTACGCGATGATCTGGGCACGGTTTCCGCTGGCCGCGCTGCGGGCGATCGCGAGATGACCGTAAAGTTGCGCGGAGGGAAGTCAGTCGCGCTGCCGCATATCGTGATGCTGTGCATCGCGTTGTTCGGCCCGGCATTCGCCTGCTGCGCCGCCGCGTCCGGGGATGCGGTCGTCGACAGGCACGAAAGCGCCGAGCTCGATCGTCTCGTCCGCGACGTCTGCAACAAGGACATCGTGTTGCTGGGCGAGGACGCCAACCACGGCGGCGGACGCACGCTGGAGGTCAAGACCGAGATCGTGAAACGGCTGGTGTCGCGCTGCAGCTTCGGCGCGGTGATGTTCGAAAGCCAGCTCTACGATGCGCTGGACTACGAACATGCGGTCGCCGATGGCACCGCGAATCCGCAGCAACTCGCCAACGCCATCGGCGCACTCTGGTCGCGTGCGGAAGAATCGAAGCCGCTGATCGAGTATCTTTTCCGCGAAACCACGACTGGCCGCCTGCACTTCGGCGGTATCGATCCACAGGTCGGTGGTGTCATGGGCGAGTACTCGAAACAGCGACTCGCCGCTGTGTTGACCGCGCCGCTGGGCGACGCGCGTCGAGCGGCCTGCGCGGATGAGATCGGCAGGCACAACGGCTGGAAATACGATGACGCTCATCCCTTCGATGAACCCGCCAAGCAGCGCCTGCGTGCCTGCAGCGACGACCTCATCGCCGTTATCACTGCGCAGGGCATTGATGTTGAATCCGAAGTTGCAGCGATGGCGGCGGCGTATTCGCGCTATCTCGACATGGGGCTGGAGGGTGACGGCAATCTGCGCGACCTGGGCATGTACGAAAACATCCTCTGGCATCGGGCACGTTGGCCTAAACGCACGAAAGTGATCGTCTGGTGTGCCACGGTGCATGCGGCGAAGACGATGCATGGGCTCGCCGTCGAGATGCGGCCAATGGGTGGCCATGTGCATGCGGCCTTCGGCGATCGTGCCGCGACCATCGGATTTTCCGCGCTGTCCGGAAGTTTCGGCAATCCGGGCGCACGCGGCGAGCCGCACGTGCTGACGACGCTGCCGGCGCATGCGCTGGAGGCGGTGGTGCTGGCGGGCAGTGATATCGGGCTGCGCTATGTCGATGGCAAACGACTGAAGCGTCTCGGCACCATCGCTTCACGCCCGATCAATGACCGGATCCTGCACGTGGCGCCGTGGACCGAAGTGCTGGATGGTCTGGTGGTGCTGCGCGAAGAGCGTGCGATCAAGCGCGCAATCGAGGGAACGCCATAGCGGTTGAATCGCTGGCCGCGCCTCAGGGATTCACGACCGACCAGGCGAGGACATGGCCGTTGGTGGTTGCATTGGTCGGCCATGTGGGTTGCACGGCCCGATCCAACGTCATCGGTGCGCCATCCGCGCGTGAAACTAGCGCGGTCAGGCCACGGGAGGTGGCGATGCCGAGCGCTTCGCCCTTGCCGCCGTTCGCAGCGGAGAACCACAGGTGGCGCGTGCGCAGATCGGACGACAGCACGAGGACGAATGGATCGCCGCCGGCATAGGGCGCCAACGCGGCGCCGTTGAGGTTCAGGGCATCCCGGTTCTGGATGCAGCAGGCGGAGACGCCGGCCACGTAGACGCGCCCCTGTTCGTCGGCGGTGATGGCGGTGGGGCGGATGGTGTTGCCCTTGGTGCTGGAGAGCCGCGACAGCAGCAGCTGCCCTGTCTGAACCTGACCCGTGACCGGGTCGAGCTTGGCGATGTAGGTGATGTGGTTGGAAGCGGTGTTGTAGGCGGAATTGAACGCATCGGTGGAGACGTTTGGCGCGTTGGTCGACAGATTCAGGCTTTGATAGCGGTAGATAGTATTGCCGCCGGCGGATTCCCCCGCGAAATACAGACCGCCGTCGGCGCCGATCGCGATCCTGATGCCGCGCGTATCGGCACAGGATGAACTGGTGCCTGCCGCCTGCGCATGGGTCCAGTCCCAAGCTTTCCAGTGTTCGGCGCCGCTCACGCCGGTGCGGCTGTAAGCGCGCACCCAAGCGACCTGCAGCTGCGAACAGGGGCCGCCATCGCGCTGGGCGAATCCGGTGACATAGACGCCGGACGCGTCCACGGCGACATCGTTGACCGCCGAATCGCCGAGCGTGCGGTTGCCCAGTTCGTTGCCCTGTGCATCGAACACGCGGAGCGTCTTGCCGAACAGTGCGGCGGCGGTGCCGTCGTTGCCGAGCGCGACGCGGGTCGCGGAACCGAGCCCGGTCTTGCTCCAGAGGACGGTCTGCAGATTGGCGCTCAGCCTGACCAGTCCGGCATCGCCGCCGATCAATACCTCGTGCGCGGCATTGGTCGATAGATCATTGATTTCGGTGCCGAAATTGCGCTGCCGGCGCACGGTGCGGCCTTCATAGATCGTTTCGACCAATAGCCCAGTGCTCGATGCGATCCCCGGGACCAGCGCCTGCGGTGGCGACACATTCGCCAGCGCGCCCAGCTTGCCTGCCACCAGCACACTGCAATCGGCGGCGATCTCGACCGCATTCACGCTGTCTGCGGTGCCTGTGCCCAGATATGTCGCGCTTTCGGAGTTGAGCTGCTGGGTGTCCACCATGCCGGAATTGCGCATCGCGCAGCGCGTGTTTTCCACAAGCTGCGGCGGCAGCGGGCGCGACAGCAACGGCGGCGGCTTGACTGCGGCAGTTGCGGCCCTGGAGGGTACGGTCGCGACTGTTGTGCCGCGCTTGCCGCCTTCCGTATCCGTGTTGACGACGCTGCAGGTCACCAGTTGAGCAGTGACCGTGAGGGTCGCACCCCAACGGATGAGCATGGTTCGAGTGTTCAAGTGCCGGCCTCCGCCATCCAAGTCGCGCAGATTCAAGCAGATGCCGGACGCCGCCGCCATGCCGCACGGGCGGATCCGTTATCGATGTCACAGAGCCGGCGCATGCTGCATGTGCCTGGCGCGTTCCGCGTCGGTGCTCGCCGCGATGTCACCGATAGCGGTTGATCACGTCGCGCAGCGCGCGCGCGGCGTTCGCGGCCCCGTCGGCGTAATCGTCTCCGCCCGATGCGTACAGGATCGCGCGCGAGGAGCTCACGATCAGGCCGGTGCCGTCGGCGGTCTTCGCATTGCTCACCACGGCTTCGACATCGCCGCCCTGCGCGCCGACGCCCGGAACCAGGAACGGCACGTTGCCGACAATCGCGCGCACTTCGCGCAACTGTTCCGGCCACGTGGCCCCGACCACTAGCGCGCAATTGCCGTGACCGTTCCATTCGCGGGCGATTTTCTCGGCGACGTGCTGATACAGCGGACGTCCGGCGATGGTCATGTCCTGCAGATCCCCAGCACCGGCATTCGACGTGCGACAGAGAATCACCACGCCCTTGTCAGCGCGGTCGAGGAAGGGTTGCACCGAATCTTGGCCTAGATACGGATTCACCGTCACCGCATCGGCGGCGTAGCGGTCGAAGGCTTCGCTGGCGTAGTGCTGGGCGGTGCTGCCGATGTCGCCGCGTTTGCTGTCGAGGATCACCGGGATGTCGGGATAACGGAATCGCATGTGCATGATCAGCATGCGCAACGCTTCTTCGGCGTGCGCTGCGGCGAAATGCGCGATCTGCGGTTTGAACGCGCAGACATATTCCGCAGTGGCGTCGACGATGTCTCGACAGAAATTGAAGATCGCATCCGGATCGTGGTTGAAGCGATCAGGGAACTTCGCCGGCTCAGGGTCGAGCCCGACGCAGACGAGCGTGTCTGCGTGCTGCCAGCGGTCTTGAAGTCGATCGATGAAGCCTCGCATCGGCTCTGGCGTCTTCTTGCTCGGAATGTCGGTCATGATTTCAAAGATATGTGCCGTGCGTAAGGATCTGGGGCGCCCGATCCGGGGTCGAACCGGTGAACTGTGCCTCAGTTCGGGATATTCGTCTGCGCCGGATACAAAACGCCCGCCATGAAGGCGGGCGCAGGTCTCATTTCAGTGCCTTGAACCGGAGGCGATGGGGCTTGGCGCCTTCTTCGCCGAGGCGACGCTTCTTGTCTTCCTCGTACTCGCGATAGTTGCCCTGGAAGAACTCGACGTGCGAGTCGCCCTCGAACGCGAGGATGTGCGTCGCGATACGGTCGAGGAACCAGCGGTCATGCGAGATCACGAAGGTGTTGCCCGGAAATTCGAGCAGCGCATCTTCGAGCGCGCGCAGGGTTTCGATGTCGAGGTCGTTCGACGGTTCGTCGAGCAGCAGCACATTGCCGCCCTGCAGCAGGGTTTTGGCCAGATGCAGACGTCCGCGCTCACCACCTGACAGCGTGCCGACCTTTTTCTGCTGGTCTTGGCCCTTGAAGTTGAAGCGACCGATGTACGCACGCGACTGGATCTCGACACCGTTGATGTTGAGGATGTCGAGGCCACCGGAGACTTCCTGGAAGACGTTATGGTCACCTTCGAGCTTGTCACGGCTCTGGTCGACGTAGGCGAGCTTGACGGTCGGGCCGGTGATGATTTCGCCCTTGTCCGGCTTCTCCATGCCCATCAACATCTTGAACAGCGTCGACTTGCCAGCGCCGTTGGGGCCGATGATGCCGACGATCGCGCCCGAGGGCACCAGCATGCTGAAATTCTCGATCAGCAAGCGGTCGCCGAAGCTCTTCGAGACGTTCTTGAATTCGACCACCGAATTGCCGAGACGCTCGCCCGGCGGGATGAAGATTTCGTTGGTCTCGTTGCGGCGCTGGTAATCGACCGACTGCAGCTCTTCCAGACGGGCCAGACGGGCCTTGCCCTTGGTGCGGCCGCCCTTGGCGTTCTGGCGCGACCATTCGAGTTCGCGCTGGATTGCTTTCTGGCGGGATCTTTCCTGGTTGTCTTCCTGCTTCAGGCGCTCGTCCTTCTGTACCAGCCAGTCGGTGTAGTTGCCTTTCCACGGGATGCCGCGGCCGCGGTCGAGTTCGAGGATCCACTCGGCAGCGTTGTCGAGGAAGTAGCGGTCATGGGTGACGGCCACCACGGTCCCGGTGTAGCGGGCGAGGAACTGCTCCAGCCATTCGACCGATTCGGCGTCGAGATGGTTGGTGGGTTCGTCGCGCAGCAACATGTCCGGCTTCTGCAGCAGCAGGCGGCACAGCGCGACGCGGCGTTTTTCGCCGCCGGAGAGCTTGCCGATCACGGCCTCCCACGGTGGCAGGCGCAGGGCGTCGGCCGCGATTTCCAGCTGTTGTTCCAGCATGTGCGCGTCGCCGGAAGCCAGAATCGCCTCCAGTCGTTCCTGCTGCTTGGCCAACGCGTCGAAGTCGGCGCCTTCTTCGGCGTAGGCGTCGTAGATCTTGTCCAGTGCCGCCTGGGCCTGCAGCACTTCGCCGACGCCTTCCTCCACGGCTTCGCGGACGGTCTTGTTCGGATCGAGTTCGGGCTCCTGCGCCAGATAACCGACCTTGATGCCGGCTTGCGGGCGGGCTTCACCCTGGAAGTCGGTGTCCACGCCGGCCATGATCTTCAGTACGGTCGATTTGCCTGCGCCGTTCAGGCCCAGCAGGCCGATCTTGGCGCCGGGGAAGAAGGACAGCGAGATGTCCTTGATGATCTGGCGCTTCGGCGGCACGGTCTTGCTGACGCCGTTCATGGTGTAGATGTATTGCGACATGGGGATAAAGCTCCGCAGGCGGGCGGCGGCGAACTGCGCAGGGCAGGGGCCGCGAAAGAGGATCGGATAGCCGCCCATTATAGCGGCCGGACAGCGCTGGAGCCGGGCGGTGGTTGGCGAGTGGGCTGAACGCCAGTTCATGCCGTCCCGGCAGGGATGGAAGGCGTTCAGGCACGCCGGGGCAAGCTCGCACCGTACCCACCCATGACGCATGAGGAGACCCCGGATGAAGCGTTTGAACACCGCCCGCATCTTGCCCGTATTGGCCCTGGCGGTCGCCGCCGCCCTGATGGCACCAGCCGCTTTTGCCCGAGACCACGGCCGTGGCGATCGTGACAATCATGGCGAGTATCGCAATGACAACCGCAGCGACTATCGCGATGACCGTAGTGGATATCGGGAACGTGATCGTGACGATGACCGTGACTATCGCGACCACCGCCGCCATGGCCGGGACCGCGTGGTGTACGTTGCTCCGCGATACAACGCTCCGCGATACAACCCGCCGCCGCGTGTGGTCTATCGGCCCGCGCCCCAGCGGTACGCCAGCTATCCGCGCTGGTCGCGTGGCGCGCGTTACAATGATCGCGGATATGCGCCGACCTATGTCGTGAGCGACTACTACGGCTACGGCCTGCACCAGCCGCCACGTGGCTATCACTGGCGTCGTGACGATCGCGGCGACTTCCTGTTGGTGGCGATCGCCACCGGGATCATTGCCGAGGTGCTGTTCCACTGAGTCGGCTCCCTCCTTTTGGCTCAACACAACCACCACGCGCCCTTCGGGGCGCGTTTTTTCTGGGGGAGCCTCTCCGGGGGTTAGGCTACAATGGCCGGATCATCCAGCGCCCGGAGTTCCGATGTTTTCGCGTGATTCCCGTATTGAAGGTTTCGATCCCGAACTGGCTGCGGCGATCGCTGCGGAAAACCGTCGTCAGGAAGATCATGTCGAACTGATCGCCTCGGAAAACTACGCCAGCCCCCGCGTCATGGAGGCGCAGGGCAGCCAGCTGACCAACAAATACGCCGAAGGCTATCCAGGCAAGCGGTACTACGGCGGCTGCGAGTATGTGGATATCGCCGAAAAACTGGCGATCGAGCGGGTCAAGGAACTCTTCGGCGCCGACTATGCCAACGTGCAGCCGCATTCGGGCTCGCAGGCCAATCAGGCCGTGTATTTCGCGCTGCTCCAGCCGGGCGACACCATTCTCGGCATGTCTTTGGCCCATGGCGGCCATCTGACCCACGGCGCCAAGGTCAATTTCAGCGGAAAACTCTTCAACGCCGTGCAGTATGGCGTGGATGCTCAGGGCCTGATCGATTACGACGAAGTCGAACGCCTCGCGCTCGAGCACAAGCCGAAGATGCTCGTCGGCGGCTTCAGCGCCTATTCGCAGAAGATCGACTGGGCGCGTTTCCGCGCCATCGCCGACAAGGTCGGTGCCTATCTGCTGGTCGATATGGCGCATGTCGCCGGTCTGGTCGCTGCCGGCGTCTATCCGAACCCGGTGCCCTACGCCGACGTCGTCACCTCGACCACGCACAAGACCCTGCGCGGCCCGCGCGGCGGCATCATCGTTGCCAAGGCCAATGAAGAGATCGAGAAGAAGCTGCAGAGCATCGTCTTCCCCGGCATTCAGGGTGGCCCGCTGATGCACGTGATCGCGGCCAAGGCGGTCGCCTTCAAGGAAGCGCTGGAGCCGGAGTTCAAGATGTATCAGGCGCAGGTGGTCAAGAACGCCCAGGCGATGGCGAACACCATCATCTCGCGCGGCTACAAGATCGTCTCCGGCGGTACCGAAAACCACCTGATGCTGGTCGACATGATCGGCAAGGGCATCACCGGCAAGGACGCGGAAGCCGCGCTCGGCCGCGCCCACATCACCGTCAACAAGAATGCGGTGCCGAACGACCCGCAGAAGCCGTTCGTGACTTCGGGTCTGCGCCTCGGTACGCCCGCGATCACCACCCGCGGTTATCTGGAGCCCGATTGTGTGGCTTTGGCGAACTGGATCTGCGATGTGCTCGACAACCCGGCAGATGAAGCCGTCATCGCCGGTGTTCGCGACAACGTGGTCAAACAGTGTCGGCAATATCCGGTTTACGGTTGATCACAGGCATGCGCAGGGTGGGCCTTGGCCCGCCATTGCGACGATAGACATCGCTGCACTCCGAGGACAATGGTGGGCCAGGGCCCACCCGACGCCCAATCCATGCATTGCCCCTATTGCCAGCACGAGAACACCCGCGTCATCGATTCGCGTGTCAGCGAAGATGGCGCGACGATCCGTCGCCGGCGTGAGTGCGAGGCCTGTGGCGAGCGCTTCAGTACGCTGGAAACGGTCGAGCTGAAGCTGCCGGCGATCATCAAGTCCGATGGCCGCCGCGAACATTTTGATGCGCGCAAACTGCGGCACAGCTTCGACCGTGCGCTGCACAAGCGACCGGTGTCGGAAGAACAGATCGAGGCATCGGTACGTTCCGTCGTCCATCAATTGCGCATGACCACCGAACGTGAACTGCAGTCGCGTCGCGTCGGTGAATTCGTGATGGATGAACTGCGCAAGCTCGACCACGTCGCCTTCGTGCGTTTCGCATCCGTGTATCGGTCATTCGAGGATGTGGCCGATTTCCGCGAGGAACTTGATCGGCTCGAACGCGATCTGCCCGGCGAAGGCCAATTGCCGCTGCTCAGCGGTGAAGTCGTGCCGTTCGATCGCCATGCGGACAAGGACAAGAAAAAGCGTTGACCATGTCGGACGCTCCTGTGTTCACGTCCACCGACCACGCGATGATGGCGCGCGCGCTGCGTCTCGCCGAACGTGGTGCCTACACGACCAAACCCAATCCGATGGTCGGTTGCGTGATCGCGCATGGCGATGAAGTGGTTGCGGAAGGTTGGCATGCGGTTGCGGGTGGACCACATGCGGAAATCGTCGCGCTGCAGGCTGCGGGCGAACGCGCGCGCAGTGCGACGGTCTACGTGACGTTGGAGCCGTGTGCGCATACGGGCAGGACCGGGCCGTGCGTCGATGCATTGATTGCTGCCGGCGTCGGCCGTGTGATCGCAGCCATGCGCGACCCGTTCCCACAGGTCGATGGTGCCGGTTTCGACAAGCTGCGCGAGGCCGGTATCGTCGTTGACCATGGGTTGATGGCAGGCGAAGCGCGACGGCTGAATCATGGTTTTATGTCGCGGGTCGAAAGAAAGCGCCCATGGGTTCGGGTGAAGCTCGCCTGCAGCCTCGATGGTCGGACTGCACTCGCCAGTGGCGACTCCAAATGGATCAGCGGCGAGGCATCACGTCACGACGTGATGCACTGGCGCGCACGTGCCGGCGCGTTGCTCACGGGCGCAGGGACTGTGCTCGCGGATGATCCGCGATTGACCGTCCGTTTCGATGATGACGGCTCCGGTGAATCGGTGGAATTCGTACCGCCGCTGCGCGTGGTGCTCGATCCGGGTCTCGCGACGGTGGCGCGTGGTCGTGTTCGTGCTGGCGATGCCCCCACGCTGTATCTGCACACGCCTGATGCCAAACCGCCGCGCGATTTCAATACCGCGCATGCAGCGGTGCCGACGCAGGGCGGATTGTTGGATCTGACGGCGGTGATGCAACTGCTCGCTGTGCGCGAGATCAACGAAGTGCAGGTCGAGGCGGGTGCGACGCTGGCGGGTGCGCTGTTGCGCGCGGAACTGGTGGACGAAGTCTTGCTTTACATCGCACCCGTGCTCCTCGGTGCAGATGCGCGGCCCTTGTTCGACGGCTTGCATATCGAAGACATGCAGCAACGCCTGCGCTTGCGCACGGTCGAAACCCGCCGTCTCGGCGACGATCTGCGTCTGTTGATGCGGCCGGAGCGGGGCGGGTGAACGTGACTGTGCTATCCGGTCATTGCCTCGACCAATGCTCAAGTCATGCCGGCACGCAAATGTTGCGGCGGCCGTTGTTTGTGCGTGCAAGAAGGAAACACTGAATGTTTACGGGGTTGATCGAAGGTGTCGGTCGCGTGATGGCGCTCGAACCGCGCGGTGGCGATGTCCGCTTGCGTATCCAGGTGGGCAGCTTGCCCTTCGATGATGTCGCTCTGGGCGAAAGCATCGCCGTCAGTGGTGTGTGTCTGACCGTGATCGAGTTCGATGCGGATTCCTTTTCGGCGGATGCGTCCACCGAGACCTTGTCACTGACCACGCTTGGTGCATTGGCGGTGGGGCAGGCGGTGAATCTGGAGCGCGCGATGCGGCCGACCGATCGCCTCGGCGGGCATCTGGTCAGCGGTCATGTCGATGGCGTCGGCCGGGTGCTTTCGGTTCACGATGACGCGCGTGCACAACGCTGGCGCTTCGCGGCGCCGTCGGCGTTGTCGAAATACATCGCGACCAAGGGTTCGATCTGCGTCGACGGCGTCAGTCTCACCGTGAACGCGGTGGATGACGAAGGCTTTGAAGTCGCACTCATTCCGCATACCGTTTCGCACACCGCGTTCGCATCGACGCAGGTCGGGGATACGGTGAATCTTGAAATCGATCTGGTTGCCCGCTACGTCGAACGTCTGCTGTCCGCAAGAGAACATTCATGAGTTTCGCAACGATTCCCGAACTGCTCGAAGAAATCCGCGCCGGCCGCATGGTCGTCATCGTCGACGACGAAGACCGCGAGAACGAAGGCGACCTGATCATGGCGGCGGAGCTGGTCAGGCCGCAGGACATCAATTTCATGGTCACCCACGCGCGCGGGCTGGTGTGCCTGTCGCTGATCCGCGAGCGCTGCCGCCAGCTCGGCCTGCCGCCGATGGTGCGCGACAACACCTCGCCGCACGGGACCAACTTCACGGTCAGCATCGAAGCGGCCGAGGGCGTGACGACCGGCATCAGTGCCTACGACCGTGCCCACACCATCCGCACTGCGGTGCGGCCGGATGCGAAGCCGCAGGATCTGTCGCAGCCGGGGCACATCTTTCCGCTGATGGCGCAGCCCGGCGGTGTCCTCAACCGCGCCGGCCATACCGAGGCTGCGAGCGACCTTGCGCTGCTGGCGGGTTTCGAGCCGGCGGGCGTGCTGGTCGAGATCCTGAATGCCGATGGCAGCATGGCGCGGCGGCCACAGTTGGAAATGTTCGCGCGCGAGCACGGGCTGAAGATCGGTTCGATCGAAGACCTGATCCGCTACCGGCTGCACAACGAACACACGATCCAGCGCCTCGACGTGCGCGAGATCGACACCGAACACGGCACCTTCCGTCTGCACACCTATCGCGATCAGATCAGTCGCAGCCTGCATTACGCGCTGCTGCGGGGCGACGTTGACGCGCTGACCCCGACCCTGGTCCGGGTGCACATGCAGAATCCCCTGGCGGATGCCTTGCACTGGCGCCGCGCCGATTTCGGCCCGGCGGTGGGAGACGTGTTGGCGGCCATTGCCCGGGAAGGTTGCGGTGCGCTGGTGCTGCTGGGCGAGGCCCAGAGTCCTGAGTCGCTGTTGGCGCGAATCATGGAAGCGCCCGGCGAAACCCAGGAGCCGGCCGCCCGTGGCGGTGCGATGGCCGAGTGGCGGCGCAACGGGGCAGGGTCGCAGATCCTGGCCGACCTCGGCCTGGGCAAGCTGCGGGTGCTGGGAACACCCCGGAAACAGGTGGGATTGGCGGGATTCGGGCTGGAAGTGGTCGAGTACGTGGCCCTGTAGTCGACTGCAATTCCGCTCCAAATCCTGCGTGGGAGCGGCGGGAGGCGCGATTGGCGCCATCAAGGCATTGTTCCCCGCGAAGCGGCGCGCCGTGGCGCACCCTATAATGACCCACCCCGTTCCGAGCCCTTCCGCATGCCTCACTTCGAAGGCGATCTGCGCGCCCCCGATGGCGCCCGCTTCGCGATCATCGCCAGCCGCTGGAACCCTCGGATCACCGAGCAACTGGTCGCAGGCGCCCGTGAGGCCTTCGTCGCGCATGGCGTGCCCGAGGACGCGGTGGACGTGATCCGCGTGCCCGGCGCCTGGGAGATTCCCGCCACGGCGGCGCGAATCGCTGCCGGCGGCAGCCATGCCGCCATCGTCGCCCTGGGTTGCGTGATCCGTGGCGATACCCGCCATTACGAACAGGTGGCGGACGGTTGTTCCGACGGTTTGATGCGGGTGTCGCTGGACAGCGCGCTGCCGGTGGTCAACGGCGTTCTGGCGGTGGAGCAGTACGAACATGCCGCCGAGCGTGCCGGCGGCAGCCATGGCAACAAAGGCGAAGAGGCCGCGCTGGTCGCGATCGAGATGGCCAACCTGATGGACAAACTGCCATGAGCAAATTTCCTCGTCGCGCCGATGGCGTGGACCCCGTGTTGCGCACCCGTGCGCGCCGCCGTGCACTGCAGGCCGTGTATGCGTGGCAGCTGTCCGGTGCCGACGCTCGCGAGGTCGTCACCCAGTTCGCGCATGAACAGGCGCGCGAGCATGCCGACCTCGCCTATTTCGAAGAGCTCGTCCACGGCGTCGGCCAACACTGGCGCGAACTCGATGCCGCACTCACGCCATTCCTCGACCGGACGATGGAAGAAGTCGATCCGATCGAACGTGCCGCGCTGCGCATCGCCGCCTACGAGCTGCAGCATCGTATCGACGTGCCGTATCGGGTGGTGATCAACGAGGCGCTGGAATCGGTGAAACGCTTCGGCTCCGAACACGGGCACACCTACGTCAATGGCGTACTCGACCACGCCGCCGTTGCGCTGCGTGCCATCGAGGTGCAGGTATCGCGCGGGAAGTAAGTCTGCATCGCGGATTCATTTCGCAGGAATCCTTGTTTCAGGAGCACGTGTTTCAGGGGCGCGTGTTTCAGGAGCCCGCTTCGTAAAGACGCTTCCGCCATCCGTATCGTCGGTCATGGCGGAGTGCATGCAGCGAGTTGTAGCGTTGCCGCTACTCGTCGCTGACCCCTGGAATGGCGCCGTTTTCGCCACGGATGCCCGGGGCCACGGATTCCCACCATGCCTTCTGTTCCGGATCTTCCAGGAAGTCCGCGTAGGACAGCTCGGCGATGGTGTCGAGCGAATAATCCGGCCGGCCTTCCGCGAGCATCGCCGCTGTCGCCCGCAATAGCGGCACATCGGGTGCATCGTGTTCGACGAACAGGAACTGCCCGGCCTGGTTGATCTCCAGGAAATGCAGTTCGTCATGGTCGTCGGCGACCAGGTCGATGCAGCCGAACACCAGGCCAAGCGCGGCCATCAGGCGCTGCAGTGCGGCTTCCCATGCGTTCGAAAGCGTGAACGGATGCGATGTGGTGTGGTCGCCGATCGAGGCCGCGCGCCAGTCGACGACACCGTCGTCCGTCTCCGGTGCGTCGACGCGCACGGCGAACATGCGCCGGCCGACAACGGTGACGCGCAGGTCGTAACGCTTGCGCACGCAGGCCTGGTAGATGCCGGGGCACAGCCGGAGGGCGGCATCGTCCTGCAGCGCGTCGGCGTCCAGCGTTCGCGCATACGTGCTGTAGATCCTGCCGTCGCCGTCGCGCCAGCTGTGAGTGGCGAACGGTTTGTAAACGATGCGTTCGTGCGCCGCGAAAAAGCGCCGGATCTCGTCGGGGTCGGACGAGATCAACGTCGCGGGGAACCGCAGGCCGCAGCGGTGCGCGGCCTGCAGCTGCAGGAATTTGTTTTCGGCAGCTAATGCTCGGTCCGGGCGATTGACCCAGAACACGTCGCCCGCAGCGCTGGCGACCGCGTGCACGTTGCCGACATGGCGCTTCCACTCGTCGCTTACGAACGCAAGGTCGGCGGGCGAGACGTCATCGAAAGTGTCCGGCAGGCGCGGCCGACGGAACCAGACGCTGGACGTGCGCGCGGGGTCAATGCCGCCCGAAAATCGCAGGCCCTCGCGGGCGTTGGCGTGCAGCGACAGCGGCATCATCGCGCCATCGGCCAGCGTCCGTGCCCATGTCGGGCGATAACCGCTTTGCCGCAGCGCCCAGCACACGGCGGCGGCATGCACGTCGTGGGCGAAGCCCGAAAGGATCAACGGCTGCTTCGCCGGGTGTGCGGTGTGGGGAAGCGGAGAACCTGTGGACATACGCAATCCGTCGCAGTGGTGGCAATGAAAACGCCGCGCTCCTTCAAGGCAGCGCGGCGTGGCGGTCAGGATTCGCGCGTCCCCGGCAGGCCGGCGTCCGCTACGGATCGATCCGCTCCCGGATCAGATGGCGCTGCCCGGATCCGCAGGATCGTCGCCATTCGGGCCGGTGGCGTGGGTCGAGACCGGAATCCGGCCACCCGCGATCTTCTCGATTTCCTGCGGCGACAATTCGCGCGCGACCGTACGGGCGATCGGGCGAACGGTGTTGTCCTGGGGCTTGTCCTCGAATTTCGACATTGCTTGCACTCCTTCAATCATCCTGAGAAAGAAACGGCAGCCGGGAAACGTTCCCGGTGCGGTGCTGCGGCGTCCGGCATTGATGATCCATTGGATCGCAGGCCGAACCCGGCGCCCACAGCGTCCATATCGGCACGGTGCGGGAACGCGTCGAGTCTATTCGGCGCGATTCGGGCCGGTGTTAACTTCTTGTAAGCCGGCGTCGCCGCCGCGTTGCCAGGTCGCGCCGGTGTGAAAACGTGCATGGAACTGTGCCTGCGACCATGCCTCCACACGGCCATCGGCCACCATCAGGATGCGATCGGCGCTGCGGATGGTCTCCGGGCGATGGGCGATGATCAGCCGGGTGATCCGCAGCGCCGCGATCTCGGCATTGATCCTGCGTTCTCTTTCCACGTCGAGATGGCTGGTCGCCTCGTCCAGCACCAAGATGTCGGGGTTGCGGAACAGCGCGCGCGCCAGCAGCACGCGCTGCTTCTGCCCGCCGGACAGCGCTGAACCCATGTCGCCGACCAGCGTTTCGTAGCCCATCGGCATCGCCGCGATCTCGTCGTGGATGCCGGCGCGCTGCGCAGCGGTCATCACCGCGTCCGGCAGCGCGTCGCGATCGAAGAAGGCGATG
>JBGSID010000262.1:0-19940 GCA_041751895.1 Lysobacteraceae bacterium | reverse complement strand
CGCGCGAAGGTTCAGGCGGTCGTGGCCGGCGATCTGGCCAACGAACTCTGTGCGAACGGTGCCGAGGCGGCGGTTGCGTGGCTGCGTCGTTTGCAGCGCGATTTCCCGCAGCGGTTGTTGCTCGTCAGCGATTACTACGGTCGTCTCGGCCATCGCGGCCATGCAGCGGGTCGCGAAACCCTGCTGCACGATTACGTGCAGGCGATCTCCGGGCAGGGCATCCCGCCGCCGGACCGCAAGGCGTGGCAGGCGATCTATCACGCCGCTGACGTGCGTCTGATCCACTGCATCGAAGACACCTTGACCACGCGGTTCCTGCATCTGCTGCAGCTTTCCTGATCCGGCCAGGACAACAGGGCCGGCAGAAGTGCGGGCCGAACCTGCGTTCGAATCAAACACCATTCAAAGCAGACCCTTCAGGCCTGCGCCGGTTCTGTCGCAAAGAGCTCGGGTTTGATGGCCCTCTTGCAGCGTCGACGAATCGATGACGCAGGACGGGCCAACCGATGCGTATACGCAGGTGGAGGCGTTCGCGTCATGGGTGAGGCTGCCAGCGTTCTGGTCGTGCCAATGGGTGGTGTCGGTGGCGGTGCTGGTGGTGTTGAACTGGCCCGGCGCAGGCGATTCCTGCGCCGGGCGAAGTTGCTACCAGATCTGAAGCGTATCGGAGATCGACACATATCCGTAGCAGTTACCGATACCGTTGACGATCGCGCTGGCGTACAGATCGTGCCCGAACGAAGGCCCGCTACCGACATAGCCAGTGGAGGTGCCTGCGGAATATGTGCCGCTAGCCTGGCGTGTCACGGTCTGTCCGGTCAGCCGATTCGTCGCATATGCCGACACACTGATTGAAAGCGATGCGGGAACCTGATACGGCGGGTTGACGGAGCCTGAGGCGGCTGCGCTGGCGCGGGCATAATAGAGATTCAGGCCACCACCGCCATCGCTGAGATACAGCTCAGCCGTTGCTGAGACGTTCGCAAAACCCGAGTAGTAGATAGGGTTGGCACCGCCAATCGGTCGATAGACGCAAGGAAATGAGCCGTAACTTGAGCGCATTGCGCTGATATTGCCTGTTGATAGTGCGTGCAGCTGCGAGTAATGCTGTTGGATGGACTCCAAGGGTTGGATCATGGACTGTTGCTTGCTGACGTCACGGTCGGCTTTTATGGCTTTTTCGATCATTGCACGCTGTATGTGCAGGTCGTATTCCAAACCGGCTTCGCCGATCGATATGGTTTTTCCGGCGAGATTGCCTTTGACCACTTGATAGACGCCTGGTCCGACCTGTTCGATCTGGTCGCCGTAATCGCGGACGAACTGCGCTTCGCTTTCGATCCTGAAGCCGTCTGCGGCCAGCGCGTTGCCTGCGAACATGAGGGTGATGAAGGCTGTGGAGAGTCGTGTTTTCATGACCAGTATTGCTCCTGTTGATACTTCCGTCTGGGGGATCAGACGGTGTGGTATGACCGGCTTGCAGACGTCTTGACACGTTGCAAGAGAGCTCCGCCGAATCGCGGAACTGCACTGTTCAGCGGAAAACACAGAAAAACAGGATCAAAGTCGACGAAATTCGTATCGGCGTTTTTTCTGGAAGTTGCGCAGTCCTCCGCAGCAAACACGAAACGTGGTGTTTCAGCGACCTTGGCAATTCTGCTCGTATGGCGAAATGGCATACGCACACTGATGACAGACTGTGTTTCGATCAGACGATCCAGATGAAGTGGCGCCGGGGAAGCCCGGCGCCGTTTTATCCGTGCGGAATCCTGCGTGGTTCAATACCAGAGATCCATGCTGTCTGTGACCGAGACGTAGCCGTAGCAATTGCCCCGGCCGGCGACGGTGGCGGTGGCGATCATGTCGTGGAAAAAAGCCGGTCCGCTATAGACATAGCCCGCTTCTGCGTAGGCTGACGTGATGCCGAGATGCTCATCCAACACGGGCTGTCCGATCTGACGTTCATGCGCGAAGGCATACGCGAGCATCGAAATTGAACTGGGCACGTTGTAGGGAGGGTAGACCAAGCCGCTGGCGGTGGCTCGGGCACGTGCATAGTAGGGATTGAATTGTCCGTCGCCTCGGTCGAGATAGAGTTCGGTTGTGGCCGTGACCAGGGCTCCGCCGCTGTAAAAGACGGGATAGCCGCCGGGCGGAAAATACATGCATGGAAAGGTGCCGGACTCTGTGAGTTTGGCCGTGAATCCTGTCCCGGTGTTGGCGGAAGCCAGTGCACGCATTTCGCCGTAACGTGCGGCGACCGCTTCAAGCCGGTTGATCTGCGATTTCACCTGCTTGCGCTCAGTGTGCGTACGCGGCTTCATTGCACGAATTGCAGCGAGATCATAGTTCACGCCAGCTTCGCCGATGGAAATGTTCTTGCCGGCCAGTGGGCCTTTGACGACCTGAAACACGCCCGGGCCGACCTGTTCGATCTGGTCGCCATAATCACGGACGAATTGCGCCTCGCTCTCGATCCTGAAACCGTCGGCTTTCGGGCTGTCCGCCGCGACGGCGCTGCCGGCGACCATGAGGCTTGCAATGCTTGCTGCCAAAAAAGTATTCATCTGTACCGCCACTCCTGTCGATATCTCTGCATGGATATGCGGTCCGTACGGATCGGTGCGGACCGTTGGGGTTGGCCTCGCGTCGACATCGAGCGCGACACGAGGGAGCGCCACCCTGTGTGAGGCTCAGATCCTTCAGCGGCTTCCGGGATAAAACAGGATCAGGCCGATATTTGCGACAGTACCGGCGCGTGACAATCAGAATTCCTTCGCCGCCAGCCACACATCGTCGACTACCACGCGGAAGTCGCTGCCGTAGGCGGCTGCGTCGGGTACGTTGTAATCGAGCAGTCCCATCGAGAGTGTGCTTGCCCACTGCGCCGGCAAGGTCGTCGAATACAGTACGTCGCCGTTCGGTCCGATCACGCTGAACACGGAGTCGATCCGGCGTTCATGAATGCCGGGGGCCGTTGTTCCGGAAAAGTACGCCCCCTTTGCGTGCTGTCTCCAGCGAAGCGTGATGGGAGTGGCGCCGGATTTCCTTCCGTTCAACGGAATGGCCGCGACGACGCGATCCATGATCGCCGACGTATTGTCCAGGCTGAGCAAGGTGCGCGATTCGACCACTTCGATGGTTGCCATGTCCGTCTTGCTTCGTTGTGCTTTCCGCAGGCGATACACGGCTGAAACCGCCTGCTGATATTCCATGCCGATGGCCCCGTTGCGCTGGAAATCCAGCTGCAGTGAGTCCAGCCAGTCGTTGTTGTTGGCCAGAGGCGCATTGTCGACAGTGAAGCTCAGCGTGTATTCGATACGCATGCCATCGTTCGCGACGACAGGCATTTCTGGAAGCGTGATCAGGCCGAATCCGCTTTTCGGTGCGAAGGACGGGTTCAAATGCATGACGCCGGTCGAAGCGTGGCCTTCCTGAACCGGCAGCCGATCCTTGCAGTCTCCACCGCCATGGGGGTCTGGGCCGGACAGCTTCGATGCATCGACCTCCGCGATGATGCCCGGATCGCCGACGAGCGTGTAACTGGACAAATACCATGGTGACGCGTTGGCGGTGGTCGCGAAGCCTATCGGTTGAAGCTCCACGGGTGCGATGGGGCATGGCGGAAAGGCGAAGGCCGTCGGCGCACAGGCGCAGAGCAGTACAGAGGGCAGGCAGTATTTGATCATTTCACTCTCCAAGCGTTCGGATTCAAGCGTTCAGATATTGGCAGGCTTGTTGAAGACCGTATGTCGTCCATCCCTTTCCCTGTTGTCGGCCCGGAGACGTCGGGGCGGGTTTTCGACGCATGGAATGTCCAGGCGTTCGCTGCGTCGATGCGCGGGTCCATGGTTGCCTTTGTGGGCAATTGCCGGTTGACCTGCCCGTTTTGGCGTAATCCGGTGCCGGACAGGATCACGGTTTGTCGGTGCGATGAGCGAGCACGTGCTCGAGCGAGTGTTCCAGCACGCGCATGGTGCGGGAGACTTCCGTTGGCGGCGGTTTGCCGAGTCCTCGCCAAACGGCGTGCACGGCGTCCAGCTGCGCACGGGCATCCGCAGGTCGTCGTAGCGCGATCGCGGCTTTCGCCAGTTCCAGATACAACGCACTGAGCCTGCCCGCATCCCCCGGGCCCTCCAGCACGCCCGGTGGCTTGGACAACTGGTCCAGACATAGGCGATAGCGTCCCAGTGCATTCAGTGTCCGTGCCCAGCTGAGTTCGAACCTGCGCACGTCGACATGGGCGCGGGAAGACACCTTGCGTCCAATGTCAGCTGCCTGCGCGAGGTGTGGTTCCGCCAGGTCTGGTCGTTCACGCAGTTCCAGTTGGAAGATCGCCATGTTGTATTCGGCATGGGCGCGTGCGGTCGATACCGGCGGCAGTTTTGCGGTCTGGATCGCATAGGCCTTGGCCATCAGCGCGTCCTGCTCCTTGGGATCGATGCTGACACCTACCGCCCAGACATAGGCGCTGGCGGCTTCCAGCGAATCGCTGCCGTAGAGTTTTTCTGCCGTGCGCTGCCAATCGCCGATGGTGTTGACCAGCGCGTCATGGTCGTCGCCACGCAGGTTCAACTCACGCGCGATCAGTCGCAGCGCGCGGATCTGCAGTGCGGGCTCATGCGCGCGTAATCCGTCGCGATCGATGCTGTCGCTGATCCGGCGCGCATCGTCGTTGCGTTTGGCGCTCAGCAGCGCATAGCCGAGATCGATGCGCAGGCGCAACTTCGATTCTGCGTCGAGTGATGCCGAGTAGCGATGCCAGGCGTTCTCAAGCGTCCGTGCGGCCAAGCCGAATTCGGAACGACGTGCATGCAGGCGTTCCTGTTGTCTTGCGACCTGCACATGCGCTGCAGGCGTATCGGCCAGTTGTTGCAGTTCCGAGAGCCCGGCATCCAGCTGCGGGCTGTCGGTGTCCAGATCGATCCGGTTGGCTAACCGCAGCAAACGTGCCCGCCAGCAGATTTTCGGGTCGGAGCGTGAGAGGGCTTCGATCGCCTGTTCGTATTTTCGATAGGTGGCGTCGCTTTCGCGCAGCAGGCCCATGCCCGCATCGCTTTCCGCCAGCAGAAGCGCCAGTTCGGCCTGCACGTCGGGCTGCCCGGACAGGCTGTCGAGCCTGCGTTTGCCGCTATCGAGCAGGTCGCGCGCGAGCAGGCCGCCTTCCGATGCCTTGCCGGGGTCCGCATGCTCGAAGGTCTCGCGCATGAAGTCGGCGACAGCGCGCGCACGGTCACGATCGATATCCGAGCGTGTGCGCGCAGTTTGCGCAGCGTCGCGCTGGATGCGCAGTTCAGACGCCTGCCAGAGCGTGATCGCCAGTGCGGCGAGCACACTGATGGTGGTGAGCGTGGCGAATGAAACGCCGACACGATTGCGACGCAGGAACTTGCCCAGCCGATACAGCCGGTCGTTGCCGGAAATCGAGATCGGGTGCCCGGACTGCCAGGCGCGCAGGTCGCGCGCGAGATCGCCGACTTCGGCGTAGCGCTCGGAGGCCTCCTTGCGTAGGCAATGCGCGACGATCGCGTCCAGTTCACCGCGCAGTGCACGCGGTGACGTCGCATCCTGTCCATCGCGTGGCGCATGGCCCGCTGTGATGCCCGCTGTGATTTCGCGCTGCAGGGCATCGCTGACCCGGGGCGGTACGGTTTCCAGGATCGCGCGCTGCAATTCGGCGGGGTCGCGGTGCGGTCGCGCGAACGGCAATGCGCCGCACAGCAGCTGATGCAGCAATGCGCCCAGTGCATAGACATCCACCGCCACCGTCGCGCGCTCGCCGCGCACCTGTTCGGGTGCAGCGGTCATCGGTGAAAAAAAACGGTCCTGTGCGGCGGTGTGCCCGGCGCTGGTGATTCCGCTCAATGATTTCGCGATTCCGAAATCCAGCAGTTTGACGGCCGCGTGCCCGTCACCGTGCTCGCACACCAGTACATTGCTGTCCTTGAGGTCGCGATGGATCACCAGGTTGCGATGCGCGTACTGCACGGCGTCGCACAACTGCAGGAACAGGGTGATCCGTTCGCGCAGTCCGCTGCCCGTGCGCTCGCACCACGAGCAGAGGCTTTCCCCCGGTACGTATTCCATCGCCAACCAGGGCGTGCCGTCCGCCAGCTCGCCGCCGTCGACAATGGTGCAGATGTTCGGATGGCGCAGTTGCGCGAGGATCCTGCGCTCCTGCGCGAAACGCTCGCGGCTTGGATCGTCGACCGCGAAATGCGGCATGATCTTGATCGCGACCTGTTGTTCGAAGTCGTTGCGGCGTTCGGCCAGATACACCACGCCCATGCCGCCGCGACCGATCTGTCTGACCAGCCGGAACGCGCCGATGTCGCTGATGTCACCGAGCGGATCAGGCATGTCGGTGACCAATACACTGCGTGCGGTGTGGGCGCCGTAGGCTTCATCGATGGCCAGCAGCCGCCGTAGCCGGGTCGCGAGTGCTGGGTCACTCAGGTCCAGCGCAAGCAGCCGCTGTGCCTGCGCGTCCGGTGCCAGCTCGCACAGATCCTCGAACAAGCGCGCCTCGTCCATTCCGTTCGCGTTGGTGCTATCCATGATCACGATGTCTTCGTCCGTGCGGCGCTCAACGTTCCGCGCCGGACTCTGCATCGAAATGGTCGATCAACCATGCCCGGGCATAACGGTAATGACGGATTGCGGTCGCACGCGAAAATCCCATCGTGTCCGCGATCTGCTCGTTGGTCAGCCCGGCGAAGAATTTCAGTTCGACCACCTGGGCGGCGATGTCGTGTTGACGCGAGAGCACGGAGAGCGCCGCGTCCACTGCGATCCAGTCGACCGAGTCGTCGATCGGTGCCGCTATCTCGTGTTCGACCTTGTCCAGCCGCTCGAACGGCAGGCCGCTACCGCGCTTGTCCGCACTGCGGCGACGCATGTAATCGACGACGATATTGCGCACGATCCGTGCCGCGAGCGCATAGAAATGCTCACGGTTGTTGAAGCGCCCGGGAAACTCGTGCATCAGTGCGATATACGCATCCTGGGCCAGGTCCGATGCCTGCAGGGTCAAACCGTTGCGGCCCTGCAACTGGCGTGCCGCCAGACGCTCCAACTTCGGCCACAGTGCCGCCGCGAGCGCTTCAAGTTCCGGCTTTTCCACCGATGTGCGCCGATTGATGAGATCGGTGAGGTTCATAGGGCTGCCTGTGCCGGTGGCGGTACTTGCCTGTGGAAATCGTGATTCCAGGGGCCGCATGTTTCGCCGGCCAGATTCGAATGGGCATCGTCCATGAGCCGACATCGTATACACCGGGGCGCCGTGCGCAAACGCTGGGCTGCCGCCGATGCCCGGCATCGCGCCGGAGGTTGCCGTGCGCCATGCGGACACAAAAAAACGGCCCAGACAGGTCTGGGCCGTTTTCGGTAGGAGTAAGGGGGCGGGAGAATCGGCGATTGACTGGAGCGTGATGGAGGTCAGGAGAGGGGGAGAGCGCTCAGTTGGCGGACTTCGGCTTGCATTGGCCTTTCACGGCGACTTCATCGCTCTTGCACTTGGCGGCGTGGCCGGCGACCTGCTTTTTGGTCGGCGTCGCGGCGGCGGTGGATTTCACTGCGCCGGGCGCAGGCGTCGCAGCGGGTGTTGCGGCGAAAGCAAGCGTGGAGGCCAGGCTCAGAGCAAGCGCGGCGAGCGGAATGCGGGCGTTCATGGCGGAATTCCTTCTTGTCGGATCGATGGGGGTGGGTTGGCCGGCATTGCTGCCGGTGAGATCAGACTGCGCCCGCACCGCTCTCGCCAACATTGCCAGTGCATGAATTTTCATCCATGTCCCGCGCCAACGAGAACCGCAGCTCGACCCGGAGCCCCGGGTCGGCCGCTTCCAGCCGCAGTTCGGCGTGGTGGCGCAGGGCGATCGCACGCACCACGCTGAGTCCCAGACCGGTTCCGGGCGTGCCGCGGTGGCGTTCCATGCGCACGAAACGATCGAAGACGCGTTCCCGATGCTGTTCGGGAATGCCCGGCCCGTAATCGCGGATGATCAAGCGGACTTCGTCTGCCATCGACCGTAGGCTGACCTGGATGCGTCCATCGGCAGGGCCGTATTTCACTGCGTTGTCGATCAGGTTCGAGATCATCTGGAACAGCAGATCGCTGTCGCCGGTGATCTGTGCCGGCGCGATCTCCGCATCGATGCTGCCGCCCTGGGTTTCCACGACCGCCTGCCACATGTCCACGGCATCGGCGACGATCCGATCCAGTGGCACGTTCGTGGTCGGTGTATCGCCGGGCCCTTCGATCCGCGCCAGACGCAGCAGGCTGTTGAAGGTCGTCATCAGCCGATCGACTTCGGCGACGGCATCGTCGATTGCGCCCTTTGCATCCTCGCCCGCGACGCGTTGCCGGGCTTGCTCCAGATGGGTCTTCAGCCGCGTCAGTGGCGTGCGCAGATCATGGGCGATGGCGTCGGTCGAGGACTGGATCCCGCCGATCAATTCGCTGGTGCGGTCCAGCATGCGGTTGAGCGTGCGTGCGAGACGGATCAGCGGGTCGTCGCCCTTGGCAACGCGGATGCGTTCGTCCAGACGTCCGGCAACGAACCGGTCCACTGCGTCCAGCGACGATTGCAGGCTGTGCGCCAAGGCGCGGCGCAGCATCCAGCCCAGCAGGAGGGTCAGCCCCGTGAGCAGGCTGAACATGATGATGCCCAGGCGCATCATCAGCTCGCGCAGGCGCTGCTGTTCGCCCGTCGAATGGCCACTGACCAACAGTGCGCCGTCTGACAATGCATCGACGTAGGCCACCACTTCGTCGCCCTGCGCGTTCCAGGCGAATCGCACCCAGCCCTGGCGATGCAGCACCTCGCTGGGGACATCGCTCAGATGGCCGGCGCGGACCGCGCCGGAGGCATCGGTGAGCAGATAGACGGCTTCGCGCTGGGAGTCCTCGACGACCAGCATATCGATGGCACGGGCGAGCCCGTCTCCGCCCTGTGCCCGGAACACCCTCAGCAGCCCGTCGTGCTCGTCGAGGACCGTCTGGCGCACATCGCGATCCACCACCCGATCGTAGGCGACGAGGCTCATGCCGCCGATGACGATGAATAGCGTCAACAACATCATTCCGTACAGCAGCACCAGCCGATTGAGACTGGATGAGAAAAATGCCGTCCCGGGTAGTGCGATCCGCATCAGCGTCACTCGCGCATGCCGAGCAGATAACCGGCGCCGCGCACGGTATGCAGCAGCGGCGTGTCCTGGCCACGGTCAATCTTCTGGCGCAGCCGCGAGACATGGACGTCGATGACGTTGGTCTGCGGGTCGAAGTGATAGTCCCACACGGCTTCCAGCAACATGGTCCTGGTGACGACCTGATCGGCGTGACGCATCAGATATTCCAGCAGCCGGAACTCGCGAGGTTGCAGATCGATGGCGTGCTCACCGCGTCGGACCGCGCGCTTGAGCAGATCCATGTCCAGATCGCCGACCCGCAGCCGTGTGATGTCGTTGGTGCCTTGATGTTGGCGGCGCATCAGGCCTTCGATCCGCGCCACCAGTTCGACGAACGAGAATGGTTTGCAGAGATAATCGTCGGCGCCGCCGCGCAGGCCTTCCACACGATGTTCGACATCGCCCAGTGACGACAGCACCAGTGCAGGCACATCGTTGCCGGTGGTACGCAGCCTGCGCAGCAGTTCTAGTCCGTCCAGACCCGGCAGCATGCGATCCAGCACCAAGGCGTCGTAGCGCTCTGTTCCGGCGCGATGCAGCCCCTCAAGACCATCGGCGGTATGGTCGACGGTATGTCCGCCTTCGCGCAGTCCTTTCACGATGAAACCCGCGATCAGGGCATCGTCTTCGACCAGCAGTATGCGCATCACGACTCTCCAACGGCACAGCCCGCTACGACCGTCGAGTCTGGCCTTCAGTTCAATCGTGGGCAATGATCGTCAAGTGCGGATGACAGGCGTCCGCACGCCCCGATTCCTTTCGGGGGACAGCCAGCGCTTTCGTTCCATCAAGGGCGACAGGAGGCCGCCATGGAATATCGAAGCAGATCCACAGGGAGCAGCGCATCCGGCCGTGTGATCTTGCCGGAAGACCCATCAGCGTCAAGCGATGGGGGTCAGCCTGCTTTGCTGTGGGTTTTACTCTTCGGTGCGCTCTGCGCTTGGGCAGCAGGTGCATCCGGTGGTTGAATGGAGCGCAGCGTGCGCGTGATGCCAAGCACTTCGATCTTGCCGCCAGTGCGTTGGAAAGCCGCCAAATCATCGGCGATGCGCTCGCTTGTCAACGCGGCGCGGCGGTCTTCCTTCGGCTTGCGGAAGACATCGCTGGTGTTGGACTTGGATGCCTGCGGTGCGCTGGCAACGGGGGCGGGAGTGTTCGGTTTACGGGACATCGGCAATAACCTCAGCCTACAAGGGCGATCGGAAGAGCATGCGTCGCGCGGGCGGCTTCTGCACGCACATCGCGACAATAAGGGCCGGCCATCGCGAATTTGCGGCAGATGGCAGGGCGCGTTTCGTAGATACCGCAGTTCATCTGCGCATTGTTGAGCGCGACGCACCAACCATCGGCGTCGCGCGCCATCACCCTCACGCCGCGTTCGGTGACCTCGGTCAGATGCATCGGAATCGCATCTCCCTCGAACAACACCACCGTCAGGCGGCAACATAAAGCATCGCAGCGGTTGCAGTGCACGTTCTTTTCGCGTGGTGTCGCGCTCATGGGATCACCATGGCAGCGCCGACCGGCGGTGTGAATCGACATCTGGAAATTACGGGCACGATGGCTCCCGAAGGGCGTCACCCCGGACGGGGTGCTGACGCAGGAAAGGGAGCGGAACGAGCCGGATTGGGTACTGTCGGCCTGCTGTCTGGAGGCCGTACTGGGATTCGGGACGCAACGCGCGAATAGAGCGCTAGCGCCCGCATACTACAGCATGCAGGCAAAAACCACCTGAATCGACATATTCAGATTCCCGGAGGTGCGTGCAAGCAAGCCGAAACCTTGTTTGCATCCATGGGCGTCTCGCCCACGATAGGTGCGATTCCGGCTACCAGAAAACGCGGCCCGGGCTCCCCTCAATCGATATCGGTCTTTATTTCACGCAATATTTTCCGGATCCTTTCAGGCCGGTGGGGCAGCTTCCCTTCTTGACCTCTGCATAGGCGGTTTTGTCGCCGATGCAATAGTTGGCAGAAGCTTTGAAGCCCGTAGGACAAGAGCCGAGCTTGATGATGGCCACATCGCCAGAGCTTGATTTGCAGCTGCTTCCAGATGACTTGAAACCGGTAGGGCAACTGCCGTCTTTATCTACGACCGTGCCGCTGGATTGCGCGAACGCAGCAGGGCTCAGAACGCAAGCGGCGATGGCAATCGAAGCGAGAAGTAGGACCTGACGCATGCTGGAAATCCTTTTTTTGAGGTTGGTAACGTTGAGTTCCACCGAAGACTAGCGGTGTCGGTGCCGATATTCAAACGCGTGCCCTATCGTTTCAGATCTCCGGCATGTTTCAACCAACGCAACCTTGGATGCACAGCAGCCATCCAATGAAGAGTCTTCTCGTCAAAATACCCAGCTCTCTCCACTTTCAAGTGTCGCGTGTTCACCCAGCATCTTCTTCACGCCGCTCAGTTGTTCCACTTGTTCGCCGCGTAATGCTTTTGGTACGTCCAGAGTCGCCGTTTTTGCTGGATCCAGATTGATCACCACCCACGTGCTGTTGCCATTGCCGATCGCCTGCATTAGCCATACGTGCTGATCGGCGACGGGGTAGTAACGGATTTCCTGTGGTTGTTTCAGTGCAGGATTGGCGTTGCGAACCGCGAGCAGGCGTTTGTAGTGGTTGAACAGCGAGTTCGGATCAACCTGCTGTGCGTCGACGCTGTGGCCTTTGTTGCGGAGGGTCTTCCAGTACTTCGCCCACCATGCGCCCTGGTCGCCGCGATAACCTTTCGGTGCAGGCAGATCGATCCAGTTGCGGTCGGTGGCGTTGAAGCCGGCGTTGGCCTCGTCGGTCCACTGCATCGGCGCGCGGCGATAGCGGTCTTCGCCGACGGCATATTGCGACATGCCGATTTCCTCGCCGTAGTACAGATACGCGGTACCAGGTGATGTCAGCAGCAGGCTGGCGGCGATCTTTGCTCTCGCGGGATCATTCTGCAGCGTATGCATGATCCGGTTCTTGTCGTGGTTGGTCAGGAACGGCGAGAAATAGCCCATCGGCGCTGCGGCGGCGCGCTGCTGCAGGTTCTGCCACAGTGCGTCGCGATGTTTGGCGGCGGGTGTATCACTGAGGGTGCCGAAATCTGCGGCCCTGACCGACGCTGGATCGAGCAGACCGATCACCAGTTCGCCGAAGTCGAAATCGAAGGCGGCGTCGAGGCCTTTGCCGCCGTTGCGATAGCGGCCGGTGACTTCAAGTGGCGCCCAGGCTTCGCCGACCAGCAGTGCATTGGGGTTGATGGCTTTCACGCGCTTCGTGAAGTTAGTCCAGTAATCGAGCGTGGCCTGTGTATCCGCCTGCTGCGACAGCGGGCCGTCTTCGATGGCATAACGCACGGCATCAAGACGGAAACCGTCGACGCCTTTCTTCAGCCAGAACGCGGCAAGTTTGTCGAGTTCGGCGACGACGTCCGGATTGCGCAGATTGACATCAGGCTGCGAGCTGCCGAATGCGCCGTAGTAGTAGGCCTTGCGGGTGTCGTTCCAATGCCACACCGCTTCAGGGTTGGGCTGGTCCGACCATGCCTGGCCCCAGCCTTCCGGGCGCTGCTCGCGCCAGATGAAATAGTCTTCGTAAACAGGTTCCTTGCGCGTGGACCTGAGGAACCATGCGTGCTGGTCGGAGATGTGGTTCAGCACGAGGTCGAGGATCACCTTCATGCCGTGCTGGTGCGAGGCGTCGATGAAACGCTCGAAGTCCGTCATCGTGCCGTAGTCGGCTTCGACGTTGTAGAAATCCTGGAAATCGTAGCCGTGGTACGACGGCGCTTCGAACATCGGGGTCAGCCAGATCGCATTCACGCCGAGCGTTTGCAGATAATCCAGCTTCGACGTCATGCCGTTGAAATCGCCGTTGCCATCGCCGTCGGAATCCTTGAATGAGCGAGGCCAGATTTCGTAGACGGTGGCGTTGTTCCACCAGTGCTGTGTGCCGGCGTCGAAAGTAAGTGATTGGTAGCCGGATGTGGCCGGCGCGGTCACCGTCATCGGCGGTGGCACGTCGAGGCGGGTCTCTGTCGTGCAGCCGAATAGCAGGGTCGTGAGCAGAGCGGTGGTGAGTATTTTCACCGAGGATGTCTCCGGGTTCCGATATCGAAAGATGCAGCGATGACCGGTGCTGCGATCAGGCGCGTTGACCGAACAGCCGCATGCACAGCGCCACACCGAGCCCCCAGGCGCCGTTGAGCAACAGCGCGCCGCCGATCAATGTGCCATTGAGTTCAATGCCCTTGATCGGAAACACCACGAACCATGCGACCAGACTGGGCAGCAACGCGCCCAGCGCGAGTGCGAGCAGCCAGTGTGCGGCGCCGGTGCGCTTGCGGATCATTGCCCACAGCGCGATCCCCCATAGCCCACCCCAGAACGCGAGTGAGATCACTTTGGGCACGCCGAGCGGTGGCGCGGGGTCCATGTTCCAGGCCGCGACCGGCACTTTTCCAGCCATATGCAGCAACTGCAGCAAACCCTGATGGAACAGGAGGGTGGCGATGAAGCCGGCAAGAAAAGCGAACAGCAGCGTTTTCGGTTTGAACACGGGGCGTCTCCTGTTGTGCTGCCTGGAAGGATAGCCGTTGCGCGGCAAGCGTTGGCGAATTTCATTCCCGCCGCGGTTTGAGCCTCCTGTACAGCGTCCGCTCGCTGATGCCCAGGGCGTCAGCGAATGATTTCTGGTTTCCGCGATGTTGTGCAAGTGCTGCTTTCAATGTGTCCGATTCCAGCGTTTTCAGATTGACGGGTTCGTTTCCACCTGTGCGGTGCATCGAGTCCGTATTCGGAAGCGAGTGTTCATCCGCAGGGCCCGCACTGGCCCAAATGCTGTCGTCCATGGCCTGTTCGATATGCGATTCGGTCAGACGGAGCCCGTCGGCCATCAATGCGGCGCGTTCGAGGAGATTGCGCATTTCCCGGATATTGCCGGGGAAAGCGTAGTGTTTGAGGCGTTCGATCGCTGCGGGCGTCATCGTGAGTTCGCGCGACAGCGGCAACCGTTTGAGCAAGGTCCTGGCGAGCAATTCGATGTCTTCGACCCGCTCCCGCAGCGGCGGGATGCGGATCGGAAACGAACTCAACCGGAAAAAAAGATCCTGTCGGAACGTGCCGGCCTTGACCATGGTCTTCAGGTCGCGATGCGTGGCGGAGATGATGCGCACATCGGTATGCCGCAGTTCGGTGCTGCCGACGCGCCGGTAGCAGCCGGTTTCGATGAGGCGGAGCAGTTTGACCTGCATGGACAGCGGGATGTCGCCGACTTCATCCAGAAAGAGGGTGCCACCGTTGGCGGATTCGACCAGCCCTTGCTTGGCGGAGGTCGCGCCGGTGAAAGCGCCTTTTTCATGGCCGAACAGTTCGCTTTCGAATAGGGTTTCCGACAGGCTGGCGCATTCCACGACAACGATGGTGCGTGCACGCCGTGGGCTGATTTCGTGCAGCGCATGCGCGACCAGCTCTTTGCCGGTGCCCGATTCGCCCAGCAGCAGTACGCTGATCTCCGATTCGCCGGCCCGCACCACCATGTCGAGCATCCTGCGAAAGGCGGGCGCTTTTCCCACCAGTCTGCCTTCGCGACCGCTTCCGGTATCGATGCGCAGTGGTTCCATTTTTTCCAGGAAATAGAGCGTGTCGTCGTCACGGATCGGGGTCAGTTCGACGTTGAAGTACGCCTGACCGGTTGGCAGGTGATGCAGGTGCATGACCTTTTCGCGTTGGCCGCTGATCAATGCTGCGCTCAGCGGGCAGGATTCTCCCGCCTGATCGCAGGGAACCTCCGAATGGTGCGAGACCTGGTGGCAGGTCTTGCCGATCAAGGTCTCGTCGGTCGCGAACAGCCTGCGATAGGCGGTGTTCGACGCGACGATGCGGTAGTCGTGGTCGAACAGGATGTGCGGCTCCGGCAGGCTTTCCAGATACGAAAGCAGCATGGATGGCAGCGTGCGAGGTACGGTCCCGGCCACTGGCGGACGCTCTTGGGAACAGGCTGACAGCATGTCATGAATGGCAGTCACTGGCAGTCTTTTCTGACAATCCGGCGCGTTGCAGATCCTGGTCGTCTTCATAAGTAATTGTTTTTATTGAAATTGATGCCAGGGCAAATGCTGGCACGGCATTTGCAATGTATCGGGTTGAAATGACTCGACCCTCGCGCTCGCTGCTCCAACACCTGATCCCCGTGATCGTCGTGAAGATGGTGTTGCTGTTGGCCATCTGGTGGCTGTTCATCCGCGATGCGCGGGTGGAAGTGACTGCGGAAGGTGCTGCGTCCCGAATCCTTCCCGCATCCAGAGAACCGGAGAAAACACCGTGATTTCCGAGCAATTGGTCGACTTGTCCCGCCTGCAGTTCGCGGCGACGGCGATGTATCACTTCCTCTTCGTACCGCTCACATTGGGCATGACCTGGATGCTGGTGATCATGGAGAGTGTCTACGTGATGACCGGAAATACGGTCTGGAAAGACATGACCCGATTCTGGGGAAAGCTTTTCGGGATCAATTTCGCGCTGGGTGTCACCACGGGCATCACGCTCGAATTCCAGTTCGGCACCAACTGGGCGTACTACTCGCACTATGTCGGCGACATCTTCGGTGCGCCGCTGGCCATCGAAGGCCTGATGGCGTTCTTCCTGGAATCGACGTTCATCGGTCTGTTCTTTTTCGGCTGGGACCGTCTGAGCAAACCCAGGCATCTGCTGGTGACCCTGTTGATGGCGATCGGCTCGAATCTGTCCGCGCTGTGGATCCTGATCGCCAATGGCTGGATGCAGAACCCGGTTGGAGCCGAATTCAGCTACCAGACGATGCGCATGGAGATGACGGATTTCTGGTCGGTCGTGTTCAACCCGGATGCGCAGGCGAAGTTCGTGCATACGGTGTCGGCGGGATACGTGACCGGCGCGATGTTCGTGCTGTCGATTTCCGCGTACTACCTTCTGAACGGCCGCAATGTCGAATTCGCCAAGCGCAGTTTCCGGGTCGCGGCGGCGTTCGGTTTGGCGTCGGTGCTGTCGGTGATCGTGCTCGGCGACGAGTCGGGCTACACCGTCGGCGAGGCGCAGCAGACCAAGATGGCGGCGATGGAGGCGATGTGGGAGACGCAGCCGGCACCGGCCGGGCTTGCGTTGGTGGCAGGCATCAACGAAAAGAACCAGCGCAACGATTGGGAAATCCAGATTCCATGGGTTCTCGGGCTGATCGGCACGCGTTCGGCGTCGGAGACGATACCGGGCATCAACGAGATCAAGGCGAAGAACCGCGAGCGCATTCTCAGCGGCATCGAAGCGGTGGTCGCATTGGAACGATTGCGCAAACAGCGCGATGACGTGGAAGCCAAGGCGAACTTCGAAAAGTACCAGACCGATCTCGGCTTCGGACTATTGCTGAAGAAATATGTTGTCGATGTCCGTCAGGCGACGCCGGAGATGATCCAGAAAGCGGTGGACGACACCATCCCGCGTGTGGCGCCGATGTTCTGGTCGTTCCGGCTGATGGTGGCGGCGGGTTTTTCGATGCTGGCGCTGTTTGCGCTGTCGTTCTGGCAGACGTTGCGCGGACATTGCAACGGCAAGCGCTGGCTGCTGCGCTGGGCGCTGTGGATGCTGCCCGTGCCATGGATCGCCAGTGAGCTTGGATGGTTCGTCGCCGAATACGGCCGCCAGCCGTGGACGATCTACGGCGTGCTGCCGACGCATTTGTCGGTGTCCACGTTGACGGTGGGCAATCTCTACGGATCCCTCGCAGGTTTCATCGGCTTCTACACGCTGCTGCTGATCGTGGAGATGTACCTGATGGTCAAGTTCGCGCGCATGGGTCCCGGCAGCCTGGGCACAGGCCGCTACGACCGTGAAGTCGCCCATACCGCCGCCCACGCCTGAGGAGATGCGTCATGTTGTTGGATTATCCGACTCTGAAAATGATCTGGTGGCTGCTCGTCGGTGTGCTGCTGGTGGGGTTCGCCATCATGGACGGGCACGACATGGGTGTGGGCACACTGCTGCCCTTTGTCGGCAAGAACGATGAAGAACGACGTGTGGTGATCAATACCGTCGGGCCTCACTGGGACGGTAACCAAGTCTGGTTCATCACCGGCGGCGGCGCGATCTTCGCCGCATGGCCACTGGTGTACGCCACCGCATTCAGCGGTTTCTACTGGGCGATGCTGGTGGTGCTGTGGGCGTTGTTCTTCCGGCCGGTGGGCTTCGACTACCGCAGCAAGATCCACAACGCGGTCTGGCGCAAGACCTGGGACTGGGGCTTGTTCGTCGGCGGCACGGTTCCGCCGCTGATCTTCGGTGTGGCGTTCGGCAACCTGTTCCAGGGCGTGCCCTTCCACTTTGACGACAGTCTGGTCTCCACCTACACCGGCAGCTTCTGGGCGTTGCTCAATCCGTTTGCGCTGCTGGTCGGCGTGGTGTCCAGCGCGATGATCATCATGCATGGCGGCATGTATCTGGCGCACCGCACGACCGGCGAGATCCAGCAGCGCACGGTTCGCGCTGCGGTGTTGGCCGCCGTGGCGATGGTGCTCGCGTTCATCGCGGCAGGCCTTTGGCTGCGCTTCGGTAGCATCGATGGTTATGCGATTACCGATATGCCGGCGACGAATGCTTTGCCGGATCCGCTGGCGAAAACGGTCGTGCGCAGTCACGACGCGTGGTGGGCGAACTACGGTCGGCAACCGTTGATGTGGTTGCTGCCGGTGCTTGGCATCGCGGGTGCGCTGTTGGCCGCATGGTATGTGCGCGCAGGGAAAACGCTGGTCGCGTTCGTCCTGTCGTCGCTGTCCATCATCGGCGTGATCGGCACGGCCGGCGCATCGATGTTTCCCTTCATCATGCCGTCTTCCACGCATCCTGGTTCAAGCCTGACCGTCTGGGACAGTGTCTCCAGCCATCTCACGCTCACGCTGATGTTCTGGGCGACCCTGTTTTTCATGCCGATCATCATCGTCTACACGTCATGGGCGTATCGCGTGATGCGCGGCAAGGTGACGGTGGAACAGATCCGCGCCAACGAACATTCCGCATACTGAGGTCATCATGGTCACGATCGCGTTCACGACACAGAATCGTCGGCATATCACGTCGCATGCAGGACGTTGCCGGAATTTCATGGTCAAACATGTCAATCGCGGCACCATCAGCGAATGGGAGGGCCGCAGCCTCGGCAAAGAAGAAACGCTGTGCGCCGGCAGCGATGCGCTGCCATCAGTGCTGCAGGATGTGGACATCCTGATCACCGCTGGCGCTGGCCCCGGGCTGCAGGCGAGATTGGCCCGGTTCGGCGTGCAGGTGATCATCACTGATGTGCTGTTGCCCGATCAGGCCATCGCCGCGTGGATGGCTGATGCGTTGCCCGCGTCGGCAGCGCAGCAAGGTCCAGCTACGAACGATGCGGACGAAACGCGGTGCGGCTGCGGTGGATCGCACGCGCGGCGCGGTTGTCGCGGCAATGGAAACTCACACTGAGCGGAGAGGCGAACATGTGGTATTTCAGTTGGATATTGGGCGTCGGATTCGCCGTATTGCTGTCGATCCTCAACGCCATGTGGGGCGAGAACGAGGACGCGCGCCAGCAAGCGGAGGATGTGGATGAACACACGCATTGAACAGCCGGCGCCGCCGTCGGGGATGCATTGGCCGGCATTGTTGATCGCCATCGCGATCATGTTCGCCGGAACCGCCTTTCCTTTCATCATGTCGGACGCGCACGGACAGGCGGATCATGCCATGGCGACGGCGCTGTTCTGGTCGATGGCGGCAGGCTTCGTCCGCGGCGTCGGTTTCGAGCCGAAGTGGTGGGTGTGGCGTTGGCTGTTTTCCGGCTGGGCATGCGTGATCGCGTTGGCGCTGTATGCGGCGATGAGATCGGCGGGATGACGGTCGGAGGTATACCGATAGGAGTTTCCCCCATGAACGGCAAACTCGAACACACGATCACATCCGTGCATCGCATCGGTAGCGCGATTCATCTGCTCGAATACATCGGGCTCGTGATCGTTCTGATCGCTACGCTGGTGGCCGGCGCTGGCGAAATCTGGCGGATGTTCGCCAGCGGGACAGTGGGCATACGCGACCTGTTGTTGCTGTTCATGTATCTGGAAATGGTCTCAATGGTCGAGGCGTATTGGCGGATGGGCAAACTGCCGGTCCGGATGCCTCTGTATATCGCGATGGTGGGCATCGCCCGGCACATGATGGCCGATGCGTCGCATCAGTCGCCTGCACTGCTGATCTCCGGTGCGGGCGCGATCGTGCTGTTGGCCATCGGTGTATTCATCGTCCGCTACGGTCACACCCGCTTTCCCTACGCCGACGGTCAGGCGATCGCAGATGCCAATGGTCGCGAATGACCTCTTTCATACAGGACAGTCTCCCATGCATGTTTCCGCTCTACGCTTGGCCATCATGTGTTCGCTCGCCGCTGCGGCCATTGCCGCAGCGACGGTTCCCGCCGGCAACGGGCAGGCCGCCGCTTCCGATGGGGCGAGTGCAGAGGAGGCGCTCGCCGTCTCCCGTGCCGAGGCTGCGGTTGCCGATCTTGGCAGCAGTCTGCGTGAAGCCTTGATGGCTGAAATGGCCAGCAAAGGGCCCGTCGCAGCGATCGATTTCTGTCATGACCAGGCGCCTCGGATCGCGGAGGCCGTCTCGCAACGTCACGGCGTGAAGATCGGCCGGGTCGGCGTGCGTGTACGCAACCCGGACAACGCGCCCAGCGGCTGGCGCGGCGATGTTCTGGCGACGTTCGCGACCCGTG
>JBGSID010000261.1:0-11763 GCA_041751895.1 Lysobacteraceae bacterium | reverse complement strand
GTTCGCCGGCAGCGAAGGCGCGCAGCGCCCAACTCCGACAAACACCGGCGATCCCGCAACGATCCACCGGTGGCGTCCACCAGCGGCCGTCGCGCAGGACGAACAGATTGGCGGCAGTGGCGGCGACGACATCGCCTGCGGTGTCCAGCATCAGGCCATCGTCGATCTCTGGATCCTGCCATTCGGCGCGCGCCAGGATCTGTTCAAGCCGGTTGCAGTGCTTGATGCCGGCCAACAGAGGCTGCTCCGCCAATCGAGTCTCGCACCAGCGCAGGTTCAACCCGCCGGATCGCAATGGCAGCGGCAAGGACGAAGCCATCAGCAACCACACCGGCGGCGCGGTCGCCACCGCGCTGTAACCTCGCCCGCCCGTGCCACGGGTGACCTGCAGTTTGATCACGGCGTCGCGATGGGTGCGCAGCCAGTCGTTGAGCTCGGTTTCGAGCAACTCGGCAGGCGGCAAGGCGATCCGCAGCCGCGCAGCGCCGTGCGCCAACCGCGCGCGATGACCGGGCCACCACGGCACGAAGCCACCGGTCGCACGCATGGTCTCGAATACACCATCGCCATAGGCCAGACCACGACCTCCGACCAGGACCTCCTCCGTGCCGACCTCCACACGGGTCTCGCCGACAAATAAGCGAACGTTCACGAGTCAGCGCCCAATGCCTTGAGCAGACCGCGCGCCTTCGCACGCGTCTCGTCGAGTTCTCGCTGCGGGTCTGAGTCGGCAACGATACCGGCGCCGGTCCGGAAGCGCAGACGGCTGCCGCCATCGATGTCGCTTTCGACTTCGGCACTGCGAATCAGGATATTGAGATCAAGGTCGCCATCGCGGTTCAGCCAGCCCATCGCGCCGGTGTACGCGCCACGGCCGACACCTTCGAGCTCGGCGATGATCTGCATGCAGCGCACTTTCGGACAGCCGGTGATCGTGCCGCCGGGAAACACCGCACGGATCGTCGCCCCGGGTGTGCCGTCGTCGCGCAGCCGTCCACGCACATTGCTGACGATGTGATGCACGTGCGAATAGCTTTCGACCGTCATCAGCTCATCGACTTCGACACTGCCCGGCGTACAGATGCGGCCCAGGTCGTTGCGTTCGAGATCGATCAGCATCACATGCTCGGCGCGTTCTTTCGGATGCCCGACCAGTTCCCGGATGCGCGCCGCGTCGTCGTCACCGGGGAAACGCGGACGCGTGCCGGCGATCGGACGGGTTTCGACCAGATCGCCGCGCACCGACACCAGACGTTCCGGCGAAGAACTCACCACCGCCCAGCGCGTGCCGTCGGTCACGCCGGCGAAGATGCCGGCAAATGGGGCCGGACTGGCCTCTCGCAAACGCGCGTACAGCGCCGCTGGATCGGCGGCAGGCGCATGCACACCCGGTGCGTGCGCAGCCTGCATGGAAGCAACCTGTGTTGAAGCAGTCTGCGCACGCCACGCGCGCGACAGATTGACCTGGAACACATCGCCAGCGACGAGATAATCGAGAATGCGCGCCACGCCATCCGTAAAAGCCTTGGGGGCGTCTTCTTCAAGCGGCTGAGGAATCGACCCTGCCGGCAACGGTGCATCGAACGGCGCCGCAATGTCGGCCAGCAAACGTTCGATGAGATCCTCCGCTTGGGTTTCGGCCACCGCGAAACACTCACCGGTCGTATGGTCGCGCAGGATCGCCGCCGGACAGCGCAACGCCAATGCCACCGGCAACACGCCTTCCGCCTGCGGCAGACGCAGGACCGGCTCGACCTGCGCGGCCAGTTCGTAAGCGAGAAACAACGCCCAGCCGCCGCGAAACGGCCAGCGCGGCTCTTCGCGCGGCATACGCAGCGCGCGCCAGTCGTGGTCGAGCGCAGCAAGAAAATCATCGCCACGATCGCGGCCATCGGCATCACGAACGCGGCCATCTCGATCCGATCGCAGATACGCGCCACTGGCGACAAGCAACAGATCCCAACGCCCCTGCGCGTGACTGGCACGCGAGGAGGAAGTGGATTGCAACAAGATCGGATAGCGATCGGGCGCGAGACGATGCAGGCGCAACAGATCGCAGTCCGCCGGCAGCGCGCGGGAAACGATCATGAACTGGAATGCATGGAAGGAATCAGAGGCGACCGAACACCAGTGTCCCGTTGGTACCACCAAAGCCGAAGCCATTCGACACCACGATATCGAGCTTCTTCTCGCGCGCCACGTTGGGCACATAGTCGAGGTCGCAGCCCTCGCCCGGCTCGTCGAGATTGATCGTTGGTGGAACGATGCCTGTCTTCAGCGCCATCACCGAAAATACCGCTTCGACACCGCCTGCTGCGCCGAGCAGATGGCCTGTCATCGACTTGGTCGAAGACACCATGGTCTTGTAGGCGTGATCGCCGAGGGCACGTTTAACCGCAAAGGTTTCGGCGAGATCGCCCAACTGCGTCGAGGTGCCGTGGGCGTTGAGATAATCGATCTGATCCACGTTGACGCCCGCATCCTTGAACGCAGCCGCCATGCAGCGTGCAGGGCCTTCACCGTCTTCGCTCGGCGCAGTCATGTGGAAGGCATCGGAGCTGGCGCCGAAGCCGATCAGCTCGCAGTAGATGCGTGCGCCGCGTGCCTTGGCGTATTCGTATTCTTCCAGCACGAGAATGCCGGCGCCGTCGCCGAGAACGAAACCGTCGCGATCCTTGTCCCAGGGACGCGAAGCGCGCGCCGGATCGTCGTTGCGGTTGGACATCGCCTTCATCGAGCAGAAACCGCCCATGGACGTCGGCGTTGAACCGCGTTCTGCGCCGCCGGCGATCATCGCGTCGGCGTCACCGTACTGGATCATGCGCATCGCCACGCCGATTGAATGGTTCGAGCTCGCGCAGGCGGACACGGCAGAGAAGTTCGGGCCCTTGATGCCAGTCAGAATCGAGATCTGGCCGGGCAACATGTTGATGATGGTGCTGGGAATATAGAACGGCGAAATCTTGCGCGGGCCGCCCTCGTAATACTTGATGGTCTGCTCTTCGATGCCATGGATGCCGCCAATACCGGAACCGATCAATGCACCGATGCGCTCGGCATTGCTGTCGTTCACTTCCAGACCGGCATCGCGCAGCGCCATGACGCTGGCAGCCACGCCGTAGTGGATGAAAGAGTCCATCTTCTTGACGTCTTTGGCCGGGATCCACTGTGCGGGATCGAAGCCTTTGACCTCTCCGGAGATCCGGGTACTGAAGGCGGAAACGTCGAAGTGCGTGACTTCTTCGATCCCAGAACGTCCATTGATGATGCCGTCCCAACTGCTGGCCAGATCGTTGCCGAGCGGCGAAACGATTCCAAGGCCCGTGACCACGACACGACGCTTCGACATGACTCTACTCCTGACTCTTCAAGGCTGAGGCTTCAAGACTGGCGCTTCAACGGCGAGCTGTTCGACGGCTGTCGGCCGAAAACACGTTACCGCGACGCACTGACCGCAATCCCGGGCGCTACAAGGGGCCGATCAAACGCACAGGGCCGCGATGCGGCCCCGGCTTTTGCCCGGACGCGAACGGCCGGGCGCGACTTTCCAATGCGAGATTCAAGCCTTGACGTGGGTCTTGATGTAATCGATCGCTTGCTGAACGGACGTGATCTTTTCTGCTTCTTCGTCCGGA
Source organism: Lysobacteraceae bacterium (assembly GCA_041751895.1). Lineage (GTDB taxonomy): Bacteria > Pseudomonadota > Gammaproteobacteria > Xanthomonadales > Xanthomonadaceae > Lysobacter_I. Next base: position 8,128 of record JBGSID010000261.1, on the reverse strand, counting down.
ATCTCGCACTCGAATTCTTCTTCGAGGGCCATCACCAGCTCGACGGTATCCAGCGAATCAGCGCCGAGATCGTCGACGAACGATGCGCTGTTGGTGACTTCATCATCTTTGACGCCAAGTTGTTCGACCACGATTTTCTTGACGCGCTCTTCGATGCTGCTCATGGGTGTTCTGCTCCGGAAGGAATATTGCGGTGGATAGTGTAAGGGAAACCGGGCCTTGCAACAGGCCCGAAGGGTTCTTTTCGATTCAACAGCTTACCGAAAAAGTCTTCTCGAATCCGCGCGAAAAGACCACTCAGGGCATGTACATACCGCCATTGACATGTAACGTTTCACCCGTGACGTAGGCTGCGGCAGGGCCGGCAAGAAAAGCCACGGCATGGGCAATGTCAACGGCATCGCCGAGACGGCCGAGCGCAATCTGACCGATCAGAGCGTCACGCGCCGCATCCGGCATCGCACGCGTCATATCGGTATCGATGAAACCTGGCGCAACGACATTGACGGTGATGCCGCGCGATCCGATCTCTTTCGCCAACGACTTACTGAAAGCGATGATGCCGGCCTTGGCCGCAGCGTAGTTCGCCTGTCCGGCGTTGCCGGTGACGCCAACGACCGATGCGATATTGATGATGCGACCTTTGCGCATCTTCATCATGCCGCGCATGACTGCCTTGCTGGTGCGGTAAACGCTACTTAGATTGGTGTCGAGGATCGACTGCCATTCCTCGTCCCTCATCCGCATCAACAGGTTGTCGCGAGTGATGCCCGCGTTGTTGACCAGGATCGACACCGCGCCGAACTCCTTCGCGATCTCATCGATGAGCGTGGTCACCGCAGCGCTGTCGACAACATCAAGTTTGCGGCCATGGCCGCCGAGCGGCGCCAGTCGATCAGAGATCGCCTGCGCACCACTCTCGGACGTCGCAGTACCAATGACGATCGCGCCCTGGGCGGCGAGCATGTCGGCAATGGCAGCGCCAATGCCGCGGCTGGCTCCGGTCACGAGGACGACTTCGCCCTTGAGCGGTTGATCTGCATGCATATCTGTCATATCTGTATTCGCAGGGAGAATGGGATGCGTTATCGAGGAAGATCGACAACTGCGGAAACTCTGCTCTGGCCCAGCCTTCGCTGAGTCTGCCTTCCTTGGATCGTCGAACTCGAATGCGCAGCGTTCACGTCTTCCAGACCTCGAGCGCAGTCTCGAACTCGCCGACGGTGCCGAGCGCGCGACACTCGATCGATTTGTCGATGCGCCTGATCAAACCACCCAGCACTTTGCCGGGACCGCATTCGGCGGCGCGGATGATACCGCGCGTGGCGAGCGCTTCAACACATGCGGTCCACTGCACCGGCAGATACAGCTGCCGCACCAGAGCATCGCGAATCGCGTGCTCGCCATCATGCACTTCGGCATCGACGTTCTGCACCACTGGACATACTGGTGCGCGCCAGTCGGCGCCGTGCATGGCTTCGGCGAGACGATTGGCTGCATCGCGCATCAGCGGCGTATGCGAAGGTACGCTGACCGCAAGCCGCGCGACTTTCCGCGCGCCACGCTCAATCAGCAACGCGCTCGCGCGCTCGACTGCGGCGGCGTGACCACCGATCACGACCTGCCCGGGAGAATTGAAATTGGCAGCGACCACCACGTCACTGCCCGAAACTTCGGCGCAGACATCACGGACGAGTTGATCTTCAGCGCCAATGACGGCAGCCATCGCACCACTGCCGTCCGGCGCAGCATCCTGCATCAGCTGACCGCGGATACGGACGAGATGCGCGGCATCGCGTAGAGACAATATTTCCGCAGCGACCAGCGCACTGTATTCACCAAGGCTGTGGCCGGCGAGCATCAATGGTCGTGCCCCGCCCTGCGCCAACCACACGCGCCAGACCGCTACGCCTGCGGCGAGAAGTGCTGGCTGGGTGAATTCGGTGCGATTGAGCTGTTCTTCCGGGCCACCTTGGGACAGCGCCCAGAGATCGACACCAGCACCATCCGAGGCTTCTGCAAAAGTCTCGCGAATCGACGGATAGCGTTCGGACAACTCGGCGAGCATGCCAACAGACTGCGACCCCTGGCCCGGGAAAACGAAGGCAAGCGTCGAATCGGTGGTGTTTGGTGCGGTCACGCGGACTTCCAGCTCGAATGCGGACCGCGATGATACGGTCGAAAGACGCTGAATGTCTGTACGAGGGCGTATGTGCGACACAGGATCAACCACTCAACCGGCCACAGCGTGGAATCACATGACCCCGACACGCCTGCCTGACAGGCGCCTGGGCCACAACGGACCCAAGCAGGCCTAATCGCCTTTTGCCGACATCAGTAGCGCATCAGCGCCGATCCCCACGTGAAACCGCCGCCAAATGCCTCGAGCAGGACCAACTGCCCTCGCTGGACCTTGCCCGAGCGGATCGCTTCGTCCAGCGCGAGCGGGACGGAAGCGGACGAGGTATTGCCATGCTTGTCGACGGTGACGATGACCCGGTCCATCGACATGTCCAGACGCTTGGCGGTCGCATCGATGATCCGCAGATTGGCCTGATGCGGAATCAGCCAATCGATATCGCGACGGTCGAGGCCGTTGGCCTCCAGCGTTTCGTCGACCAGCGAGTCCAGCGCCTTGACCGCGTACTTGAACACATCGCTGCCGATCATTTTGATATGCGCGCCGACATTGACCTCTTCCGGCTTGAAGCCCACAGAAACACCGACCGGATTCCACAGCAGGTCTTTCTTGCTGCCGTCGGCATGCAGGTGCGTGCTGAGAATGCCCGTGTCGGTATCAGGCTTGAGAACGACCGCGCCAGCACCGTCGCCGAACAGCACACAGGTGGTTCGATCACTCCAGTCGACTATCCGCGTCAGCGTTTCGGCGCCAACCACAAGTGCATTCTTTGCTGCACCGCAGCGGATGAACTTGTCGGCGATGGCCAGCGCGTAGATGAAACCGGAGCAGGCGGCATTGACGTCGAATGCAGCACATCCGTCTGCACCGAGTCGGTTCTGCAACAGGCAGGCGGTGGACGGGAAAATCAGGTCGGGCGTGGTGGTACCGACGACGATGAGATCGATCTCGGAAGCATCGACACCTGCCGCCTCCAATGCACGGATCGAGGCGTGATACGCGAGATCGCTGGTGGTTTCACCTTCAGCAGCGATATGGCGCTGACGGATGCCACTACGACTGGTGATCCATTCGTCGCTGGTATCGACCAGCTTGGCCAGATCGTCGTTGGTGAGCATTTTCTCCGGCAAGTAGCTGCCAGTGCCCGCGATACGCGAAAAAACTTGATTGCTCATGCCCACCCATTACCTCGTCGGAACGACGCGACCATCTGTGGCCGGATCAAGAAACGGCCTGCTCCCGAGGAGATCGATCGAGACCAGACCAGATCAGAATAAAGAACGCGGCCTTTCGGCCGCATCCTTAAGTGGTATGCGGGCAGTGCCTGATCGGCACTGCGAGCATCACTCTTCGTCGGCGATCTTGACCTTCGGCGCGATGACCTGACGGCCGCGGTAGTAGCCGTCCTTGGTGATGTGGTGACGCAGATGGACTTCGCCCGAAGTCGGATCGGTTGCCAACTGCTTGGCGGTCAGCGCGTCGTGCGAACGACGCTGACCACGACGGGAAGGGGTGACACGGGATTTCTGAACTGCCATGGGATTGCTCCAGCCTCAATACATGAATATCGCGAAAGTCGTGCAGGACCCGATCCAGATCGGATCGCACCGTGACGCCTTCCTAGGTTTTCTTCAACGCCGCCAATCCGGCGAACGGATTGACCAGCGCCTCTTCTTCCGCCGTCACGGGCCAGTCGCGCTCCACCAATTCGCTGCCCGGCTGTACCGGTACCAGCGGAACGGCGAGAATCAACTCGTCCTCGACCACTTCAGCGGGCCGCAGCAGGCCATCCTCGGCCAGCTGCAATGCCTCATAGTCCGGCAGCAAGGAGGCCTCGACCTCCTCAGCGTCGCCATCGGTCTCGCGCATCAGCGCGAACCTCTGGCTCAGCGTCACCGGCTGCAGGAACCGCTGCAGAGTGCGCTGACAGACCAGCGGCAACTCGGCATCGATTTTCAGATCCGCGAACGGCACCCGCAACGAGTCGTGACCGAACTCAAGGGAGAAGCGCGCTTCACCCTCGGTATCGGCAAGTAGATCGCGGAGGCGGGCCATCGAGGCCAGTGGCAGACGGCCATTGAAGCTGCGCCGTGCGGTCACCATGCGCCAAGCGTCCAAGACTTCGGGCACTTCAACGGACATAAGACGCGGAATGTTAGGGGCCGGAACCGGCGCTGTCAAACACGCTGCTGATACAGGCGCCGCGTTTGCCCCCCAGCCCTCCTCACGTCAGACTGTCCACCCGCATCCGGGCCTGTCGTGTGACCGCTGACACTCTTTTGAGCGTGCCCATCCTCTCTTTCGCGATCATCGTCATTGCACTGGGTCTGTCCTGGCACATCTCCCGCCGCGCCGCGCCGCGCCAGCGCGCCATGACGCGACTGCTGGACGCCGCCGACGCACTGGAAGCAAGACTACGCACCGCCCGCAGAGAAATCGAAGCCATCACCGGCGATGATGACGCTTCCGTCCGCGCCGCGCTGCAGGAGATGCTGCGACAGCGTCTATGGCTGCAGCAGCATGGAGAAACCGCTTCAATCCAACAACTGGACGAGATCCGGGCCTCGATCGAGCAGGCCCGGCGGCGGATCGACGAGCAGTTGGTGCTGGTCGAGCGCGCCCGCGATGTGACGCTCTGAACGGACCCGACGCATGCAGCCCCTGATCCTCGCTTCGACCTCGACCTACCGCCGCATGCTGCTTGAACGTCTTGGCCTGTCTTTCTCGACAGCGCGACCCGAGACCGACGAAACCCCGCTCGCCGGCGAATCGCCGCAGGCGCTCGCCGAACGCCTGGCCCAAGCCAAGGCCGAGGCGGTGCTGGCCCAGGCCGAACCCGGGACTTGGGTGATCGGTTCGGATCAGGTGGCGGAACTCGATGGTCAGCCGCTGGGGAAACCCGGCCAGCATGCCGCCGCCGTTGCTCAACTCGAATCGATGTCCGGGCGTGAAGTGCGCTTCCTGACCGCCCTGTGCCTTGCGGGACCTGATGGGCGGCGATTGCAGGCGATCGACATCACCACAGTCCGTTTCCGCACGATTGGTGTCGACGAGATCGAGCGCTATGTCACCCGCGAGCAGCCGCTGGACTGCGCCGGCAGCTTCAAATCCGAAGGGCTGGGTATCGCCCTGTTCGACGAAATCGAGAATCGAGACCCGACCGCACTGATTGGTCTGCCGTTGATCGCCACCGCACGTCTGCTGCGCGAAGCGGGCTTTGTGGTGCTGTAAGCCACGCAGCAGGCCGTGCCAGACAGGAAGTCGCAAAACCTGATTCAGCGCAGCCGCACCGCCTGCTGCGGCCAATCCTCGACGCTGCCATCGCGGCCGTACAGCCGCAAACCGAGCCAATAGGTCCCCGCCGGACGATCACCCAGATCGATCTCGGCGCGAAACCCCACCTTCGGCTGCTGCGGGTCGGTGGAGCCACCGTCACGCCACTTATTCCAGAACGCAGCGACTTCTGGACGTTCGACCCCATAGTCGGCGGTCGCCACAAGATGACCATCGACCAGCACGTCAACCCGCGACAGGCCGACCCCGTCCTTGAACGCCCAGCCCTGCAATGCGAAGCGGCGGGAAACGATGCCATCGCCGGCAGGTGCATCGACCCATGCCATTGCCGGCGTGGTGCAGTCGCCGTCGGAGCGTTCTGCCGGCAGCGCGAACAGCAGAAACCGCTGACGGCCGCGATCGATATTGAGCACCGTCGGTGGCGGCAACGGGCCGACCATCGCGCACAGATCGTGATAGCGCTGCAACTGTTCGCGATAGCTGACATCGGTGGCACCGACGACCAGCAAGATCGGCAGACCGCCTCGATCGACGCGGCCATCGTGCTGCAGCCCCCACAAGGTCAACTGCGGCGCGCGGCCGTGATGGTGATTCAGCGGATGATCGAGCACCGGAATACCGGGGTCGTTCAACGCGAAACCAAGTTCTGCACCGATCTTGAAGTTGTCGGCGACGATGCGCGTTCCTGTCGGCATACGCGCACGCATCACAGCCACCTCTTCGGCCAACGCATCCCATCCTGCGAAATTGGATGGATACCATTTGCTTCGCGCGCTGTCTTCGCGCAACGTCGGTGACAGCACTGCCGCGTAAGCGCCGAGTCCGGCGACAAGGCCAAGGGCAAGCACGCTCCAGGTTGCGCGTCGCCACCCTTGGGGCCATCGCGAGATCACCAGTGATGCGAGCGGCAGCAGCGCCAGATAACCCGGCAACGGCCAGTGAAAACTCACGCGCTCGCTGTCGGCGAAGAAACCCAGTGCGAAGAAACCGAGTAACACCAGCAGGCCGGACCACGCCAGATAACGCAGACCCGATGGCTGTGTCTGTCTGCGCTGCGAAAAGCCGGCGTACACCATCGCGATGAGCAGCAGCGGCGTCGCCATCAGCGCCTGCACCGCGATGAACTGCACACCATCCGGATGGAATGCCCATGGATGACGGTCAACCAGTTGAAAACGCAGACCGGCATCGGCGTTGTCGAGATTCCATAGCAGCAGCGGCAGCCATGCGAGCGCGCCCAGCGCCACCGCGCCCCATACGCGCCCATCACGCAGCGCGCGACGGCCATCAGGCAACCACAGCATCACCAGAAAACCGACGCCGATCACCGCGATGAAGCGGTAATGCGTCAACCCGCCGATCACGAGCCCGGCGGCGAGCAGTCCAGCCGACATCCAATCGACGCCGCGCATCAGCCGCGCACCGGCATCGAGGCACAACACCGTGGCCAATGCCAGCGGCACGTCAGGCAAGGCCAGCACACCCAGCGTCCCGAGCAACGGCAGAAACACCGCAAGCGTGCCGGCATGCCAGGCATGCGCGGGCCCGACTTCGCGCCGCGTGATCGTCATCACCCACCACGGCAACACTGCCGCGATGAGCAGGAACGGCCAGCGCAGCCCGATCAGACGATGACCGCCGATCTCCACGCCAAACCGCGCAAGCCAGGCGGTCATAGCAGGCAGATCGGAATACGCCCATGCCGGATGCTGCCCCTCCTGCCAATAGAAGGCTTCGTCCACGAACAGCGGCAATCGTGCGGCCAGCACACATTTGCACAGCGTCACCAACACCCAGAGCGCGATGAAAGTCCGCTTACCAGAATCCACACGCTGCATCGATACGTAGTCTCGTTACACTGCAGGAAAAATGCCCAATGAAGCCCCCGGAGACCGCCGCATGACGCCCCCCGAATGCCGCACATGCTAAACGACCATCAGATCGATGCACTCAAACGCGCGCAGGCGCAGGTCAACCAACTGGTGCTGGGCAAGCCGCACGAAGTCCGTCTGGCCTTCGTCGCCCTGCTCTCCGATGGCCATGTCCTGATCGAGGATCTGCCTGGACTCGGCAAGACCACGTTGGCGCACGCGCTGGCGGCAAGTCTGGGGCTTGGTTTCCAGCGCGTGCAATTCACGTCCGACCTGCTGCCTTCGGACATCGTCGGCGTGTCGGTGTTCGATGCCCAGGCGCGACGTTTCGAATTCCATCCCGGGCCCGTGTTCGCGCAGGTGCTGCTTGCGGACGAGATCAACCGCGCGCCACCTCGCACGCAGAGCGCGCTGCTGGAAGCGATGGCGGAACATCAGGTCACGGTCGACGGCATCACTCATCCGCTACCCGACCCGTTTTTCGTGATCGCGACCCAGAACCCGGTCGATCTGGCCGGCACGTATCCGCTGCCGGATTCACAGTTGGACCGCTTTCTGCTGCGCCTGCATCTCGGCTATCCGCCAGAAGATGCCGAACGCGCCCTGCTCGCCGGCAGCGATCGCCGTGACCTGATCGCGCACAGCAAGCCCGTACTGGATGCCGACAGCGTGCGCGCATTGCGCCATGCCGTCGGCGAAGTCCATGCCAGCGAGGCACTGATCACCTATGTGCAGAAACTGATGACGCGCAGCCGCCATCACCCCGGTGTACGCGTCGGCCTGTCACCGCGTGCCGGCCTCGCGCTGCTGCGTGCGGCACGCG
>JBGSID010000260.1:0-25094 GCA_041751895.1 Lysobacteraceae bacterium | reverse complement strand
ATCGATCTTGCCGTTCGCGTTGAGCGGCATGGCAGGCAGGAACACATAGGCTGACGGCAGCATCGCCTCGGGAAGACGGCGCGACAGGCCCTGACGCAACGCGGCGGGATCGGCGCCCCCCTCATTGGCGACGACGTAGGCAACGAGCCTGCGGTCGCCGGGCCTGTCCTCGCGGAGCAATGTCGCCACCGCCTGCACATTGGGCAGTGCGGCGAGTGCGTTGTCGATCTCACCCAGCTCGATACGGAATCCGCGAAGCTTGATCTGGTGGTCCCGGCGACCAATGAATTGCAGTGTGCCGTCGGCATTCCAGCGCGCGTGATCGCCGGTGCGGTACATGCGCGCAACAGGTGCGCGCTCGCAGGAGCCGTTCGCATTGACATCGCTGATGGTGGCGTTGTCCGCGCTGGCTTCGTTCACGAAAGGATCGACGACAAAGCGTTCAGCCGTCAGTGCTTCCGCGCCGAGATAACCGCGCGCCACACCGCGACCACCGAGATACAGTTCACCGATCACACCGCGCGGCACCGGCTGGCCGTGGGTGTCGAGAAGATAGGCGTGCACACCCGGCAACGGTCGGCCGATCGGCAGATCGGATGTCGCGACTTCGGCGCCATCCACCGTCGAGAACAGCGTTGCACACACCGAGGCCTCGGTCGGGCCATAGTGGTTGCAAAGAACGACGCGACCACCGGTGCAGGCAGCGAAACGGCGCACTTGATCGACAGGCACGCTTTCGCCACCGATCATCATCAGATTCAATTCCGGCAGCAGTGCTTCGGAAGACGTCCGCAACGCCCAACCCTCGGTCCAGCGACGCCAGAGCGCCGCCGGCGCGTCAATGGCACTGACGCGATATTCGCGGCAGAAATCTTCCAGTTCGCGCGGCCCCAGCTCGGTCGGCGCCGGATGCAGCACCAGCGCTGACCCACAAGCCAGCGCGGGAAACAGATCGCCTACCGATGCATCAAAGATCAGCGGCGGAATCATCAATAGGCGTTGGCCCTCGAAACGATGGCGCGCGAGGAAGCCCCTCACCAGATTGACCGCACCGCGATGCGGCACCACCACGCTTTTCGGAGCACCGGTAGAGCCCGAGGTGTAGATCAGATAAGCCGCATCGTTTTCATTGCGCTCGACCACCGGCGCAGCGTTGGCCAGCGTGATCCCACTGCAATGCAAGGTCGGAATCGCATCCACGACAACCGTCGTGGCCCGGTCGCGCAGCGACGACGGCACCAGCAATGCCCGCGCGCCGGAATCCTGAAGCAGGAAATGCAGGCGCTCATCGGGACTGGACGGATCCAGCGGGAGATAAGCCGCACCCGCAGCCAGCACACCGAGCACCGCAACGACCGCTTCTACGGAACGGTCCGCCAGCACGGCCACGATCGATTCGCGGCCGATACCTGTCGCATGCAAGTGCTGTGCGATGCCATTCGCCTGCGCCTGCACCTGCGCGTACGACCACGCGCGTGGCCCCGCATCCGTCCGCTCGACGAGCGCATCGGCATCAGGCGTACGAGCGGCCTGCAACGCGAAGAGTTCGTGAAGGGTTTCACCCTCGCCCGTCAACGCCGGCCCGCCGTCACCAAGCGCGACCAGCGCCGCACGTTCGTCCACGCCGATCAAAGGCAGCTGCGAAACCGGCATCTCCGGCGTCACACAGATCGCTCGCAGCAGATTTTCGTAATGCCGGGCCAAGTGTTCGATCGTGGATGGCAGGAAAAGATCGGAACCGTAGTCGATCACGCCGCCAAGGCCATGTCCGTTTTCGGCAAGCGACAGCGTGATCTCGAAACGTGACGTGCTCACATCGGGATCGATACTGCTCGTGCGCAGGCCGTCCATCGATTGCTCGCCGTGGCCTGACGAGGTGTCCAGCACGAACATCGACTGGAATAACGGCGTGCGGCCCGGGGCGCGATCCAGATCAAGGCCTTCGATCACTCGTTCCAACGGTGCTTCACCGTTTTCCAGCGCACCGAGCACATGGTTCCGGTTGCGGGCAAGGAACTCGCGGAACGTCGGATCGCCTGACAGGTCGGCACGGAACGCGATGGTGTTGATGAACAGACCGACAGTCGATGCCATGGTCTGGTCGAGCCGGTTCGCCATCGGCGAACCAACGACGATGTCACTCTCGCCGGTATAACGCGCCAGCAATACCTGATATGCCGACAGCAGCAACACGAAAAGCGTGGTGTTTTCGCGTCTCGCCAGATCGATCAATCCGGCACGCACATCGTCGGCAATGACGAATGGATGGCGCGCGCCGCGCGCGGAAATCACCGCGCCGCGCGGGCGGTCGACCGGCAGGTCCAGCAATCCGGTGGTGCCGGACAACGCCTTCTGCCAGAACTCGATCTGACGCACGATCCGCTGCTGCGAAACGGGTTGCTGCTGCCACAACACGTAGTCGCCATAGCTGATGTCCGGCGCTGGCAGATCGGGTTCCTGACCGGCGCGGAATGCATTGTAGGCACGGATGATGCCGGCTTCGATCACACCCATCGACCACGCATCGGCCATGATGTGATGCGTGGCCATCAGCAACACATGCCTCTCGGGCGACACCCGAAGCAGGGTCGCGCGCAGCAGTGGCGCGGACGTCAGGTCCAGCGGTTTCGCCGCTTCGGCATCGACTTCACGCTGCACCGCAATGTCGCGTTCACTGTCCGGCAACATCGAAAAATCGATCAGAGGAATCGAGAACTCGAATTCCTCGACGACCGTCTGTTTCGGTTCGCCGGCACTTTCGGAATAACGCATGCGCAGCGCATCGTGGCGCCGGATCGTGAGCCTGCAGGCACGCTCCAGCGCATCCACGTCAAGCGCGCCTTCCAACACCAGATTGTTGTAGATCAGGTACGCGCCCGTATCCGGCTGCAGGCGTTCAAACAGCCATATCTGCCGCTGGGCCGACGTAAGCGGCAAAGGCTCGCCTGGCACCGCATGCGGCATGGGCACCGCTTCCGGCCGTGGTGCCGAACGTTGGGCAAGCGTCCGCAGCAACAGTTCGCGCTGCTGCGGGGTGAGCTTGGCCATACGCTCGGCCAGCGCTGCGTTACCAGCGGTACCCGTCGGCATGTCGGAAGTGGACGTCATGTTGGGAGCAGCATCCTGTTTGTGCTGGATATTCGTTTCAGGCGTTCCATCGAGGCTGTACGTTCGCAACAGTTCGCGGTTCAGTTCTCAAGCATCGCGAGGATATCGGCTTCGGACAGACCTTCCAGCTGATCGAGCATGCCGGCCAACGCCTCCTCGTCAACGCTGCTCATACGCCGGCTCACGAGCAGCTCGGCGAACTCGGCAACGGTCGGCGCCTCGAACACCATGCGCAGCCCGATGTCGGCGCCCAATGTTTTCTGCATGCGCGCAACCAGTTGCGTCGCCAGCAGCGAGTGCCCACCCAGACCGAAGAAATTGTCGTGGATACCGAGCCGGGGACGCCCCAGCACCTCGGCCCATATCACGGCCAGCGCTTCCTCTTCCGGCGTGCGCGGCGCGACATATCCGGCGGTCGTGAACGCATCGATGTCAGGCGCCGGTAGCGCACGGCGGTCGACCTTGCCATTCGGTGTGAGCGGCAACCGGTCCAAGGTCACGAACGCCGAAGGCATCATGTATTCCGGCAAGCGTTCGCGCGCGGCGACACGCAGCGCGTCAATATCAATACTGTCCTGTGCGGCGACCAGATAGGCAACCAGTTGTTTGTCACCCGGCCGATCTTCGCGACAGATCACGACCGCCTGCGCAACGCTGGCATGCGCATCCAACACCGATTCGATTTCACCCAGTTCGATGCGGAAGCCGCGCAGTTTGACCTGATGGTCAATGCGTCCGACGGCTTCGAGCCGGCCATCGCGCCGCCAACGCGCCAGATCGCCGGTCCGGTACAGGCGACCATGCTCACGTTGCCCGAAGGTATCGGCAATGAATTTTTCGGCAGTCAGTTCCGGACGGTCCAGATACCCCTTCGCCACGCCAAGACCACCGATCAGCAATTCGCCTGGAACGCCGGTCGGCACCAGTTGCAGGTGCTTGTCGACGATATAGACCTCGGTGTTGCCGATCGGGCGACCGATGGCAATCGGTGCATGGCCGGGGAGCACACGTTCGACCGTAGACCAGACCGTGGTTTCAGTCGGACCATACAGATTCCACAGCTCGCGACCGCTGCTCAGCAGGCGATCGGCGAGTTCGCGCGGTAACGCTTCGCCACCGCAGAACAACCGCATCTGTGGGCGCCCGCGCCAACCGGCGTCGAGCAACATGCGCCAGGTCGCTGGTGTCGCCTGCATCACGCTGGCATCGACTTCGTCCAGCATTGCCGCAAGCGCTTCACCGTCACCGACAGTAGCGCGGTCAGCCAATGCCACGCGCGCGCCGACGGTGAGCGGCAACATCAGTTCGAGCAATGCAATATCGAACGACAGCGTCGTGATCGCGCAAAGCGTGTCATCGGCGGTCAACCCGGGCTCGCGGGCCATGGACGACAGGAAATTCACCGCCGCCCGATGCGGAATGCACACGCCTTTCGGACGACCGGTGGAGCCGGAAGTGAAGATCACATACGCCGTATCTTCGCCGACCACCGGAGAGGAAGCGGGCATGTCCGCGCCGGTTTCCGCAAGCACATCCTCGATATGAAGCATCGCATGCACGCCACCCGGCAACTGCCCTGCGAGCGCAGCTTCGGTGATCACGACCGGCGCAGCGGAATCTTCCAGCATGAAACCGATGCGATCGATCGGATAACTCGGGTCGAGCGGCACATACGCCGCGCCGGACTTCAATGTGCCGAGCAACGCCACGAGCATCCTCGGTGTCCGATCGAGGAACAGGCCAACCATCGTGCCTGGTCCACAGCCGTACGCGCGCAGGCGCGCCGCGACCGATTCAGCCTGGGCATTGAGCTCGGCATACGTCAAACACGTCGCCCCCTGCACCACCGCGATCGCATGCGGTGACTTCGATGCCTGCGCTTCAAAGAGCCCGTGCATTGTGGTTTCAACGGGCAACGTCTGCCTCGTCGCATTCCATTCCACGCGCAGACGATGATTCTCCTCCGGCGGCAGGATCTCCAGTTCGTTGAGGTGACGATTCGGATCCGCTACCGCAGAGCGCATCAATTGTTCGAGATGACGACCGAAGGCTTCCACGTAGCTCTGGTCGAAGAGATCGGAAGCGTATTCGATCATCAACTGCAGGCCACTCTCGCTTTCGCTGGCGAAAATGGTGATGTCCGTCCGCGATGTGCCTGAGTGGGCGTTGCCGATCTCGACCGGAAGCAGGGTCAAGCCGGGCAGTTCCACAGCCTCCTCGGGGAAGTTCTGGTAGAACACCATCGTCTGAAACAGCGGTGAATGGCTCAGGCTGCGTTCCAGTTCGAGAGACTCGATCAGCCGTTCAACGGGCACATCCTGGTTCGCATAACTGTCGATGGTAGAGGTTCGGATCTGCGCCAACAGTTCGCGAAAGGTCGGGTTGCCGGAGACGTCAACGCGTAACGGCAGCGTGTTGACGAAGAATCCGACGAGCCCTTCGAGTTCGCGACGCGGGCGATTGGCGTTGCCCACGCCGACAACGATGTCCTCTTGCCCCGAATAGCGAGAAAGCAAGGCATTGAATGTGGCCATGAACGCCATGAACGCCGTTGCACCTTCCTGGCGACTGAAGCGCTTCACCTCATCGTAAAGCGCCGCCGGAATCACATGGAGATACACCGCGCCACGGTAGCTCTGCACCGGTGGACGGGGACGATCTCCGGGAAGTTCCAGCACCAGCGGAGGTGTCGCGAAACGCTGCTTCCAGTATTCGAGCTGGGATCGCATCGAATCGCTTTCGGCCTCTTCGAGCTGCCAAAGCGTGTAATCGACGTATTGAAGATCCAGCTCACGCAATGGCGATGGCTGACCCGCAAGGTACGCCTGATAGAGCTGGGTCAACTCGCCATAGACGACACCGAACGACCATCCATCCACCGCGATGTGATGTGCGCTGAGCAACAGCAAGGCTTCATCCGCAGCGACACGGATCAAGGTCGCCCGCAGCATCGGGCCATGAGCCAGATCGAAGGGCGCCGAGGCGTCGGCGGCCATGAGCGCCATCGCGGCTTTTTCGCGCGTTTCGTCAGGATGATTCGACACATCCTGTTGAAACAGGCGCAGCGGTTCGGCCGGCAGGATACGTTGCATCGGCCCGACATCATCTTTCACGAAAACCGTGCGCAGACTTTCATGACGACGCATGATCTCCGACAGTGCGAATTCAAGCGCGTCGACATTCAGATCGCCACGAAACCGCATCAGTGAAGTGACGTTGTAAACGCTGTTGCCAGGATCGATCTGATCGAGAATCCACAGCCGTTGCTGTGCCGACGAGAGCGGCAAGCGCTCTGGACGTGGCCGCCGACCGATCTCCTTCTGGGGCGTGACTGCAGCTTTTCGCGCCAGCTGTTGCATCAGCAAAGCACGCTTCTCCGGCGAGAGACTCGCCAAGCGCTGGTCCAGTTCACTCATACGTCGTCTCGTTCGTTTCCAACGCCGGTCAATTGTCGTGCGACTTCATCATCGCTGAGCAGTTCCAGCTTCCTCAACAACGCCTCCAGATCATTCTGCTCCGCTTTTGCGCAAGCATCGACGACGCGCGCAGCCATCTGTTCGAGTGTCGGCGCTTCGAACAACGCACGCAGCGACAATTCGACGCCAAACTCATGCTCGATCCGCGACAACATCCTGGTGCCCAGCACGGAATGCCCGCCCAGATCGAAGAAATTCGCGCGCACGTCCACAGAAGGAAGGCTCAACAACTCGCTCCAGATCTTCACCAACGCGGCCTCTTCAGGCGTCCTTGGTGCGATGATCTCTTCCGACGTACCGACCGCTGCCTCAGGTGCCGGCAGAGCACGTCGATCCACTTTGCCATTGGGCGTCAGCGGAAACGCATCCAGATCGACGAACGCACTGGGCACCATGTAGTCGGGCAGCGCCAGTTTCAGATGCGCGCGCAATTCGGCATCCGTGGCGCGGACACCTTCTTTCGTGAAATACGCGACAAGGCGTTGATCGCCGGGGCGATCCTCGCGGCAATGCACGACGATCTGGGTCATGCCCGGATACTGCGCAAGCACGGTCTCGATCTCGCCGAGCTCGATGCGGAACCCGCGGAGTTTGACTTGATGATCGATACGGCCGATGACCTGGACCGTGCCATCGGTTCGCCAGAAAGCGAGATCGCCGGTGCGGTAAAGACGCGCCTGCGGATCATTGGAGAACGGGTCTGGAATGAACTTTTCGGCGGTCAAATCAGGCCGGCCACGATAACCGGCCGCAAGGCCATCGCCACCAATCAGCAATTCGCCCGGAACGCCGACCGGCAATCGCTGCATATGGCGATCGACGATATGGATCTGTGTGTTATCCACCGGCCTGCCGACGATGATCGGACCTTCGCCCGGCTGCACCCGGCACAACGCCGAGTAGACGGTGGTCTCGGTCGGGCCGTACAGATTCCACAACTCACGCGCCATGGGCAGCAGGCGGTCTGCGAGTTCGCGCGGCAACGCCTCACCGGTGGAGATGATGCGCATGTCCTGCCTGCCACTCCAGCCCACATCGAGCAACATACGCCAAGTGGCGGGTGTCGCCTGCATGATCGTCAATGGTTCTGCATCGACAAACTTGCGCATGCGCAAGCCGTCGCGCACGGTGTCGCGATCCACGAGCAGGATGCGGGCGCCTACCGTCAGTGGCACCACGAGTTCGGTCAACGCGATATCGAACGACAGCGTGCTGATCGCACAAATGGTATCGGCCTCGGTAAGCCCGGGCTCGCGCGCGATCGAACGGATCAGATTCACCGCAGAGCGCTGTCTGATCTCCACTCCCTTGGGCTTGCCGGTCGAGCCGGAGGTGAAAATCACGTACGCGGGGTCTTCGGGTCCGGCGCCATCCATTGGCGGCGCTTCGGCGGAGGCATCCAGCGCGGCGTCGGCGTCGACCATCACCACCGATGGCACCGGTGACGGCAATGTGTCGCGTAGCGCAGGTTGAGTCACGATTACATTGGAAGCCGACAGTTCGACCATGTAAGCAAGACGGTCAACGGGATAACTCGGATCGAGCGGGACGTAAGCGCCACCGGCCTTCAGGATGCCAAGGAGTCCGATGAGCATTTCCAGGGAACGATCGACATACAGGCCGACCAATATGCCCGGTCCCACGCCATGCGTGCGCAGCGAGTGCGCGACCATGTTGGCCCGACGATCCAGTTCGCGATAGCTCAATTCGCGCCCACCGAATATCACTGCAACGGCATCGGGCGCACGCAGGGTCTGTTCGGCGATCAGTGCAGCGATTGTCGGATTTTCCGGTAATGCGCGCCGCGTGTCGTTCCAACGAGACTGTTGTTCGACCTCATCCTGCGTCAGCATCCGCAGACTGGAAATCGGGCTCTGCGGCGACTCAACGATGGCGTCGAGCAATGTCACCAGATGTCCGCCAAGCCGCTGGATCGTGGTTTCGTCGTACAGCTCGGTGCTGTACTCGAACATCAGATCTCCCGGCCCATGCTGATTCACGAACAGCGAGAGATCACCCTGCGCTGTCGGCGGACGCAACTCGGACACATTCACATCTTCGAAACTGAGACCCGGCATCGAAAGCGAATGCTCGGGGTAACTCTGGAAAAAATACATGACCTGTGCGAACGGTGTGTAACTGGTCGATCGCGGGAGTCGCAACGTTTCCAGGATCCGATCCAGCGGCGCATCCGCATTCTCCATCGCCTCAAGCACGACACCACGCATCCGGGACAGGAAGGTCGTGAACCCGGGGTCATCGGAAACATCTGCCTGAAGCGGCAGCATGTTGATGAAGAAACCGACGACCGGCTCCAACTCGAGTCGTGCACGACCCGCGACACCCATTGCTGCAACCACGCGATCCTGACCGGAATACCGCGACAACAGCGTCTGGAATGCCGCAAATATCAAAATCGAAAGCGTAACCTGCTGTTCACGCGCAAACGTTTGCAGACGCCCATAAAGTGCTGGCGGAATCTGGGCGAAGCAGACGCTGCCTTCGAAACTCTGCATCGCAGGCCTGGCACGGTCTGTCGGCAGATCGAGCACCGCCGGCGCATCAGCGAGATGACGGCTCCAGAAATCCAGTTGCGGCTGTAACCCGTCCCCGCCCAAGGTCTGTTCCTGCCAGATCGCGACGTCGGCGATTTGAAGCTCGGGAGCTGTACGACTGAGAGGCTCCCCGTTCTGCAATCGATTGTATGCATCGAAGATTTCTTCCTCCATCGTCGCAATCGACCAACCGTCGATCGCGATGTGGTGGAAGATGATCGTCAACAGATGCAGATCGTCCGCAACGCGGACCAGAGCCACACGAATCGGCGGCTGCGTCGCAAGAATGAATGGCTTGGCGACCTCTTCGCGTGCAATACGCAGCGCATCGGCACGACGCGCGCCAACATCATCGCCCTCGGCGACTACGAATCGCCATGGCAATTCGCATACGGGAAGAATCTGCTGATAAGGCTGGCCACTATGAGCACGGTATACCGTCCTGAGCACCTCATGCCGGTCAACCAATGCCTGAAGCGCCGCACGCATGGCGTCATCATTCAACTCGCCATGCAGCCATTTCCCCATAGGAGAGTTGTAGGCAACAAGACCGGGCGCGAACTGGTCGAGCAACCATAGCCGACGCTGGCCAAAAGTTAACGGAATACGTTCCGGGCGCACTTGCGGGCGGATCCGGCCGCGTGCCGCTCGTTCCTGCTGGGCTGCTCTACGCAACAGCTCGCGCCGCTCGGGAGACAAATGAGCGAGACGCTGTTCTAGATCATTCATCTGAATTCAACTTCCTTCGAAAAACGGCATGGATCGAAGCACGCTCCCACGGCTTGATCACGTCCCCATACAACCTTGCAAAACTATCATACTCCGTGCATTCCAAGGAACGCCATCACAAAAAATCAGCGCTGTTGCTGCATCGCACAGATTCGAAGCCATGGATTCAGAAGACAATCCGTGCATTTTTTGGGGCATGTCAAACCGCAAAGTACAGTTATTGCCCCATGGAAGTGAGATTGGATCTTATTCGCCATTCAACGATGACCGCATTGATTCAATCCGACCCCACCATGAATTCGCAAAAAAGAAGACATTCTTATGGGTGGACTTTAGTGATGAAGGAAGCAGCGTAGATCAGGCAGCTGACTGCCGGGCGTTTCACACGAATTCGAAACCTGCCACCACATACCGCAGTCCAAGCCTGAGTACCCTACGCTCGCTCGCCCCAATTGGCAGCCCACTTCATGTGCAGCTTCACAAGGATCCGCACTTCAGTTTATTCTACGGACTGCGATCACAAAAATGATCGCAGTTCACGCTTCCACTCGTCTGCGTATGCCTGTATGTGGGGTTCAGGCATTGAAACGAAGATGCGTCTATCCAAGCCATCGCAAACGGGGCTTCTTTTTTGCGTATCCGGACACAGCCGCAATCGCAGCCAATGGGAGGCCTTAACGGCCGGCATGCCGACGGGACCATGCGAGATTCGTTGCTCATCTTCCATGACCAACGCGCTCGCCGCCCCATCGACGACGTTGCATCTCATGGATCTCCTCAGCCATACGCAAGAAACCAAAGGAGTCACTGAGGCAGAGGATCTCGCATGCAAACAGAGCGACCCGGTTGAACACAAAAAAAGTCTGATCTGAAGCCATCAAGCCGGGAACATTGAATGGCTTATCGCTTCGAGAACGCGCGGAAGCACCCTTGAACACCGCAGCAGATACAGCGCCACTACTGCCCACTCAACAAGATGCACTCTTCAAAGGAAGAGTTTGAATGCAGATCATTGTTCCAATGTCAGGTTTTGGGGAACGTTTTCGCCGCGCGGGCTATCGAGTGCCGAAACCGCTCATCGTAGTCGACGGCAAGCCGATCATCGCTCATGTAATCGACATGTTTCCCGGTGAAACCGACTTCCTCTTCATCTGCAATCAGGAACACCTGGACAATGCGGAATATGCAATGGCGGAGCAGCTCGCCAAGTATTGCCCGACCGGCCGAATCGTAGGTATTCCACCGCATAAACTCGGCCCCGCCAATGCGGTACTGCAGGCGATCGAACATGTCGATCTCGATAAACCGACCATCGTCAACTACTGCGATTTCACCTGCGTCTGGGATTATCAGGACTTCGTGAGCTTCGTAACCGAAAGCGGTTGCGACGGCGCCATTCCCTGTTACACCGGATTCCATCCGCACATGCTCGCTTCCATCACGTACGCCTACGTGCGGAATGAAGGCGTCAGGATCAATGCAATCCAGGAGAAACAGCCGTATACCGACAATCCCATGGGGGAATTTTCCTCAAGCGGTACGTACTATTATGCGTCAGGCGCGATGATGCTGGATGCATTTCAACGCTGCCTCGGGCACAGCGACCTGTCCTATAACAACGAGTACTTTGCCAGCCTCGCTTATCGACCGCTGCTGGAGGATGGTCGCCAGATCCTAGTCTATGAGCTCAATCATTTCATGCAATGGGGTACGCCGCAGGACCTGGAGGAATACAACTACTGGTCCGATGTTTTCCGCGAACTCTGCGACCCCTCGCGTGCGCAAGCACAAGTGCACCAGCAGGGATCCGTGCTGATCCCCATGGCAGGCCTCGGTGCGCGTTTCTCGCGCGAAGGCTATGTCGAACCAAAACCACTCATCCCGGTATCGGGTCAACCGATGGTCGTACAGGCCACAAACGATCTGCCACAAGCACCACACCATGCTTTCGTCATGCGACGCGACCTGCCGGGGCACGAAAGCATTGCGGCAACGCTACGCGAAGAATTCCCGGGCTGTACGCTCGTGGAAATCGATCAGGTGACGGATGGACAGGCACGTACCTGTCTGCTCGGCATGGACAGTATCGACCCGACGCTGCCTCTGACCATCGGCGCCTGCGACAATGGTGCGCTGTACGACCCGCAAGCGCTTGCATCGCTACTGGAAGATCCAGACGTTGATGTCATCGTCTGGGCCGCGCGCCGTTACCCAGGCGCAGTCCGTCGCCCCGCCTACTACGGATGGGTTGAAGAAGTCGACGGCCGCGTGCTTTCTGTCACCGGCAAGCAGCCGCTGGGCGATCCCGCGAACGATCCGTCCCTGATCGGCGCCTTCACCTTCAAGCGAGCCAGCGATTTCGCATCCGCCGCGAACGCGATGATCGTGCGGGATGCTCGGGTCAACGGGGAGTACTACGTGGACATCTGCATCAATGATGCGATCGCTGCGGGGCTCCGCGCACGTGTTTTCGTCATATCTCACTACCTCTGCTGGGGAACGCCGGACGACCTGCGCACATTTGAATACTGGCAGTCCTGCTTCCACAAATGGCCATCGCACCCCTATCGCATCGAAAGCGACTCAAGAATCCCGCCAGCGGCACGCAGCGCGCTGGAACAGCGTTACGCAATGCGTCGACCAGCACGACTCGAAGACTGAACAATCGTGTATCGGCGCATCATTCGAAGCGAGTTCTCTAGATTCCTGGTCGTGGGACTCACTGCTGTCGCAATCGATTATGCAAGCTACCGCTTATTACTTGCATTCGGCATTGCGACTGCAGTCGCGAAAGCATACAGCTTCATCATTGGCGCCGCGTTCGGATATTTCGCGAACCGAATGTTCACTTTCCGTGTCGCGAAAAAATGGCATTGGCACGAGACGGCAAAGTTCGTTGCGGTCTATCTATTCGCACTGATCGCAAACGTCGCTGCCAATGCCTGTGTCATCCACATGATTGGTCGCAGTGAAATCGGGATCGGAATCGCTTTCCTCGTGGCGACGGCCATTTCAGCCACACTGAATTATCTGGGCATGAAGCGCCTGGTCTTCGTCGCCGCCAAACCCATCGGACACCTCTCCAAGTGACTATCGATTTTCAGCAACCCGAGTTGTCGCCAGCAGCGACGCCAGCGAATATCAAATTGTCGTTGGTGATCCCCTGTTACAACGAAGCGCGCAATCTACCGCTGCTGATCTCTCGCCTGAAAGAAATCTTCGTCCGTACCGATGTCGAAGCGATCCTGGTAGACAACGGCTCGACCGACAACACTCCCGCCGTTCTTGCGCAGCAGCTCGCCGGACAGTCGCGCATCCGCAGCACACGCGTCGAAAACAACCAAGGCTATGGTTACGGTATCCTCGCAGGCTTACGCGATGCACACGGCGAGATCCTCGCTTGGACGCATGCTGACATGCAGACCGACCCACAGGATGCCCTGCTGGGACTACGGATGTTCGAAGCGTCGGATCACCCAGAGAATCTTTTCGTCAAAGGACGTCGCCAGGGGCGACCGATCGCCGACGTGATTTTTACCGTAGGCATGTCGATCTTCGAAACCCTGCTGTTGCGCCATCGCATGTGGGACATCAACGCACAACCCACCATGTTCCCGCGCGCGTTCTACAACCGATGGCAAAACCCGCCCCATGATTTTTCGCTCGATCTTTACGCATACTACCAAGCACTGCACCGCGGACTCGAAGTCCGTCGATTCCCTGTGAATTTCGGCGCACGCGCCCACGGCAGTTCGCACTGGAATATCAACTGGAAAGCGAAGATGCGCTTCATCAAGCGGACCATGGATTTCAGTCTCCGTCTCAGAAACGACCTCAGGCAGCCATCATGATCATCGTCAAACACCGCCGGAACACTTCGGAACAGCTACAGGAGACCGAGACCGCATATGGCATCGAGGTCGATATCCGCAGCCATGGCAATGAGCTCATTATTCATCACGATCCATTCGCGGATGGAGAACGCTTCGAAGACTGGGTCAAACACTATCGGCATCGGTTGCTGATCCTCAACGTCAAGGAAGAAGGCCTTGAGGAGCGTTTGATTGCCTTGATGGACGCACACGGCATCAGCGATTTTTTCTTTCTCGACCAATCGTTTCCTTTCCTCGTGCGTACAACGCGCCGCGGCGAACGCCGATGTGCTGTACGCGTCTCTGAATACGAAAGCATCGACGCCGCCCTTGCGCTTGCCGGAAAAGCCGACTGGGTCTGGGTCGATTGCTTCAACCGGTTCCCGCTCGACGGCGCACAAGCCGCGCGACTGCAACAGGCTGGCATCCGCATCTGCATCGCATCCCCGGAGCTTCATGGGCATACGGAGCAGGATGCGATTCCAAAACTGCAGGCATTGCTACGACATGAAGGCATCGACATCGATGCTGTCTGCACCAAGGAGCCCCTGCGTTGGCAATGAATCTCGGCCAGATCCTGCGCGACCCTGTTTTCAGACTGGGATTGCTGCTGCGTATCGCGCTGGTGATCTGGCTGGTGCCGCAAATCCAGCAGGCACAGTTCGTGCCGTTCCTCCGCGAAGCCATCGAGCACACCACGCTAGACCCGTGGTCAAACTTCCTGTCTGCAGGCGGCAGCCCGATCACGTATCCGTACGGGCCGGTGATGCTGCTGACCCATATGCCAACGACCGTGCTCGGATGGTTGATGGATCTCGCGACCGGAAGCAGCTATTTCACTGGCGTGGGCTTTCGCGTCAGTCTGCTGCTTGTCGATCTGGCTGCACTGTATCTGCTGTACGCGCTTTTTCCGCAACAGCCGCGCAAATTGCTCTGGCTCTACTGGTGGTCGCCGATCGCGCTCTTCGTCACGTATTGGAATGGCCAGACCGATATTGTGCCTGTAACGCTGCTGCTGTTGTCCCTCCTGCTGCTCCGTCAATATCACGCGACCGCAAGTGGTATCGCACTCGGGCTTTCGATCGCAGCGAAATTCAGCATGGTGCTGGCGCTGCCCTTTGCCGCGATCTATCTCTGGCGTAACAAACGTCTGCGCCCGATGGCCATCCCTTTCGCGATCGGTTTTTCCATCACGATTCTTTCGCAGATTCCGTGGCTGTTTTCGCCCGGCTTCCGTTCCATGGTGCTCGGAACGCCGGAAGCCGGCCGTGTGTTTGATCTGGCACTGCCCCTCGGTCAATCGCTGCATCTCTATCTGACGCCGACGCTGTATCTATTGACGATGTATGCGGTCTGGCGCTTGCGCAGAATCAGTTTCGATCTACTGGTCGCAGTCACCGGCCTCTCGTTTTTCCTTGTCGTGTTGAGTACGCCTGCCCCGCCGGGCTGGTATCTGTGGCTGGTGCCGTTTCTCGTCGCGCATCAACTACAGGGCGACCGCAGTGCAGCACTGATGACAGCCGCGCTGTCGACGCTTGTGCTTGGCATGCATCTATTGTTTTCATCAGGAGCCAGTCTTCCGCTCCTTGGCTACGACCCGCAGCCGACACTCAACAGTATCGACAGACTCATCACGCCGCATATGCATTCGCTGTGGATGACACTGATCGTGGCCACCGGCCTGATGCTCATCGCACAAATGTTGCGGGAACGGGTCTCCAGGAACGACTACTACCGGATTGCTCAGAAGCCGGTGAAGATCGGTATTGCCGGAGATTCCGGCTCGGGCAAGGACACTCTCAGTCAAGCGCTCACCGGCCTCTTCGGCCAGCACTCGGTCGTGCACCTCTCCGGCGACGACTATCATGTGTGGGATCGTTACGCTCCGATGTGGAAAGGATTGACCCATCTCAACCCGCGTGCGAACGATCTGCAGCGCTTCAATGAAGACGTCCTCGCGATCATGGACGGCAAGAGCGTCGTCAATCGACATTACGATCACGCCGCCGGCCGCTTTCTGGCGCCAACTCGTCTTCACCGCAACGATGTGCTGATCGTTTCCGGCCTGCATGCGCTTCGCATGAGCCGACTGATCAGCAGATTCGATGTCTCGGTCTATCTCGATATTGATGAGCAATTGCGCCGATCATGGAAGATACAGCGCGACGTGCACCAACGCGGACATGCAATGGAGGCGGTACTACAGTCGATCGAACGCCGAGCCATCGATGCGCAGCGTTATGTCATTCCGCAACGCGCGTCGGCCGATCTGGTTCTCAAACTTCGCCCAGTCAACATCGATCAGTTGGAAGATTCGTCTTCACCAGATTCCCTCCCGCTGAAACTGTCCGCATTGATCAGGAATGGCAACTATCACGAACGTCTGGCGCGCATGCTGATCGGAATTTGCGGGCTGCATCTCGATGTCGAACTGTCGGAAGATTCTGAAGAAGTGGAAATGACGATCGAAGGCGACGTTTCTGCCGAAGACATCGCGATGACCGCTAACACGCTGATGCCGAACCTTCAGGAATTTCTCGATGTACAACCCCACTGGGAAGAAGGAATGACTGGAATCATGCAATTGATGGTGTTGCTCCAGATGGAAGAATCACTCAAGAACAGGATCCGCTGACATGGTGATTCAGCATTCCTCGAAGACATTGCGCGCACCGCGCGCCATCATCTTCGATACCGACAACACACTGTATGCCTACGATCAGCCGCACATGAAAGCGAGCGCCGCGACCGAAGCCAAGGCCGTGCGTCTACTCGGCGCGGATGCGGCAAGCGTCCGTGCCGCTTTCGCCCAGGCAAGGGGCGAGGTCAAGAAGCAGTTGGGACATACCGCCAGCTCACACAGCAGGCTGCTATATTTTCAGCGCGGCATCGAAATTCTCGGGCGCAAGACCCAACTGCTCATCACACTCGACCTCGAACAGACGTACTGGCGCACATTCCTGTCTCAGTGCAGTCTTTTTCCCGGCGTTCGCGAACTGCTGATCAATCTCCGCAACAATGACATCTCGACAGCAATCATTACCGACCTGACGTCCCAGATTCAATTCAGGAAAATCATCTATTTCGGGCTCGACGACTGTTTCGATTATGTCGTCACCTCGGAGGAAGCCGGCGCCGACAAACCGGACCCCGCTCCATTCAAACTGGCGATCGAGAAGCTGTGTGTCGACCCCGAACATATCTGGATGGTCGGCGACAGCCTGCATTGCGATATCAAGGGAGCACAGGATTTCGGAATGAGCACCCTGTTTCGTGTGGACCGGGCAAAGTCATTGGTCCCCGGCGCACAAAGCGCCGACATCGTTTTCGATGATTTTCGCGAGCTTAATCATTTCATTTTCTCCGGAAAAGTCGACGGACTCGGTCCTCGCTGATCGACCGACCATGTCCCGCCCAGATTCATTTACAAGGAGCCCGCGACAATGACAGTCAGCCATGACTTCAGTTCACCCATCGGCGCGTCAACATCCCATGCGCGATGGATCGTCGCTGGCCTGCTTGCAGCCATGAGCGCGACCTTGCTGGCCGTCGCTGGCACTGCGTTTGGTGCATCACTCATGGCATCCTCCATTGCAGCTGCACTCCTATGCGCAGCATGTTGCCCATGGGTCGCCAAACGCTTGCCTGAAGCGCTGGACAGCACCCGCAGGCAACACCCTGTCCTGAGCCTGCTCTGGTTACTGCTTGCACTCGCGACACTGGCCCGCACCATCGGGGTCGCTTTGTTCATGGCCGATCCCGATCAAGCGCAGATCTCCGCATTCTGGTTCGACGATTTCTACACGCATCACAGCTGCTTCTCTGGGTATTGGCAGGCCGCAAAACTGGCGCAGGAAGGCACGGCAAACCTTTACAACCCGGAAAATTATTATGGCTTTGCCGGAAAGTTCAAACTCGACGAATTCCTGTATCTACCTCAATTCCTGATCCTGCCGATGATGGCGGTATCTGCCGGCATGGATTTCGAGCAGACACGTGCGATCTGGTTCTCGATCGAGGGTGGCATGGTACTCGCCAGCATGCTTTGGCTGTCCATGTGGATCGGCGGGAAAACCGGGCGCGGAGCGGCGCTTCTGATTCCAGCGATCTGGATCGCAACACCCAATCTACTCACGCTACAAGTCGGCAACTTCCAGCTGTCCGCGATTGCGTTGTCGATCGTGGCGATGGCGTTGTTCTGGCGCGACCGCCCGGTCATTGGTGGCGCGCTGCTCGGCTTCACCGTATTCAAACTCTTTCCGGGAATTCTCGGCATCTATCTCATCGCAACCAAACGCTGGCGCGCGCTCGGATGGACGCTTGGATTTTCGGCGATCTATACCGTCATCGCCTTCTTGTGGCTTGGGATGGATCCGTTTCGCGCGCTGTTTGAATTCCACTTGCCACGACTTGCCAACGGCGAGGCTTGGGCATTCCTGGAAATTCCTGAACTTGCTTCGGTCGCTGCCATCAATGACTCGGTCCCAGGCATCGTGATGAAACTCAAATCACTGGGCGTGCCCGGCATGACGCTCGCTTTTGAGCAGATCATCGTCTGGGCATGGACCGTTGTCATCGTGCTTCTGACGATACTGTCCGCGATCCGTTCTTCCCGCATGTCACGCAATGCATTGGCGATGAACTGGCTTGCATTATTGGCACTCGCCACGTTCCGCAGCCCATTCGTTCCCGATCACACGGGCCTCTTCGCCCCTCTTTGGCTCTGGAGCCTCGTCGCAGTTGGCGCCGCCATGAATGGTTCGCGCGTCCTGTGGCTTGCGCTCCTCTGGCTGTTGCTGGAAGCGGTATTGCCCTTCGTAGGCACGCCTCTGGATACCGGTTACGCACGATTGGCTGTGTCGAGCCTGAGCCAATTGGCCGCCGTCGGACTCTGCCTGTGGGTCACACTCCGCAAGCCAGATTGTGGGACAGACAACGCAGATTCCCGTGAGACAATCCGCGATTCCTCGGAAATAGCGATGCCGGCTTGAAGAAGCCAACAAGCCTTGAACTCTTAATGGAGAGATATACGATGTATCGAAATTTTTTTTCCACATGCCTCTCGCTGGCTTTAGCATCAATTGCATGCACTGCGATCGCACAGGATTCGCAAGTACCGCTGATCATTCCGCGCGCAGCCACGCCGCCGAATCTCGATGACTATGTCTCTGGCGTCCCTGCCGATGCAGGTGTGGATGTACATGACTTCAAGCAGAACACACCGGGCGATGGCGAACCCGCCACTGTCGAGACGCACTCGTATCTCTCGTTCGATGACAGTCACCTCTACGTTGTCACCGTGTGCAAGGACGATCCGGCCGAGGTGCGTGCCCGTATCGTACGTCGTGACACCATTTTCGGTGACGATGGCATCCTGTTGTATCTGGACACCTTCGACGACAACCAGCGCGCCTTCATTTTCGGCGTCAACCCCTACGGCGCCCAACTCGATGGCAAGGTGACAGAAGGCCAAGGCACCGATTTCAATTACGACACGCAATGGGTCTCCGACGGCAAACTCACCGACGATGGCTATGTGTCGATCATGAAGATTCCGTTCAAGAGTCTGCGCTTCAACCCTGGCTCCGAGCAGAAGTGGGGAATCGCCATACAGCGCCTTGTGCCACGACTGAATGAATTCTCCTACTGGCCTTATGTCACACAAAGAAAAGAGGCGTTCATTCCGCAGTTCGCCGAAGCGCGTCTGGAAGAGGAGATCTCCCCAGGGCGCAATATCAGCATCATTCCGCACGCCACATTCCGCACCACCCGGCTGCTGGAAGACGACTCCCAGGGAAATCCCCGCATCGGCAGCAAAAGCAAATTCGATGCTGGTGTCGATGCGAAGTTCGTGATTCGTGATTCGCTTGCGGTCGATCTGACCATCAATCCTGATTTCGGCGAAGTCGAATCCGACGAACCGCAGATCATCGTCAACAAGCGATTTGAAGTTCAGTTCCCCGAGAAGCGTCCATTCTTTCTGGAAAACTCCGGATTCTTCAGCACTCCCAATACGCTTTTCTTCTCACGCCGGATCGTTGATCCGAAATACGGCGCACGAGTGACGGGCCGCCAAGGTCGTTGGGCGATCGGTGGATTGCTCATCAACGATGAAGCTGCGGGTGCATCCCTGTTCGGCCCCAGTGTCGACAAGACCGGCAACATCGGTGTCGCACGCGTTCAGCGCGACTTTGGAACCCAGTCGAACGTCGGCGTGCTCGTTGCGGACCGTAAAGTCGGTGACCATTCGAACCGCGTCATGAGCTTGGACAGCCGCATCAAGATCAACGACAACTGGGCGCTGACAACACAAGCCGTGCAAAGCGATACCGGGAACCCTGGTTCCGCTCAGGATTCAACGGGACATCTTTATTACATCGATATTGCCCGAGGCGGACGCAACTTCACGTACGACGGCAGCTACAGCGATATTTCCGAAGACTTCAACACGGAGCTGGGTTTCGTGCCGCGCACGGATATCCGCCAGCTGTGGCAATCCGCCGCCTATCTCTGGAAATATCCGGATGCCAAGTGGCTGGTAAGCGCCGGCCCATCTGCCACCTATGAGCGTAACTGGGACCAGAATGGAGACTTGGCCGACTGGACTGCCAATGCCGGTTTTGTCGTCAATGGCTCGCGCTACACGTCATTCGAAGGCCACTGGATCGAGTCTTACGAAAAATTCCTGGGCATCGGATTCCGCAAGCAGAATTATTCGTTGAGCGCCAGCAGTGAATGGCTGTCCTGGTTGACGGGCAGTGTCAGCTACAGCGCAGGCGACTCGATCAATTTCTATCCGAACCCTAGCCTGCAGCCGTTCCTCGCCGATAGCAGACAGTTCGCTTTCGATTTCACGCTGAGCCCCACCTCACAATTCCGGGTCACGCAGTCCTTCATCTGGCAGGATCTGCGCACGAAAGATCCGATCGCAGGCCACGGTACGGGTGACAGTATTTTCCGGAATACGTTGTCGCGGACAAAATTCAATTACCAGTTCAGCCGCTTTCTCTCTGCGCACATCATTTTCGATTATTCCGATCTGCAGACCGACACGACACTGTTTGCCTTCGATCACAGCAAACGGCTCACCAGCGACGTGCTTGTCAGTTATGTCCTGAGCCCAGGCACTGCCCTTTATGTCGGGTATGCCGATCAACAACAGAACCTGCGCCTGATCGGCTCACCAAGGACCCTGCAGCTGACGGACAATCTTGATCTGCACACCGGCAAACAGTTGTTCATCAAATACAGCTACCTTTTCAACTATTGATCTGCAATGCGTCCTGCGGCAGTCCAGATGGCCGCCGCAGGATTCAGATGATCAAAAGCACTCGCAGCGCTGGCCAGCCCGGCGCAACCACAGAAATACGTCAGCAAAAAAACGGCGCAGGCCGATAAGCCTGCGCCGTCTTCTTTCAATTGGTGGGCGGTACAGGGTTCGAACCTGTGACCCCTACCATGTCAAGGTAGGGAATTAGGGTTTTACAACACCCCATCCCGTCCAGAGACCATTGTTTTACCTAGCTTTTCAGTCCAGCAAGGTCCATTGAAATCCAGCTAGGTTTTCCGTACTCTTTCCGTACTGGCGATTTTCCGCCATTCCAGAGTGCGACCATGCCCGACCTGAGCACCGTCCGCAGCCGTGAAAAGCTCACCGCAAAGCGCGAGCCTTACTGGCACAAGCTGGCAAACGGGCAATTCCTGGGGTTCCGCCCGTCCGCAATCGGCAACGGGGGGACATGGATCGCCCGCTTTTACGACCCCGATACCCGCCGGAAGCCCATGCAATCGCTAGGCGACTTCGGACACCTGCCCCAAAGTGAAAGATTCAGTGCGGCAGCGCAGGAAGCGCGCGAGTGGTTCCGGCATCTCTCGCACGGCGGTTCCGAGGACGCCGTGACCGTTAGGGAAGCGTGCGAACGCTATGCGAAAGAGAACCCGGATGCGGCTAAACGGTTCCCTCGCTATGTCTACGGTGATCCAATCGCATCGATCAAGCTACAAAAGCTGCGGGAACACCACGTAAAGGAATGGCGCGCGCGGTTGGAAGCACTGCCGGCACTGGTGACTCGGAACACGAAAGGCCACAAGCAAACACGCCAGCGAGCGGCCGCAACGGTCAATCGCGACATGGTCCCGTTCCGGGCTGCGCTGAACGCCGCACTGCGTCGCGGTGAAGTCGCTACCGCGATTGCATGGCAAAGGGCATTGCAGCCAGCTGAAGCCAAGGGACGCCGAAACCTTTACTTGGACAAAGGTCAACGCCGGGCGCTACTGGCCGAACTGCCCGCCGACGCCGCCGCATTCTGCCGTGGCCTATGCCTATTGCCGTTACGTCCCGGCGCGCTGTCCGCTTTACGCGTGGCCGACTTCGAACCCCGCACAAATTCGCTCACGATCAACCGTGACAAGGCCA
The DNA here is from genome assembly GCA_041751895.1 of Lysobacteraceae bacterium. Classification (GTDB taxonomy): domain Bacteria; phylum Pseudomonadota; class Gammaproteobacteria; order Xanthomonadales; family Xanthomonadaceae; genus Lysobacter_I. Next base: position 2,938 of record JBGSID010000260.1, on the reverse strand, counting down.
ATGACGGGCGACGTATTTTGTTGCCGACCGACACCGCTGCGATGCTCAAAGAGCAAGCGAAAGGCAAGTTGCCAGCGGCACCGCTTTTCATGCGTGCCGACGGCAGGCCATGGGACAAGGATTCATGGAAAGGCCCGGTCAAAGCGGCTGCGCTTACCGCTGATCTGCCCGAGTCCGTCACCGCTTACACCCTCAGGCACTCCACTATTACGGACCTAGTGGGCGGCGGCCTAGATCTGCTGACTGTGGCGCAAATCAGCGGAACCAGCGTCCGCATGATCGAAAAACATTACGGCCACCTACAGCGGTCGGTAGCCGCAGCGGCGCTGGCAACGCTAGCGCTGTAATACAGAATCCGGCATTGCCGGTATCAAGCGGCCGGCCGGGGTGCGGTAACACCCCGACCGGCCTAACCACCACCGTTCCACTGGAGAACGATCATGGCTCACAACAGGTTATCAGACGACCACGCGACGACCGTAGACACTGGCTTTCGAGAGATTCCCGCCGAAGGCATGCGCCTACTGGCAGTGTCCGCAGGCTTGGACAGCCGAACGGCAACACGCGAGGCAAGCGACCTAGAGGACGCCGTGCGCCACGTGCTGGCCGGGTCCATCGAAACCGGGACACCGGGCAGCACCGCCTATCTGTGCGAGTTCGCGTTAGAGACGGCCAAGGCATTGCGGGAGGCGGCCGGGGGCGACTAGTTAGCCGTCAAGACTTGCGGCATCCCATAACGTCTATCTAAGCTCACGGTGCGCCTATCCCACAGGGAAAGCGCCGGAATCCTGCCGGCGCTGGCGTCTACATGAGCTACCAGAGTGAGGACACCGTGCCAACAATCCCGGCGATCAGAAAACCTGAAGACGACCCTATTGGCTATTTGTGCGGGCGTCGCTTTCCTCTCGCGAGAAATGCAGATGCCGAATTTGGTTCGTCGCTTAGCTATGCCGATAGCCAAGTATTCGTCAAACAAGCCGAAGATGCTAAGGCCTACAGAATTGAGCTAGAAGCGTTACCGCCTGAGAAGCTTCTGGAGCTATTTAGGGATGAGCGAGTAAAACAAATCCAACAGCAGAAATTGCAAGAACAAGCCAAAGAAAATTCCCGGTCTTTCAATCTTAGTGCGAGCAAAGCGGACATCGAACACTACGCCAAGCTGCGATACTGGAATATAGAGGAAGGAATCGCACTAATTCACGGCAAATCGCCAGAGTATGCAAAATGGGAATCGATCAAGCCTTGCGTAAATATTTCGACGTTTGCCAAGACTTTTGAAAGAGCCAAGCAAATTGCGGACCGCGCCGTTGGAATAAAAGAACTGGGCCAAACAAACTTGCCGGGCTTCTTTATTGCTTGGGCCAAGAGAATGAACTTCCCCGTCCCTTTGGAGCTTGAAAACGAAGTGGCCAAGTACGGGCCAATTGTTGACTGACGTGGACACTGTGAAACCCTGAATTCTCAGGTAAGCCGGCTTACAGAAAGAATAAAAGAACTAGAAGCAGTGCAGCCTGCTACGCCTGCCGCTCTCCCCCCTTGGGGAAAACATGACACTGCGCTCCTTAAGCACCTAGCAGCCGCCGCAGATAGGTTCTGGACAAACTACGACCCTTCCGACAATACGACCGCGCCCAAGAATTCAGAGATTGTTGACTGGCTGGAAGGACGTGGCGTTGCGAAAAGAACAGCGGAGGCAATGGCGACAATTCTACGTGCAGACGGTCTGCCGACAGGGCCACGAACATAGTTGTCCGCGCCCTCTAGATCGTTGTTTTGGCTGAATTTTTCCGACATAAACAGGATTGTCCGCACCCAGTCCCCGCAGTGAACTGCGGCTATTCCGTCCACGTATCGGCGAGCACGATACGGCGTCTGCATCGCGCAGTGACCACTACTGACCAGTAGCGGCCAATAGCAGTCAACAACGACGGAATTGCAACGATGACCAGCTTTAACGATGATTCGCCGCCGCTTGGCGGTCTTAGGCTCGAACGTCTACCGCAAGTGATGGCCCGCACGGGTCTTAAGCGAGCAACGCTTTATCGCATGATCGCGCTTGGCGAATTTCCACGGCAAGTTCCGCTAGGTGAACGTGCAAGCGCTTGGGTTGCAGACGAGGTGACGGCTTTCATTGCCTCGCGTGTTGCCTTGCGGGATCAAGGGGCGAAGCGATGAACCGCCAAAAAGTGAACCCCCACGCTGGCGGGCGTAGGGGTCCGGGTAACGCTGCCGCAATTGGACAAAGCAACAGCCCGCGCAAACCTACCGGCAAGCGTCCCGGCTGGCAAGGGGACCGACTGCCGTTGAACTGGCGGGAACGTCTGCCCGATCCGGAAACCTACTACCGCAGACGAATCGACAAGCTGGGACAACGCCACGGCAACGGCTGGGCGCAAGGCCGCTGCCCGCTGCACGACGACGGCACCGCTTCGCTGTCGGTGAATCTCGATTCCCCGCGTGGTGGCTGGCGCTGTTTCGCCGGCTGCGGTCACGGTGACTTGCTCGCCTTTCATATGCGTTTGACCGGCTTGGGCTTCGCCGATGCCGTGGGCGATCTGGTCGGGGGTTTGTCATGACACAGACCAACGAAACCCCGGAAGCTGCCGCGCGCAGGCTGGCCGGTCCCGCAATCGCGAAGGGATTCGAGCCTAGCGGCTTGCATGTCTATTCCGACGCCGCCGGTTTGCCGTGGTGCTGGCGTATCCGCGCCACAGGTGCGGACGGTGAAAAGTGGATCAGGCCTATGCACCACGACGGCCGCGCGTTCGTGACCGGCGAGCCGACAGCACCACCGAACGGAAAGCCTCTCTATCGCCTTCCCGACCTTTGCGGCGATAGCGTGGCGTTCGTGGTGGAAGGCGAGACATGCGCCGACGCGCTCGCCTGCCTTGGCCTTACCGCGACGACCAGCGGCAGCGCCGACAGCGCCGATGCTGCG